>NZ_JAUEUE010000002.1:0-492571 GCF_032485055.1 Bradyrhizobium sp. SZCCHNRI20481
GACAACACAGCAGTGATCGAATAGTGTCAGGGATCAGCCCGGTCCAAAATGTCAGGGATCAACCCGGTCGGTCAGAGTCGCGCTGCGTGTGATGAGATTTTCCGCCATGGATGATCGCCAGCAAACATTCGCCCGCCGGATGCGCGCCTAGCCCACCGAGGCCGAGCGGATCCTCTGGCAACGTCTTCGCCACGATCTCGATCTGGCCGGTTCTCACTTCCGCCGTCAGGCTCAGATCGGGCCCTTCATCGTCGACTTCGTCAGCCGCAAGGCCAAATTAGTTATCGAGGTTGATGGAGGCCAACATGATTGGCAGCAGGAGGAAGACGCGGCCCGCACGCGGCAGATCGAGGCGTTGGGATATCGGGTGATGCGCTTCTGGAACAGCGATGTCCTGGGAAACATCGAAGGTGTACTTCACGAAATTCAGCGCGCGTGGACCCCCACCCCCGACCCCTTCCCGCAAGGGGGAGGGGAGACGAGGCCGCCGCACCGTCCCCGCAAAATGCGGAGACTAGGCAAAGCGTGAAAGCCATTAGGCCCGTAGGATCTTTGCTACGCCGCCCTCATTACCTTGACGACGCCACCCGATACGCCATTCGCGTATGGCTCGGGCAATACGGCAAGCCCTCGATCGGCTTCGACCCGCAGAAGCAGAAATCATCGGCGCCGGGCGTCGAGATCGGCCAGCGGCAGCGTTCCTTGGAGAGCTCGAACAGCGAGCAGCCATTCACGACGGTGCCGACCGGCTCCTCGACGATCACAGGCGGCGGGTCGTTCTGCACCGCGCGCAGGATGCGGCGGCGCAGCTTTGGCACGGGACGGCGTGCGCCATCGCGTGTGGTCTCGGCGCGGACCACGCGCCTGGAATCGCCGCCATTGTCGCGCGTCAGTGCCAGGCGGGAGATCTTGCCGATCACGGCGTTGCGGCTGACGCCGAGCTCGGCGGCAATCTCTCGGCAGGTCAGCCCGGCCTCAAAGTGCTGCTTCAGGGCCTGGAGCCGTTCCTCGGTCCAGGTGGGGAGTGTCTGTCGTTCGGCGGGCATTGTTGTCGCTTCCAAGTTTGATCCGTCCTGGATCGTCCTGGCCGACGGCTGCACCGAAAACTGTTGTCCGCGTTGCGTGTCCCTAGCTTACGCCCGTCCGTTGTCGCGAATCGACAGCAGCCCATCCTTGATGGCGAGCCGGATGCCTTCTTCAATCAACGTTCTGCAGACACCCGGAACGCTGGTGCCATGGGTTCCCTGTTTCACGAGCTTTTCGAGATAGCCGATGGTTGCCAGGGCTAGGGTTACGGGGATGCGGTCAGTTTCGGCTTTTTCCGTCGCCATGCCTAAAAGCTAGTCCGTAACCGGTGTACAGAAAAGTAACTTTTTAGACTCTATTAGGAATCCAATAGGTTGTACAGCGGCTTGGGGATAACTGGTTAAGGCATTGAATTTTATGGAAATATGACGGACCTGACCGGTCGCGACGGTGACTCTCCGCCCGCTCGGCGAGTCCGGGGCCGGAATCCGACGGCGAAGCACGGGTCGAGAAGATTCGCGTGAGCCGCGGTGTCCGATGGTCTCTTCAACCACCGTCGTGCCACGGTGCCTGGTTGGGGAACCCTGGCTGAAATTTCCGCAGAGCAGGCGGCGGCCATCGCGGTCACTGCGAAAAAAAATTCGTCATTCCAGAAATTGTTCTTTCGTTTTTCCGGAAATTGTGCTTTAGTGCCGCCATCCCGTCTCAGCCGGAGGGGCGTTGCGCGCGATCGTCACGACACGCGAGGCGGGGAGCGATGGCCGCGATGGAGCCGCAGCGTGTCCTTATGGACGCGCGGACGAACGGCTCGGCGCGGACGTGAAGTCGCAGCGTGCTGACACCCCGATGCTGGTGTCCCCGCGGTGGTGCGCGAAAGCGCATCATCGCGCATGGTGGCCAACAAGCCCGGCGCACCAGGCAGACTGCGTATAAGCGTGAAGACCATCGCGCAGGGAAGGCCGGGCGTTTCTCGGCTGCACCTGTGGTACCTGCCGCCTGCATTTTTTCTCGCAGGCGGGCCGCGGGCGTCAGCCGACGCCTGGCCTTCCCTGCGCCCTCCGACCTTTCAGAGGGTGAGATGCTGCAGCATGACCCGGGCAGGATCTGCCGCGGCAGCGCGACGTCACGCGTCGTTCGATGCGCTCCCTCGCGCGGCATCAATGGCGTCGTCCCCGCGAACGCGGGGACCCATAACCCCAGGGAGCAGTTGGCTTGCGCAAGTCCAGCCACCTCTCGTCAGGACTTGGCTCGGTGGTTATGGGTCCCTGCGTTCGCAGGGACGACAGCAGTGTGTTTGGCCCGACGCTCAGCCCTGTCTTCTCACCCGTGCACGACGGCCTTCGCGATCATGCAATGAATGCCCTTGGAGCCATTGACGGTCTGGGTCACCCGCAGATCGGCGGCGAGGCTGCACAGCGTGTAGGCGTCCTCGCGCGACAAATTGCGCTTCTCGCCCAGCAGCACGATCATGTCGCGCAGCGCCCGCACCACGCATTGGTCGAGGTCGGGGTCCATCGCCATCGTCATGTAGTGCGTCGCCGTCTCGGCGCGCGGATAGTCGAATTTGAGATCCTTGCGCACGGTGAGACGGAAACGGCCCTGCAGCGCGGTCTCGATCGCGGTGACGCAGACCTCGCCGTCGCCCTGCACGCCATGGCCGTCGCCGCAGGAGAACAGCGCGCCTGGCACGAACACCGGCAGATACAGCTTGGCGCCCTGCCTAAGCTCCTTGTTGTCGAGATTGCCGCCCATCGCCCGCGGGATCAGCGATGTGATCCGGCCCCAGGCCGGCGGCGGCGCCACGCCCATCACGCCGAAGAACGGCGCCAGCGGCAGCTCCAGGCCCCACGGCAGCTTGCCGACCATCCGGTCCTTGTCGAGCGGGATGTTCATCAGCCGGCTCTCGTGGAAATCGTCGGGCAGGGTGCCCGCCAGCGGCCGGATGAAATTGTAGCCCCAGTCCTGCCGCAGCTGGACGTCGAGGATGTCGACCTCGAGCACGTCGCCGACCTCGGCGCCCTTGACCGCGATCGGGCCGGTCAGGATGTGGCCGGGCACCATGCGCTCGCTGCGGGCGTGGACGTCGAACAATTCCGGCGGCACATGGAATTTGCTAGTGTCGGGCACCACGTCGGGCCCGCCGCTGATCGAATCGATCGTGACCTCGTCACCGCTGTCGATCGTGAGCACCGGCTTCAGCCGGGATTCGAAGAAGCCCCAATGGCAGGTCTCGGGGCTCGCGTGCAGATGGTGATGGGCCATGGTCCTCTCATTCGTACCGGTTCGGGACCGAGCATAGCGCATCCGCCGGCCGCCGCAGAGAGATGGCGACGCATGGCCGCTGTCGTGTATGAGGGCGGCCGTGGCACCTCACTCCGCGCCGGAGCTCGCAATGTTCTTTGTGCTGTCGAAGACGCTCGGCCTGCTGGCACTGCCGACCAATTTCATGATCGCGCTGGGCCTCGTCGGCGCGATCCTGATGCTGACCCGGTTTTCCGTGCTGGGGCGCAGGCTCGTGGTGTCTGCCATGCTGCTGCTGGCGATCGTGGGCCTGACGCCGCTCGGCAGCCTCATGCTCTATCCGCTGGAGAGCCGGTTTCCGAAATGGGACCCGGCGAGCGGCGCGCCGGACGGCATCATCGTGCTTGGCGGTCCCGTCGATTCCGACCTGTCGGTCATGTACGGCATGCCGGTGACGGTGGCGGGCGCCGACCGGGTGATCCAGGCAGCCGCGCTGGCGCGGCGCTACCCGAATGCGCGCATCCTGTTCACCGGCGGCAGCGCCAACCTGATCGCGACAGAGGCCAAGGAGGCCGATGTCGGCGCCGAGATCCTGCTCAGCCTCGGCGTGCCGAAGGAGCGGCTGTTGCTGGAGCGGCAGTCGCGCAACACCTACGAGAATGCGATCTTCTCCAAGGCGATGATCTCTCCGAAGCCGGGCGAGCGCTGGCTGCTGGTGACCTCGGCCTATCATATGCCGCGCTCGGTGGGGCTGTTCCGCAAGGCCGGCTTCCCGGTCGAGCCCTATCCCGTGGACTGGCGCGTCGGCCGCGTGCTCGACTTCGACGGCATCTCGCTGCTCGGACTGCGCCGCGCCGACATCGCCGTGCGCGAATGGGTCGGGCTCGTGGCCTACCGCCTGCGCGGCCGCATCGACGATCTGTTTCCGGGACCGGCCTAGGCAATCGTCTTGCTGAAGCCCGCCGCCTTTGCCGCCAGCTCGCCGCGCACGCGCTCGACCACCGGCTCGTAGCGGCAGCTCGCGTCCTGCCGGAACAGCCGCGCGCTCGGATACCACGGGCTGTCGTCGCGATCGCGCAGCCAGCGCCAGTCGGCGAGATGGGGCAGCATGATCCAGGTCGGACGTCCCAGCGTGGCGGCGAGATGCGCGACGCTGGTGCACACGGTGACGACGACGTCGAGGCAGGAGATCAGCGCCGCGGTCTCGACGAAGTCGGTCAATTCGACGGTGAGGTCGCGGATGCCGCTCTGCTGCGCCAGCACGGCCTTGTCGGCTGGCCGCAGCTCTTTTTGCAGGCTGATGAAATCCGCCCCGAGATCGAGCAGCGGCAGCAGGGTCGCAAGCGGCATCGAGCGGTTGCGATCGTTGCCCTGATGCGGATTGCCGGACCAGACGAGACCGACCCGCAGCCGGTCATGCGCTCGGAGCCGCCGCTCCCAGGCCGCGATGCGCTCGGCCGGCAGTGGCGGGAGATAGCTTGGCGGTGGAATGGTATCGAGCGTGGTGCCGAAGGCCAGCGGCAGGCTCATCACCGGGCAGTGCATGTCGAAGACCGGCCGCTTCAGGTCCGGTGCGTAGGCGAGGCATTGCGTCACGCCGTCGATGCCGGCCATCAGCGGCCGCAGCGCCTCGCGCACCACCAGGATCACCTTGGCGCCGCGCGCGGCGACCATCGGCACGTAGCGGGCGAACTGGATGGTGTCGCCGAAACCCTCGTCCTCCTCGATGAGGAGGGTCTTGCCGGCGATGTCCTCGTGGCCCAGCCATTTGGACTCGGCAAAGCGCGGATAGTCGATCGAGAAATCCGGCATGGCCCAGCGCGCCTCGCGCCGGGCCCAGCCGGAGACGAAGTCGCCGCACTGCAGCTCGATATGCGCGAGCTGCCACGCCGCCTTGGGATGATCGGGGACGAGCGCGAGAATCTGCCGGTAGACGGCAGCAGCATCCTCGAAACGCAGGAGCTGCAGCAGCGCAAAACCCTTGTTGAGCAGCACCTCAACGAAGTCCGGCCGCAACGCCAGGGCCTGGTCGAACCACGGCAGCGCCTCCGCGCTGCGGCCGAGGCACACGAAGGCATCACCGAGATTGTTGCAGACCATCGGCTCGGTCGGCGCCAACACATGCGCGCGTTCGCAATCGGCCAGATAGTCGTCGTAGAGCTTGAGCTCGCGAACGCACCGGGCGCGCATCTGCAGCGACTGCAGGTCGTCGGGCTGCTGCGTCAGGCATATCGTGAAGGCTCGGGCGGCTTCCTCATAGCGCTGCTGCTGATGCAGCAGCAGGCCGCTCTGGAACGCAGCCTCACGGTGGGCGGGATCGATCGTCAGCGCGTGCTGATAGCTCAGCAGCGCCTCGGCGCCGCGGTCGAGCGCCAGCAGTACGCCGCCCATATGCTTCCACAATTCGGCATCGTCGGGCTTGAGCTGGATCGCCTTGTCGAACACCGCGAGCGCATCGTCGAGCCGGCCCATCTGCTTCAAGGTGAAGCCGAGGCTGGTGAGATAGTCGATCTTCGGCGTTTGTCGGATGGCCCGCGAGAACCACGCCACGGCGTGGTCGTGCTGCCCGGTCTGCAGCGCGACGATGCCCAGCAGCGCGAGGCTGTCGGCGTGGTTCGGGTCGGCCGCCAGCGCCTGCTCGCAGCACATCTGCGCATCGAGCAGCTGGCCGGCGCCGAGGTGATGCAGCCCGGCCTCGTAGAGCGCGGCCGGCGACAGCACCGGCGCTCCGCCGGGGCCGGCCTTCGCGCTTGTCGCGCCATCTTTCCGGTCGCGCTGGCTCATCGCGGGGCCCTGTCCGAGGATCAAAAATTCATAAGTGATTCTAGGGACATCGAGAAGGATCATGGTATGGCGTGCGAGCGCGTCGCGCAGAAATACTGGCCTCGGCCGGTGCAAGGCATTAACAAGCGCCCGACATCGAACGCACGGATCGCGCCATCCGATGGGTGCGGCAGAGGGGAACGCCACATGCAACAGCCGAGCGCGCCGGACAGGCTGGATCTGGTTGCCATGGTCGCCGATCTCAACAACCTGCTGCGGCTGAAGACGACCGTCATCGGCATCAAGATGTTCGCCCGCGTCGCCGACATGGAGGCGGTGGAGAAGATCCGCCGTCCCAACGCCGTGCACACGACCGACCAGATCGTCAGCATGGCCGCACGGCTCGGCTGGACCGTCGGCATCACCGGCGACGATCTCGTCGGCGCGCAATGCCGGGCCGTGATCGGGCTCGGCCCGCAGGACGAGACCTGGCTCAAGGGCGAGAACTATGTCGGAGTCTGGCACGGCACGGCCGAGGATGCGCGCAAGCGGCAGGAGGCGCTCGACGTCGTGCCGTTCGGCCGCTACCAGGCCATGGCGGTCAGCCCGCTGTCGAGCGGCCGGCTCGATCCGCCGGACATCTGCCTCGTCTATGCGACGCCGGGACAGATGATCATCCTGATCAACGGCCTGCAATATACAGGCTACAAGAAGTTCGAATGGGGCGTCGTCGGCGAGACCGCCTGCGCCGACTCCTGGGGCCGCGCGCTGAAGACCGGCGAGCCGAGCCTGTCGCTGCCGTGCTTCGCCGAGCGCCGCTATGGCGGCGTGCCGGATGAAGAGATGCTGATGGCGCTCAAGCCGGCCGATCTCGCCAAGGCGATCACCGGCATGAAACAGCTCGCCAAGAACGGCCTGCGCTACCCGATCGCGCCCTACGGCATCCAGAACGATGTCCGCGCCGGCATGAGCGTGTCGTATGGGAAGAAATAGGTGATCGTCATTGCGAGCGCAGCGAAGCAATCCAGAGTCCTTCAGCAGAGACAGTCTGGATTGCTTCGTCGCAAGCGCTCCTCGCAATGACGGAGCAACTCATTTGCAGCAGATCTAGGGAACAAGAATGACGTCTTCCAAATTCGACCTCGTCGTCTACGGCGCCACCGGCTTCACGGGCAAGCTCGTCGCCGAATATCTCACCGCGCAGTATCGCGGCGATACGTCGCTGCGCTGGGCGATGGCGGGCCGGAGCCTCGACAAGCTCGCGGCTGTCAGGGACCAGATCGGTGCGCCTGCCGATACGCCGCTGATCGCGGCGGACGCCTCAGATCCTGCATCCCTGCAGGCCATGGTGGCGCAGACGAAGCTGGTGCTGACCACCGTCGGTCCCTATCAGCTTTATGGCAACGAGCTCGTCGCGGCCTGCGCCGAAACCGGCACCGACTATGTCGATCTGTGCGGCGAGCCGGTGTGGATGCGGCAGATGATCGACAAGCATCAGGCCACCGCCGAGAAGAGCGGCGCGCGCATCGTGTTCTCCTGCGGCTTTGATTCCGTGCCGTTCGAGCTCGGCGTCTATTTCGTGCAGCAGCAGGCCAAGAAGGTGCTCGGCGCCGCAGCGTCGCGCGTGAAGGGCCGCGTCCGCGGCATGAGCGGCACGCTCTCGGGCGGCACCGCGGCGAGCGCCAAGGCGACCTTCGATGCGGTCGCCAAGGATCTGAGCCTGGTAGCGATCCTCAAGGACTCGTTCGCCCTGACGCCCGGCTTCAAGGGCCCGAAGCAGCCGTCGGGCAACAAGCCCGTCTATGAGGAAGATCTGCAGTCCTGGACGGCACCGTTCATGATGGCGCTGATCAACACCCGCAATGTCCACCGCTCCAACATGCTGATGGGTTTTCCCTACGGGCAGGACTTCGTCTATGACGAGATGGTGCTGACCGGCCCGGGCGAGAAGGGCGAGGCCAACGCCAAGAAGGTGATGGCGGCAAATGCCGAGAAAACCGGGCCCAACGCGCCGAAGCCGGGCGAGGGTCCCTCGAAGGAGGAGCGCGAGAACGGCTACTACAATCTTCTCTTCGTCGCGATCGCCCCCGACGGCCGCCAGGTCCGCGCATCCGTGAAGGGCAACCGCGATCCCGGCTACGGTTCGACCTCGAAGATGATCAGTGAATGCGCCGTCGGCCTGCTACGCGACGGCGCCGGCGTGAAAGGTGGATTCTGGACCCCGGGCGCTGCGCTCCGCGACAGCCTGATCAAGCGGCTGGTGGATAATGCCGGGCTGACGTTTGCGGTGGAGGATTAAGAGGTGATGTGCGCACCGATCGCTGCGGATCGGTTCGCTTCGGCCTGATGGGCGCGCGTGGCGGCGATCATGCCCCACATCGTGCCGAGCATCAGGAAGAAGTGCCGCCAGTGGTCGGTGTCGATGATGAAGCTTTCGCCGACCGTGCCGAGGAATGCTGCGAAGATTGCGATGTAGGTGCGCTGCCAGGGCACGCGCACGAACAGATAGCGGAAGCCGAGAATGACAGTGGTGAACACCAGCGCGGGATAGCAGATGCCGGACAGCCAGCCGCCCGACATGAAGGCGTTCAGATAGGAGTTGTGGGTGTCCTCGGGGAAGTAGTTGTGGAACTGCAGCGGCCCGATCCCGAACGGCAGGTCGAGCGCCATGTCGGCGCCGAGAATGTGGCGTCCGAAGCGTCCGAACCGGCCCTCGTCATAGCTCTGGTCGAAGCTTGCCCGCTGCTTGAACATGTCGGCGATGGAATCGATGGAGAGCAGAACGCCGATCAGGACGATGCCGGCCACGGCGGCCGCCAACGTCATGAAGATGATGCGGGAGCGCTCGCCCCGCGTCTGGCTGGTGAGCACCATCGTCGCCAGCATGAAGGCGGCGGTGAGGACGAGGCCGCCCCAGGCCGCGCGCGAGAAGGCGAGCAGGATGGCGAGCGCCATCACGCCGAGCGCAAAGCTGGCGCGCAAGGTCGCGGCGAAGCGGGCGGTCACGACGTTCTGCAGCGCGAGCAGCGCCGGCAGGATCAGGAACGCGCCGAGCACGTTCGGGTCCTTGAAGGTGCCGCGCGCACGGCCATACAGGGTGAGGAGATCGTATCCACCCGGCACCAGATGGAAATAGCCGGCGACGCCCGCGAGGGCTGCGATCGCGCCGCCCATCACGAGACCGCGGCGGAGCATGTCGAGCCGCGCTTCTGTGTCGTCCGACGTCAGCATGGCGATGAAGATCGCCGTGAAGGCCATGTACCAGGAGGTAGCGATCCAGGTCGCGATCTTGGAATCGTCGAGCAGCGGTATGGCGCTGATCGTGTAGCCGAGATTGACCAGGACCAGCAACAGCAGGAGCGGCAGGAAGACGAGGCGCAGCCTCATGCCGGTCGCGAAGAACACCGCGGCGGAGGCGAGCGTGACGAGTTCATAGGGGCTCGGTTCGATGAACACGATGGCGCCGGAGACCCCGACCAGCCAGACCAGCGCACGCTGCAGGGCGACGACGCCCGGAGGGGCGATCGGCCTCGATGCGAACTCTCCGGCTGCCGCCGTCATGGCCATCGCGAACTCACACTCATACGCAACGCATGGCGGGATCGGCCAGACACACGCGCGAAGCGGCCGTTTGCCCGCTCCGGATCCCCGATATCAATAGGCGTTCTCGCTCTTGGTCATCAGCGCCAGCGGCGTCTTGAGCAGGATGTAGAGGTCGAACAGCACGGACCAGTTCTCGATGTAGTAGAGGTCGAACTCGACGCGCTTCTGGATCTTCTCCTGGTTGTCGATCTCGCCGCGCCAGCCGTTGATCTGCGCCCAGCCGGTGATGCCGGGCTTGACGCGGTGGCGGGCGAAATAGCCGTCGACGGCCTCGTCGAACATCCGGTTCTGCAATTTGCCCTGCACGGCGTGCGGCCGCGGACCGACCAGCGAGAGGTTGCCCTTGAACACCACGTTGAACAGTTGCGGCAGCTCATCGAGGCTGGTCTTGCGAATGAAGCGGCCGACGCGGGTCACCCGCGGATCGTTCTTGGTGACGACCTTGGACGCCGTGGGGTCGGCCTGGTGGTGATAGAGCGAACGGAACTTGAAGACGTCGATGCGCTCGTTGTTGAAGCCGAACCGCTTCTGCCGGAACAGCACCGGCCCCGGGCTGTCGAGCTTGATCGCGAGCGCGACCAGCGCCATCACCGGAAGCGTAAGCAGCAGGATGAGGCCGCCGACCAGCCGGTCGAACAGCATCTTCATCACCAGGTCCCAGTCGGTGATGGGGGCCTCGAACACATCGAGCGTCGGGACCGCGCCCAGATAGGAGTAGGAGCGCGGCCGGAAGCGCAGCTTGTTGGTATGGGCCGAAAGGCGAATGTCGACCGGCAGCACCCACAGCTTTTTCAGCATGTCCAGGATGCGGGTTTCCGCCGAGATCGGCAGCGCGAACAGCACCAGGTCGACGCGGGTTCTGCGCGCGAACTCGACGATATCATCGACCTTGCCGAGCTTCGGCGCGCCGGCGCAGGTCTCGAGCGCGCGGGAGTCGTTGCGGTCATCGAACACGCCGAGGATCTCGATCTCGGAGTCGTCCTGCGCCTTCAGGGCACGCACCAAGTCCTCGCCGCTCTGGTCGGCGCCGACGATGATGGTCCGGCGATCGAGGCGTCCTTGTCTGGCCCAGCTGCGGATGAGGTTGCGCAGCACGACGCGGCTGGCGATCAACGCGCCGAGCCCCACGAAGAAGAACGCGGCGAGCCAGAGACGGGAGACTTCGTTGCCGATCTTGGCGAAGAAGGAGAGTCCGATGAACAGCAGGAAGACGAAGCAGTAGGACGAGATCATCCGGGTCATCTGCCGCACCTGGGCGCGGAAGACCTGGATTTGGTAGATATCGGCGGCCTGGAAGCAGACCACCGTGGTCACGGCCAGGCCGAGAATGGCAACGAGATACTCCCAATGGAAGCCGCTGAGCGGAACCACGTAGCCGAAATAGATGACGCTGCCGACGACGCTCAGCAGCACGAAATCGGTGATGCGAACGATGCCGGCGAGGACGATTGGAGAGTAGGCGCGGTGGACCTTCTGATTGGCGACCGCGAGGGCCGCCGGCGACAGGCGGCGACGCCGTTCAACGGCCGGCCGTCCGGCCGCGGCGGTCGATGCGGCCGTCGCCGCAGCAGCATCCAACATCGAGCGAGCGTTGATCGGTTCCACAGTCGTACAAGCCCGGATTATGTTTGTTAGTATTTGTGGTCATGTAAGCGCTGATAGCGCCGGGGGAAATTCCCCACCGGCGGGATTAAGGGCCAAATCGGAAGAAACGGTTAGCGATGGTAAATGACGTCAGGTCTTGGTAAACGCCTCGCGATAGCTGTCGAGCACGCCATCGACCATCGCCTTCTGCGAGAAATGCTGGAAGACCCGCTCGCGCAGCGCCTTGGCGCGCAGTTGCGTGGTAGCCGGATCGTCCAGTGCGGCAGCGATTGCGTCGGCAAGCGCGGTCGCGTTGCCCGGCATGAACATCGCGTCGTCGTGCGGTCCGAAGATCTCAGGGATGCCGCCGACTCTCGCTGCGATCATCGGAACCCCGGCGGCTCCCGCCTCGATCACAACATAGGGCATGGAATCGCCACGCGAGGGAACGACGAGCAGCCGCCCTTTCGAAAATCCGTCGCGGGCCTTCACGTGGCCGATGAAGCGTACTGCGGCCGCAAGACCGAGGCGTTCGACCTGAGCCTTGAGTTTCGTCATCTCTTCGCCGTCGCCGCCCAAAGTCAGCGTCAGCGGGCGGCCACGGGAGCGCAGCTCCGCGACGGCATCGATCAGCAGATCCGTGCCCTTGATGTGCCTGAACTCGCCGACATACGCCAGGTCGGTCTGGTCCCGGGCTGGTGCGATCGGGTCGAACTCGCCTGCAGTGACACCGTTGAAGACGCAATTCACCAGTCCCTGAGGATGGCCGATCATGCGCTCATAGGTATCGCGGGCGAATACGCTCTCGAACAGGAAGAGGTCGGTCCGGTTCATCAGCGCACGTTCAAGCCGGCCATACAGCGCGCCTTTGAACGTGTCGCGTGGGTAGTGCAGCGAACCGCCGTGAGGCGTGTAGATGCGGATCGTTCCTGGCCGGTGCGGCAGCAGGCGGACGAATGCGCCGGCCTTGGCGCCGTGGCCGTGCAGAACGTCCGGGGCGAGTGTACGGGCGAGTCGATAAAACCGTCTCAGTGCCAGAATGTCGCTCGGCCAAGGCTCCCGATGAATGGGGATGCGGTGCACGCCGAGTGTCAGGCGAGGCGCGATCTGGGCCAGCGCGGCATCGGCGCGTTCGCCGCCGGTCAGGCTGTCCGCGATGATGCCCACGTCGTGCCCGTGATCGACCTGACCGTTGGCAAGGTCGAGGATATGCCGAAAGATGCCGCCGACGGGAGCTCTGACCGCGTGAAGGATTTTGAGAGGTTTGTTCTGCGACGGTGCCATGTCGAACTCGCCCGCGCCCTCGGCCTGCGCTTGGTTTTGCCAGGCGCCGCTGCGCGAGCTGATCTGACGACTGGCGGATAGAGGAAGCACGGGCGCCTCTCGTCGCTGAATATCGATAGCTCCAACCTCGATAGAGGCTTGATGGTTAACAAAGTCTCACTTGTCGTCACTACCAGGCAAGCTCGCACCAGCATTGTGACGATCTGGCGCAAGCTCACGTGTTACGAGCAGCATATGGCGAACGATGACGATTGTTCGATAGGGCGAGGTTGCAGGCGCTCCGGTTAACCCGTCAGCAACCTTAATAGAGTGTAATTGTACCACGTATGGTGGCGGCGTGGCGCGGGTCTCGCGGGAGTGGATAATGCGGTTGGCGTTCTGGCGTGCCGGCAAGAAGACACAGGTTGACGGAGCCTCCGCCCGACCTGTGACAGGCTCGCCGTCGTCGGCGGAGCCCGGCCCGGCCGGCGATCTCGACATCCGGCTGGTCGGTCGTGCCCTGGCGCGAAAGCGTGGCTTCATCCTTCTGCCCACGCTGCTCGCTCTCGTTCTGTCGATTGCCGCAGTCAACATGATCACACCGCGCTACAAGTCCGAAGCGCGGATTCTGATCGACGGCCGCGAGAACGTGTTCGTGCGGCCGAACGGGGAGCGCACCGAGGAGCGGACGGCGCTCGATGCCGAGGCGGTCACGAGCCAGGTGCAACTGGTCCTGTCGCGCGATCTGGCCCGCGACATCATCAGGAAGAACAAGCTGGGCGAGCTGTCAGAGTTCGATCCCGTGCTGCGGGGCGTGTCGCCGCTGAAGTCGGTCGCGGCGATGATCGGCCTCGTGAAAGATCCGCTCGCCATGACGCCGGACGAGCGCGTCATGGACGCCTATTACGAGCGCTTGACCGTTTACGCCGTGGACAAATCGCGGGTGCTCGTCGTCGAGTTCCAGTCGCAGGATCCGGCGCTTGCGGCGCAAGTCGCGAATTCGATCGCGGATGGCTATCTCGTAGTTCAGCAGAATGCCCGCCAGGCGCAGGCGAAATCGGCCAGCCAATGGCTCTCTGGGGAGATCCAGGGGCTGCGCAAGAAGGTCGAGGAGGCGGAGTCGCGGGTCGAGGAGTTCCGCGCCAAGTCGAATTCGTTCATGGGGACCAACAACACGTCGCTGTCCAACCAGCAGATGGGCGAGGTCAACACCCAGCTCAACAATGCGCGCGCCTTGAAATCGGATGCCGAGACCAAGGCACGGCTGATCCGGGAGATGCTGCAGAGCGGCCAGCCGATCGAGGCGTCCGAGGTGGTCAACTCCGAGCTGATGCGCCGGCTGTCCGAGCAGCGCGTGAATCTGCGCGCGCAGCTCGCGGAGCAGTCGTCGACGCTGCTCGACAATCACCCGCGCATCAAGGAGCTGAAAGCGCAACTGGCTGATCTCGACCGCCAGATCCGCGACGAGGCCGGCAAGATCTCGCGTTCGCTCGACAGCGACGCGCGAATCGCCGACGGGCGGGTGCAGATGCTGAGCCAGAGCCTCGATCAGGCCAAGAAGCAGGCCACCTCCACCAATGGCCTCGATGTCCAGCTGCGGGCGCTGGAGCGCGATGCGAAGTCGCAGCGCGACCTGCTGGAATCGTATCTCGCCAAGTACCGCGAGGCGAACACCCGTGAGTCGCTCGACACCCCGCCCGCGGATGGGCGGATCATCTCGCGGGCGGTGCTGTCCAACACGCCGGCGTACCCGAAGAAGCTGCCGATCGTGCTGATCGCCACATTGGCGACCTTGATGCTGACCTCGGGCGTGGTCATCACCGGCGAGCTGCTGCGTCTGACCGCGCCGCGCCCAGCGAGCCAGATCCCAGCGGCGAACGCGATGCCGGATGTCATGGTGCTCGCGGCCCGGGTCGAGCCGATGATCGCGGCGCCCATGGTCGCCGCAGCGCCGGCCGTTGCCGCGTCGGCATCGACTGCAGCGGCGCGTCCCGCCGCGGTCGTGCCGCCAGCGGTGGCCGCCGTCCCGCCCGAACCGGTCAAGCCGCCGCCGATGAACGAGTTCGAGCAGCTCGCATCCGATCTGCTCGCCGCGGGCGAGGGCGCCCGCAAGGTCACCGTGCTCGGTACGGCCGGCGGCGAGGCCGTCACGTCCACCGCGCTCGCGATCGCGCGCACCATGGCAGCGCAGGCGCGCGCGGTGCTGGTCGACCTCGCCGGCAGCCCGCAACTGCTTGCAGGCGTGTCGGTCGATCCGGCCGCGCCCGGCCTCATCGAGCTGATGCTGGGTGAGGCATCGTTCGCGTCCATCATCACCAAGGACCAGGCCTCGCGGCTGCATCTGGTCAACGCCGGCCGCCCCGGCGCCGACCGCAGCCAACTGCAATCGCCGCGGCTCGCGCTCGCGATCGATGCGCTGCTGCGAGTCTACGACCACGTGCTGCTCGACGCCGGCAACGCCTCCGACCTGCCGGCCGAGCTTTTGACCGCAGGCGCGCGCGCCATCGTCGTGCCCGATCCCAACATGCCTGCCGAGGCGCGCAGCCAGATGAGCGAGCAGCTGCGCGAGGTCGGCTTCGGCGCCGTCACCATGCTGAAGGCACCGGTCGGAGGCGCCAACCGCAACCAGCCGGGGCCGCGCGGCGTCGCCGCCTAGTCTCGGGCCTTCTCGTCGGCCTTTTCGTCCACCTTGGCGGCGCCGCCACGCGCTCGCAGCGCGCCGCGCAGCTGCTGTGCCAGACGGAACAGGGCAGGGCTGTGCTTGACGGCATGCTTGGCCCGTCCAACCGCAGCCATCGTCGTCGCGGCGACGCGGCCCCGCGCGGTCAACGGCATGAAGCTGTCGAAGATCGGCTCGTCATCCTTGCAGAACATCCGCTTGTAGTCGTCAGATCCGATGCCGAGATCGAGGGCGCGAAAATCCTGTTGCGCGTAATGATCGATGATCGAGCGCATCAGGATCAGCCCGGGGCTCCAGCGCGCATTCTCCGACAGCGTGTAGGTGTTGAACATCATCGAGAAGCGCGCCTCGTCGGCTACGCCGGCAAACAATGCGATGATCTCGGCATCGCAGCGCAGCGCGTGGATATCGATGGCGCGATGCCCGCAGTCGAGCTTTGCCATGCAGGCGCTTCGCACGAAGGCCTCGATGCCGGGCTCCGCGAACACGTTCGGAAGCCTCTGCTCGGCCATGCGGACCGGCTTGGTGCGGAAGAACCAGTCGAGCAGCTCGGCGATCTCGGCGTCGCTGCTCGCGACCATGTAGCGATAGCCGGGCAGCGCCTGCAGCTTCTTTTCCTTGCTCTTCAGTCGCTTTCGGAACGAATTCGACAACAGCGCAGTCGGCGCAGCCCCCGGCGGCATCAACAGCACCGGACAGTCGTTCACCGACGACTGGTGCGGCCATTGCGCCAGTGGATTGGCGAGATCGCGCCAGTGCAGCGGCTGCTGTGTCAAGGCGAGCACGTCGACACCGCCGCGATCGCGCAACCCTGCGAGCAGGACGTCGAGATCGCCGGCGCTGGCGCGCGTGGCGAATTCGCGATCCATCAGCGGCATGTTGAAGGTCGTATGCTTGCCGCCCATGAAGGTGGCGATGCGCACGCCGCAGGCGTGCCGCAACGTCAGCGGCAGCAGCAGCAGCGGGCGTTGCTCGGCATCACGCCCGATGACGATGAAAGGCGTCGCATGCTCGCGCGCGCCGACGTCGCGCTGCCATGCGCCGAGCAGGTCGAAGCGTTGGTAGGGCGTCGAGACATGTTCGGGGACTTCGAGCGCGCGCCAGACCGGCTCGGCGGCAGCCAGATCGGACACGATGTCGACCCGCGCGAGCCCCGACGGCAGTCGCCGCGCGGGCGCCTGCGCCGTCCGGCTCTCGATCACGGCGGCCATGGTCATCGCGCAGCTCGCGTTGTCGTGGAATTTTGTTGCTTGACGTCGGGAGACCCTCGCAAAGAAGTCTCAACAAAAGGTAATGGCAATGACTTCGTCCCAAATCGGGAATGGCACAAACAAAGACCTGTTCAAATCGGCAGCGGCCACGCGATCTTGACGGCGGACGATCGCTATCATCGGATGGCGGTGATCATGACGCGATGGCGCCATGGTCTGACAGCATCAGGTGGGCGCGGACGGTCTGGTTTCAAGTGGGATTCGGGGAAGGGGCGCGGGAATTGTCGTCGGACAACAGGTGGCTGCGCAGCGCCCGGCTCGAGCTGGCCTATTTCAGCGGACGCACGCTGCTCGCGTCGCGGGCCACGGGCGGCGCCGGCGCCGTGCTGCGGTTCGAGCGGGTGCGGCCGCGGCGCAAGGGGGCGTTTCAGCCGCTGAAGTGCGCGGAGATCACGCCCGTTTTCCTCGACAAGGTGATCCGGGCGCTGAAGCGCTGGGGCTATGAGATCGTCTCGCTCGACGAGGCCTGCCACCGGTCGGTCCGGCTGCCCGAAAGCGGTCGCTTCGCCTGCCTGAGCTTCGACGGCGCCTCCAAGGACGTGATCACGCATGCCTATCCCGTGCTCGCCCGCCACGGCGTGCCGTTCACCGCTTACGTGCCCCCGGCCTTCCCCGATGGCCTCGGCGAGGCCTGGTGGCTGGCGCTGGAGGCCGTGATCGCGCGCGAGGCGCGCATCAGCCTCGTGATCGACCATCGGGAACAGCGATTCAACGTGGTCACGCCGGCTGAAAAATACGAGTTGTTCGCCCATCTCGCAGGCTGGCTGCGCAAGCTGCCGCCGGCCGAGCTGTCGATCGCGATCCGCGACCTCTGCGCGCGCCATTCGGCCGATCTCGCCGCCCTGAGCCGCGAGTCCGCGATGGATTGGACCGACATCGCCCGTCTCGCCGCCGACCCCAACGTCACGATCGGCAGTGCCACCGTGCATTACTCCGTGCTCGCCAATCTCCGGGATGCCGACGCCCAGCGCGAGATCACGATGGGCAAGGCGGTGCTGGAGACGGCGCTGCGCCGCCCGGTCCGGCACATGGCGTATCCGTTCGGCGACCGCTATTCGTTCCGCCGCAGCGACGTTGTGCTCGCCGAGCAGGCGGGCTTCGTCAGCGCGGCCTCGACGATGCCAGGCGTCGTGCAGAGCGAGGGCCGCACCCATCTGCACATGCTGCCGCGGATCGCCTGGGACGGCCGCTCGCGCTCGCTGCGCGCTTTGAAGGTGCTGATGGCCGGCATCACCCTGCCGCGGGAAAAATCCGCGCCGCAGCCGAAACTCGATCTCGGCTGATCAGCCCTGCTGCCGCTCCGGATCCGGGCGCAGCATCCAGCTCACGATCGGCATCGCCGGCAGCACCCAGCCCATGCCGACCACGACGTAATACACCGCCTGCAGCCAGCCGGAATTGGCGATCAGAGGGAATTGCGCCATCACCATGCCCATCATCGACCAGGCGAAAGCGAGCAGGAGCAGCGCGACGGCGCCGATCAGTTTGCGGGTGCGGATCGTCATGACGGGATTGTCAGCCTCGGCTGGGGGCGGCACGGCTTGCGCGCGATTTCCTCGGGATTATAAGGGCCTGTCAGCCCCGGTTCAATCGAGCGTTCAACGTCCATGACCACGGTTCCCCGCACCACAGATCTCGCCGCGATCCGCATCTGGCTGCTCGTCGTGGCCGGCCTGATCGCGCTGATGGTGCTGGTCGGCGGCGCCACGCGGCTGACCGAATCCGGGCTGTCGATCGTCGAATGGAAGCCGGTCACCGGCACCCTGCCGCCGCTGTCGGAGCAGGCCTGGACCGACGCCTTCGAGGCCTACAAGACCATTCCGCAGTACCGGCAGATGAACGCCGGCATGTCCCTGCACCAATTCAAGACCATCTTCTGGTGGGAGTGGAGCCACCGGCTGCTCGGCCGCGTCATCGGCATGGTCTACCTGCTGCCGTTCCTGTGGTTCCTGTGGCGCGGCGCCGTCTCCGGGCCGCTCGGCCGCAGGCTGTGGCTGATCTTCAGCCTCGGCGCGCTGCAGGGCGCGGTCGGCTGGTGGATGGTGGCCTCCGGCCTCACGGAGCGCACTGAGGTGGCGCCGGTCCGTCTCGCGACGCACCTCTCGCTGGCGCTGTTGATCTATGCGTCGATCGTCTGGACCCTGCGCCGGCTTGCGTCGCGCGAGGAAACCGCGGCACCGGCGCGGCTGCGGCTCACCGCGTGGATGCTGGTCGGCGTCACCTTCGTGCAGCTCTATCTCGGCGCGCTGGTCGCCGGCCTGCGCGCCGGCCTCGTCTACAACACCTGGCCTGAGATCGACGGCGGCCTGATCCCGAAGGCGGCCAATCTGTGGATCCATTCGCCGTGGTGGATCAACCTGTTCGAGAACGATCTGACGGTGCAGTTCATGCATCGCATGACGGCGTATACGCTGCTGGCACTGGCGGCGTGGCACGCCTTCGACGTGATGCGCACGGGCAGCGGCCGCGCGGTCGTGCGCGGCGCCCACCGGCTGCTCGCCGCGATTTTTGTGCAGGCGGTGCTCGGCATTCTCACCTTGCTGGCGCTGGTTCCGATCTCGCTGGCGCTGCTGCATCAGGGCACGGCCATCATCGTGCTGACGTTCGCCGTGCTGCAGGCCGAACGCCTGTCGCCGCGGCGTACGGCTGTTGTCGCCGTGCCGCAGGCGGCGGTGGCTGCGGGGCAGGTGGGGTAGAGTTTCTCTTCCGTCATTGCGAGGAGCCGAAGGCGACGAAGCAATCCAGAGTCCCGCGCGACTCTGGATTGCTTCCGCCTTCGCTCTTCGAGCTTCGGCGGACAAGTCGCTTCGCTCGCAATGACGTGGAGACATCAGTTTTCATCCTCGCGCGCTATCGCGCCGAGCTTTGCCGATCGTTTCACCCTCGAAAACACGCGAGGGCGCAGGGAAGGCCGGATGCCTGGCCGGCACCCATGGCCCGCGTGCAAAGAAAAAAGCACGCGGCGGTCACCACAGGTACGGCCGAAAGCACCCGGCCTTCCCCGCGCGATGGTTTTAACGCTTATACGCGATCTCCCCGGGGACCGGGCTGTCTTGCCCCCGTCACCTCATGCGATGCGTGAGCACCGACACGAGACTTAGCGCCAGCGTCGGGGCGCCAGGACCACGCGATTTCGCCGTCCGTGACACGCCGCTCGTCCGCGCAGACTTTCGTCCACGCACGGCCCGCCACGTCCACCGCATTCCTGCCCTACGCAACTGGACGATCCGGAAGCGCCCCTCGGCTGGACAGGAACAAAAAGAGAACATAAGCTGATTTGCGTCGTTTGGCAAGCGTGGCGTGTCGCGGACATCGCCGGGTGGGGCGGACCATGCAATTCGAGTTCGATTGGGATCCGGCCAAGGCAGAGAGCAATCTGCGCAAGCATGGCGTTGCCTTTGAGCGGGCGATGAGCATCTTCAGCGATCCGTTGGCGCTCTCGCGTCTCGATGACGGATCTGGCGCAGGCGAGGAACGATGGGTTACGATGGGACGCAATATTGCGCACGAGCTACTGCTGGTCGTGCATACGTACACGGAGCTATCGGCAGACCGCGCAGCGATCCGCATCATTTCTGTCCGTCGCCCGACCCGGCGCGAAATCCGCTCCTACGAGAATGGGTGATCCGATGAAGGATGAATACGATTTCTCGAACGCCGAACGCGGCAAGTTCTTTCGCAAGGGCGCGCGAATGCTGCCTCCGGTGCATCTCGAGCCTGATGTGCTCGATCACCTGACCGGGCTGGCCAGCGCGCGGGGCGTATCGTTGACCGAATTGGTCAACACGCTTCTCAAGGAGGATATTGAGCGGATCGAGGCTGCGAAATAGCTCTTTGGGAGCTTCTGCGAGCACCTCGTGATGCCTTCGCGACCAGACTTCCGCGACACGGTTCGGGCGCGCGCGGACCGCGATCCGGCGTTCGCGAGGCGTTGTTCCAGGAAGCCGTGAGTGCGCTGCTGCGCGGAGAGGCCGATGACGGCCGCGCCGGCCTGCGTGCGTAAATCGACGCAACGATCGGCTTCGAGGCGTTGAGCAACGCGCTCGGGCGGCCGTCGAAGAGCCTGATGCGCATGTTAGGGCCATCCGGCAATCCCACGGCCGAGAACCTGCTTGGCGTGATCGGCGTGTTGCAGGCAGAGACAGGCGTGCAGCTCGACGTGCGCGTCGTGGCCGCGGAGTGAGTTACTGGCGCGCGGATCAACAAGATCACAGCTGCTCTCAACCAATGAAGAACGAATACGACTTCTCGAACGCCGAGTGCGGCTCGTCGTTGGACGAACTGGTCGCGACGCTCCTCAAGGAGGAGATCGCGCGGATCAAGGCGGCGAAATAGATATCAGGAGCGCCGCCGCCGCTGATCTTGGCAATAGCCGAGGGCCGTCCGTCGCAGGCGACTGCGGCGGATGAGGCTATCTCCGCCGTTGCTGTTGGCACGGATATCGCGAGCTTCAATCGGGCGCATACGCGTCCGGGTCGGGACTGCTGCTGGGCGACTTGAACGCGGCGCGTAAGGGGGCCGGCATCGGGTAGTTGAAGTTGATCCCGGTCGGCGGCACGGGTGACTCGAACCACTTCTTGTAGAGCGCCTCGATGGCGGGGCTCTGATAGAGCTCGGCCGTGACGCGATCGGCGATGGCCTTGAACGGCGCATCGTCCTTGCGCAGCATGATGCCGAAAGGTTCGGGCTTGGAGAATGCGTCGCTGCTGATCATGTACGCCGCCGGGTCCTTCGACCGCGCGATGGCGACCGCGAGCTGGACGTCATCGAGCACATAGGCCTGAGCCCGGTCGGTCTCCAGCATCAGGAACGCTTCGGCCTGGTCCTTGGCCGGCACGATGTTGATGCCGAGCTTGCGTTCGACATTGACCTTGTTCAGCTGTGCGATGTTGGTCGATCCAGCGATCGCGACGGCCGTCTTTCCCCTGAGGTCGTCGATCGTCTGGAGCGAGAGCGACTTCTTGGCCGCAAAGCGTGTGGCGCTGAGAAAGTGCGTATTGGCAAAGGTCACGAGTTTCTGGCGTTCGGCGTTGTTGGTAGTGGAGGCGCACAAGAGGTCGATCGTGCCGTTCGTCATCAGCGGTATGCGATTGGATGACGTCACCGGGACGGTTTCGATCGTGAGGTTAGGAAGCCCAAGCTCCTTTTTGACCGCTTCCGCGATCCGGGCGCAGATGTCGAGCGCGTAGCCCACCGGCTTCTGGTTGCCGTCGAGATAGCTGAACGGCACCGACGATTCCTGGAAGCCGATCGATATCCTGTTTGTCTCCTTGACCTTCTGGAGCGTGCCCGTCAGTTCCTCGGCGCCGGCGGCGTTTGCAGCGAGCGCTGCCGTCAGCAGAAGTCCCCAAATGCGCATCAAAACCTCTCCTCGCAGCAATCCTCTTTGCGCGTGCAGCGTTGCACGCGCAGCGGCGATGCAGCCTCGCTGCCTCCGGCCTGGATGAAAAGGGATAAAACCGCCTTCTTTCTCATTCCTGGAGGTGATGGATCGCCGCGCCGGGCGTCGTCGCCGGGTTCACCTGTCCGGTCTAACCTTCGAGTTGACGGCCGAAATCGCAGGTCTGGCGCGCCAGATCCGCTACGGCGGCCGCGAAGGCCGAGGGTCTGTCGTTGCGATACATGGCCGCATAGGGCACGGCCGGCAGCGTCGGCTTGACGGGCAGGATGACCAGCTTCTTCTGCTCGAAGAGAGGACGAAAACAGCGTTGCGGAAGATAGCTGATGCCGAGGCCGGCCACGGCGAGCCCGACCAGCGCAGTCAGATTGTCGACTGAGATGGCGCGCTTGAAGGAGACGCCGTTGGCCGCGAGCCATTTGTTGACGAAGAGGCCGGAGCCCGAGCGACGGCCCTGCATCAGAATCGTATGATGACCAAGCTCGTCGAAATCGAGGCTCCGGCGCGATCTGACCAGGCCGGGGCGCGCCGTCCACACGTTCTGCACTTCGGCAAGCCGCAGCGACGTCACCTCCGGGTCAGAGAAGACGTCCGGGATGACGACGAGATCGAGGCTGCCCTCGATCAGCCGATCGTAGAGGCTTCGCGAGGTTTCGACTTCAGGCTCGATCATCACCGCCGGATGGGCTTCGCGAATGGCCGAAACCAGACGCGGCAGCCATGTCAGCGCTGACAGCTCCGTCGCCCCAAGCCGCAGACGGCGCGCCGGTGACTGCCGGCCGTCCTTCAACTCCAGGATCTGGTCCTGCAACGCCAACATCTGTCGGCCAAGAGCAAGGATCTGCTCGCCACGTTCGGTCAGACGAGCCCCGCGCTGGCTGCGATCGAACAGCGGAACGCGCGCTGAGGCCTCGAGCTCCTGGATGCGCTTCGAGATCGCCGATTGCGTCGTGTTCAGCTTGGCTGCGGCGCGTTCGAACGTGCCGAGCTCCGCGATCCAGTTCAAAGCTTCTAGCTGCTTCAGGGTGACCATGTTCGCATTCAAAAAAGAGATGGATCGATATCTCCATTTATCGGTTTTCTGAATTCAGGACGAGTCCTACACTGCCGAGTCGGGGCGCCATCGAGCGACGCTCTGGACTGTGCAAGACGGGGAGCGAGAAATGGGTGAGGGACAAGCGCAGCCTGGTGCGCCGATCGATGCGGCGGTCGTCGCCGCGTTCAAGAGCGTTTCCACGGCCGTGATCAGCGACAACCTTCAGCGGTTGCCTGGTGCAGCCAGTCTACGGCCATTCTATACGGGCTCGCCGATGGCCGGGATCGCGCTGACCGTGAATACGGCGCCGGGGGATAATCTCTTCATTCATCGCGCGCTCGATCTCATTACGCCTGGCGACGTCCTCGTCGTCAATGGCGGCGGCAACGAGACGCGGGCATTGGTCGGCGAGATCATCGCCGCCATCGCGAGGGAACGCGGCGCGGCCGGGATCGTCGTCGACGGTGCGATCAGGGATTCCGGCGTGCTGATGAATTCCGACTTCCCCGTGTTCGCGCGTGCGGTCAATCACCGTGGCCCCTACAAGAACGGTCCGGGTGCGATCAACGTGCCGGTGTCGATTGGCGGCATGATCGTCACGCCAGGCGATATCGTGGTTGCCGACGCCGACGGAGTGGTCGCTTTCGCGCCGGCGATCGCATCCGAACTGCTCGAGTCCGCCCGCGCGCAGGAGCAGCGTGAAGCCGAAATCCTGGCGAGCATCCGCGCGGGGCGCTATGGCGGTGCCTACGCAAAATAGGCGTCTATTGCGGTCATCCGTACGAGCCTTGGCGGTATGCGGACCTCGTTCTTGTCGTCCCGGATGTCGCTTCGCTCATCCGGGCTACTTGCATGCCAACGGCACCCCGCTCAGCAATACCCATACACGCCGCAGGCATAAGGCAGGCGGAACATGTAGTTGGTGTAGCCTTCGCCGCCGTAATAGGGGCCCTGGTAGTCGTAGGAGAAGGCGCGGCCGTAATAGCCGGGCAGCTCCTGGCGGCCGAACAGCAGCGGCGTCGAGGGCCACATCGGGGAGATCAGCGAGTCCTGGTCCCTGACGACGACGACCGTCGGCGGCGGCGCTCTCACGGCGCGGCGGGCCTTGATGTGCACGATCTTGTCGTGGACGGCCGGCAGGTCGGCTGCGAGCACGACGCCGTTCGCCGCGATGGCCGCCAGCAGCATCATGATCACCAACGTTCGCATCCTGCTCTCCTCGACTTCTGTTCGGGTGGCGTCGGCGCTTCGCGATACATCCACCGCTGCTTTCACGCGGGTCCGGAAGGCGATTCCACGGGCGGCAGGATGAGCCGGGTATGGTTAACGAAATCCTTCCGGCATCCGACAGTTGGCTGCAATCATCCGTAGAAGGACGGGCATTTTCAGCTTTTGTTAAGTTCTGCGGGTGCAAGCTTACTGCTGCCGGCGATTTTGAAGGTCGGCCGAATGCAGCCCGGCCGCTGCGTCCGGGCGCGAAAATCTCTGCTGCATTTCATCAGAGTCTCAGACCAGAAGGTTTCGAGCATGTCGGTGATCATGTTTTCGGCGTCGGCGCGCCAAAATCTCCAATCACGGACCGGCTCAGTCAACGCTGAACTCGCTGCCATCGACGAGGGCGCCGCAGGACTGCAGGCGCTGTCGGCAAGCCGGCTGATCGCGGCCTCCGCGCTGCCACTGGCCGGCCAGATGCACGCGCGCCTGTTGCAGCTGATGAGATGATCACCTGGAGTTAACGAGGGCGCGGTCCGAGAAGCCGGCAACGGCCCGGCCGTGGGACGAAGGAGAGCGCGGAAGCCCAGGGGGCCGCCCGCGCTCTCTTTGTTTTCGGGGCCGCTTGCTGTCTCAGCCGTCAGTTACTCGTCATGCGCGGGCTTGTCCCGCCTGCGGGGCCGAAGCCCCTTCGGCGCGGCGACGGCCCGCGCAGCCACGTCGTCATTGCCGGGGCGAAGACGTGGATGGCCGGGACAAGCCCGGCCATGACGTGGTGAGAGATGCGCTCGTCACGCCGCACGCCGATGCGCGGCGCGATCCGTAGAGCGAAACGCGCCTTACGCGCTCAGCGCCTGCTCGAGGTCGGCGATCAGGTCTTCCTTGTCCTCGATGCCGACGGAGATGCGGACGATGTCGGGGCCGGCGCCGGCCTTGATCTTGGCGGCGTCGTCGAGCTGGCTGTGCGTGGTCGAGGCCGGGTGGATGACCAGCGAGCGGGTGTCGCCGACATTGGCGAGATGCGAGAACAGCTTCAGGTTCGACACCAGCTTGACGCCGGCGTCGTAGCCGCCCTTGAGCGAGAAGGTGAACACGGCGCCGGCGCCCTTCGGGCAGTATTTGCGCGCCAGCGTGTAATACTTGTCCTCGGGCAGGCCGGCGTAGTTCACCGAGGCCACGCCGGGATGCTTGCTGAGATATTCGGCGACGGCCTTGGCGTTGTCGCAATGCTTCTGCATGCGCAGCGGCAGGGTCTCGATGCCGGTCAGGATCATGAAGGCGTTGAACGGCGACAGCGCCGGTCCGAGATCACGCAAGCCCAGCACGCGGCAGGCGATGGCGAAGGCGAAATTGCCGAACGTCTCGTGGAGCCGGATGCCGTGATATTCGGGACGCGGCTGCGTCAGCATCGGATATTTGTCGCCGCTGCCGGCCCAGTCGAAGGTGCCGGCATCGACGATGACGCCGCCGATCGAGTTGCCGTGGCCGCCTAAGAACTTGGTCAGCGAGTGCAGCACGATGTCGGCGCCGTGATCGATCGGGCGGATCAGATAGGGCGAGGCCAGCGTGTTGTCGACGATCAGCGGCACGCCCGCCTTGCGCGCCACCTGCGCGACCGCCTCGATGTCGGTGATGGTGCCGCCGGGATTAGCGATCGACTCGATGAATACAGCCTTGGTGCGTGGGCTCACCGCCGCCTCGAAGCTCGCGACGTCATCGGTGTCGGCCCACACCACGTTCCAGCCAAAGCTCTTGAACGCATGCGTGAACTGGTTGATCGAGCCGCCATAGAGTTTTCGCGCGGCGATGAACTCGTCGCCGGGGGACAGCAACTGCTGCAGCGCCACGACCTGCGCGGCATGGCCAGAGGCCACGGCCAGCGCGGCGGTGCCGCCCTCGAGAGCTGCGACGCGCTCCTCGAGCACGGCGTTGGTGGGGTTGCCGATGCGGGTATAGATGTTGCCGAACGCCTGCAGCCCGAACAGCGAGGCGGCGTGGTCGGCATCGTTGAACACGAACGACGTGGTCTGATAGATCGGCGTCGCCCGCGCGCCGGTGGTGGGGTCAGGCTGGGCGCCGGCGTGAATGGCGAGGGTGGCAAATCCCGGGGCACGGTCGGTCATGATGTTTCCTCTTGGCTTGATCCCTCGCGCAGCGGCGCCGGCTGATGCAGGGATCGATGATGGGAGACGGTGTCAATAGCGCGCCGTCGTGCGCCTCCGCGTCATCCCGGCGGAGGACATTTGCCACCGGGCAAGATGCCGTCAAGGCTGGCGGCGATAATCAGTCGGATTTGAAATGCGTTGCTGTGTCGCGCCGTCGTCGCGACACGATCCTTTCGCAGATGCGTCAGGAGGGATCGCTTCTGTCCTTCGCGGCGCGGTCGGCCGCTGCCGTCGTGCCGCCGCCGACGCTGGTGCGGTTCAGCGACAGCCGCATGCCCTGGGTCGGGATCGGCGCGCGCTTGGCGCTGATGGTGCGCGAGTTGACACCCATCCAGGAGATCTCCGACGACAGCCGGCCATATTCGATCTTGGGGCAGCGGTTCATGACGACCTTCAGCCCAGCGGCCTCGGCCTTTTCGGCCGCCGCATCGTCACGCGCGCCGAGCTGCATCCAGATCACTTTCGGCAAAGGCGACAGCCTCAAGGCCTCGTCGACCACTGGCATGATGTGCTGCGAGCTGCGGAAGATGTCGACCATGTCGATGGGACGGCCGATGTCGGCGAGCGAGGCGACGAACGGCCGGCCCATCAGGCTCTTGCCGACATGGCCGGGATTGACCGGGATCATGTCGTAGCCGCGCTGCACCAGATATTTGAAGGCGAAGAAGCTCGGCCTGATCTCGGACGGCGAGGCGCCGACCATCGCGATCACCTTCACGCCGTTGAGGATGCCGCGGATGTAGTCGTCGGGATAGGTGTCGTGATTCATGGGGCACGTTTCTATTAGTTATATCGGGCATCGTCATTCCGGGGCGCCCGAAGGGCGAACCCGGAATCCCGAGCTGAGTTCAGCAATCTCGAGATTCCGGGTTCGATGCTTCGCATCGCCCCGGAATGACGAAGTTATTGATGCCGTCATTGCGAGGAGCCAACGGGTCCGCGCGAACGCGCGGCCCGATGACAGGCTCCGCGACGAAGCAATCCAGGGGCTCGGGTGGAACTCTGGATTGCGTCCGCCTTCGCCTTGCAGGCTTCGGCCGACACGCCGCTGCGCTCGCAATGACGGAGGAGAGAGCGGCGGGCGTCACTCATCCCGCCAGGTCGGAGTCCGCTTCTCGATGAAGGCGCCGATGCCTTCTTCCGCGTCGCGGGCGAGCATGTTCTGCGTCATCACCTCTGCCGCATAACGATAGGCGTCGGCAAGGCTCATCTCAGCCTGGCGGTAGAATGCTTCCTTGCCGAGCTTGATTGTATAGGCGGATTTGCGCGCGACTTGTTGTGCCAGCGCAATCGCCGTGTCGCGTTCCGTTCCGGCCGTGACCACGCGATTGATCAGGCCGATGTCGCGGGCACGCACAGCTGGAACCGGCTCGCCGGTCAGCAGCATCTCCATCGCCTGCTTGCGCGGCACGTTGCGCGACAGCGCCACCATCGGCGTCGAGCAGAACAGGCCGATGTCGACGCCGGGCGTCGCGAACGACGCGCGCTCGGAGGCGACGGCGAGATCGCAGCTCGCGACCAGCTGGCAGCCGGCTGCGGTGGCGATGCCCTGCACGGAGGCGACGACGGGTTTCGGCAGATGCACGATTCCCTGCATCATCGCGCTGCAGGCGTTCATCAGCTTGGCGAAGAAGGCGCGGCCGCGATCGGCATCGCTGCGACGGGCGGTGAGCTCCTTAAGGTCATGGCCGGCGCAGAACGCCGGGCCGTTGGCCGCGATCACCACGGCGCGCACGGCCTTGTCGGCACCGATCTCGGCCAGGGCCTGATGCAGCTCCGCGATCAGCGGCTCCGACAGGCTGTTACGCTGCGCCGGGCGGTTCAGCGTCAGCACGGCGACGGGGCCGACCATCTCGCGCATAAGGATCGGCGCGTCGGCAGCATTGGCGAGGGCAGGGGCGGACATTGCGATTTCCGGTTGGCGATTTCCGTTTGGGCGCTGGATCGCGGCTAATGTAACAGAAGGCAACGCGACAGAGCAGGGGGAGACATGACGGCGAAGATGAGCATCGCGGAACTCGAAGCGTTCCTGCACGCGGAATTTCCCCAGGCCTTCCGCACCGGCGGCGACATCAGCATCGAGAGCGCCGACGGCCGGAGCTGCCGGATGCGCCAGCGCTTCAACGAGCGCATGCTGCGTCCCGGCGGCACGGTCTCCGGGCCCACCCTGATGGCGCTGGCCGACTTCGCGATGTACGTGGTGCTGCTGTCGGCGATCGGCCCGGTCGGTCTTGCCGTGACCACGAATCTCAACATCAACTTCCTGCGCAAGGGCGCGGCCGGCGCCGACGTGCTGGCCGAGGCGCGGCTGCTCAAGCTCGGCAAGCGGCTCGCGGTCGGCGAAGTCGCGCTATTGTCAGGGGAATCGCCTGATCCGATCGCCCACGTCACGGCTACCTATTCCATTCCGAATGCGTGAGGTTTTCGAGGGTATTATTGCACCATATTTATAACCCCATGTTTTCGTTGGCGTAATTTTGCGCCGATGGCGTTGACGAATGCGGGGCGCTTCTCTAGAAGCTGCGACCAGTTCGGCGCGTCATCCGCGCCGCATTCTCCCTGTCACGGATATCTCTCATGAAAACCTTTTCGGCAAAGCCGGCCGAGGTCCAGAAGAAGTGGGTCGTGATCGACGCCAAGGGTCTGGTCGTCGGCCGTCTCGCTACGCTGGTCGCCATGCGGCTGCGCGGCAAGCACCTCCCGATCTACACGCCGCACGTCGACTGCGGCGACAACGTCATCATCGTCAATGCCGCGCACGCCGTCCTGACCGGCCGCAAGCGCGAGCAGAAGGTGTACTACAAGCACACCGGCTATGTCGGTCACGTCAAGGAGCGCACCGCGCGCCAGATCCTCGAGGGTCGCTTCCCCGAGCGCGTGATCGAGAAGGCCATCGAGCGCATGATCCCGCGCGGGCCGCTCGGCCGCGTGCAGATGGGCAATCTGCGTGTCTATGGCGGACCCGATCATCCGCACGAGGCGCAGAACCCCGAGAAGATCGACATCGCCAAGTTGAACCGCAAGAACACGAGGGCCGCATAAGATGGCCGAAAGCATCCAGTCTCTCGATCAGCTGTCGCAGCTCAAGGGCGCCGTCACGGCTCCGGACGCTCCGAAGTATGAGAAGAAGGTCGACAAGTTCGGCCGCGCCTATGCCACCGGCAAGCGCAAGGACGCGGTCGCCCGCGTCTGGATCAAGCCGGGCTCCGGCAAGGTCACCGTCAACACCCGCGACATCGAGGTCTACTTCGCTCGTCCGGTGCTGCGCATGATGATCGAGCAGCCGATGGTCGTCGCCGCCCGCAAGGGCCAGTACGACGTGATCTGCACGGTCGCCGGCGGCGGCCTGTCCGGCCAGGCCGGTGCGGTCCGTCATGGCCTGTCCAAGGCGCTGACGAATTTCGAGCCGGAGCTGCGCGGCGTCCTCAAGAAAGGCGGCTTCCTGACCCGCGACTCGCGCGTCGTCGAGCGTAAGAAGTACGGCAAGGCCAAGGCCCGCCGCTCCTTCCAGTTCTCGAAGCGCTGATCTCCTGGCTCCGGCTCCGTCCGGATCCATCAGCTTCAAATACGAACGGGCGCCCTCGCGGGCGCCCGTTTTGCTTTGCGTGAAGCCTGTGCGGATCAGGCGCTGGCGCGGCGCGCCGTCAGCCATTGGTTCGGTGCCAGCGGCTTCGACACCACGCGGACCTCGCCGATGCTGCCGATGAAGCCGTCCGACGGTGCGCGATCCCACCAGCCGCAGCCGAGAGCCCACGGCTGGCTCGCCGCAACGCTCGCGAGGCCGTTGCCGCCGATGACGCTGCGCACGACCGGCGCGCCCTCGATGTAGAGCACGGTCGAATTGTCCTTGGGATCGTTGACGATCGCGAGGTGGTACCAGGTGTTCAGCATGATCTCGCCGGACCAATCGGTCTGCGGCTGCTGGGTCGAACTCGACGGCACGATCTCCCACTGCACCTCGCGCAGGTTCGAGATCGCAAACAGGATCGGCGGCGATTCCGGGTCGCCGCCGGCATAGCCGGGCAGCCAGCCGCGGTTACCGAAGCGGGTGAGGATGTTGCACCAGGCGTGGTCGCTGGCTTTCCAGTTCGGATCGATCTTGATGAAGGCTTCGACGGTATAGCCGGATGCGAACGTTGCCGCGTTGATCGGCGCGTTGGCCGCGGTCGTGAACCAGCTGAAGCGGCCGGCGCCCTGCTTGGTCGTGTTGAGGAACTGCATGCTGCCCGGCGCCGAGGACAGGCGATGCTTGTCGGCGGTGAAGGCGACGTCAGCCACTTGAGCTGCGCCCGTGAGCGAGGCGCGCTGCATCGGGTTGGCGGCGGTGAGGTCCGGCAGTGCAGTGCCGGCGGCCACCGCCTTGCCGATCGCCGACGAGGCGATCCGCCAATGCGCAACCGTCTCGGCGATCAGCGGATAGTCCTGCTCGTTCGCCGGCGGCACCACCACCGGCTCGGGCGCCTCGGTGTAGTTGGCGTAGAGATCCTGCTTGACGCGCGGCAGGATCGGCGTGCCGGCGAAGGCCGGCAGATGGCAGAAATTGGTGAAGCGGGCGAAGCGGCGGCGGAAGTCGATGGGAATGGTGAACTCGTGATTGTCCTCGGTCAGCCAGGCGCGGTCGAACTGCTTGAGGCTGTCCTTCGGCTTCGCGACCACCCACGGTGAAAACGAGGCGACGTCGATCTTGTTGCGGGTGAAGTCGAACTCGTAGAGCCGCATCAGGCCGTTGCCGCCCTGATAGGCCATCTGATAGTCGACCACCATCTGGTGGACCGGATTGTGGAAGTCGTTGATCTTCGTCAGCAGCGCGCCGCCATGATAGTGGCCGTTGAGGGTCATGAAGATCTGGTCGTTGCTGCGGATCAGCTTGTCCCAGAGATACTGGCCGTAGGCGACCTCGAGCGGGCTCGTGCCGTCATTGGCGATGTTGAGCAACTGGTGATTGGCGAGGATGACCGGCAGCATCGGATGGCGCGCGATCATGCTGCGCGCCCAGGCGATGGCATCATCCGAGGCGCGCCAGGACAGCGACAGCACCATGAAGCTGACGCCGCAGGCGTGGAACACATGCGCCTCGTGCCAGCCGGTCGGATGGCGCTCCAGGAAGGTCCGCTGCTTCGCCGCGCGGCTGGTCGGAAACCATGAGAGATAGGGCTCGGATGAGCCGCGCTGCGCATCTGTGCCCGCGCTCTGGCTTGTCGCGCTTTCGAACTCCAGCGCCGACAGCACGTCGTGATTGCCGGCGAGCACCGAATAGGGCCGGCCGGCGTTCTCGAGCAGCTTCATCGCGGCGTCGGCGACCGCCCATTGCTGCGGATGCTTGGACTGGTCGACGACGTCGCCGAGATGGATCGTGAACGGGATGTGATACTTCGCGGCGTTGTCGACGATGAACTGCGTCTGCGCCGGATAGGGCGTGCTGCCATACTGGCGCTGATAGGCCTGGCCTTCTTCCGACGTTGCATAGCGCGAGTAGAACTGCGTATCGGGAAGGACGGCGAGCGCGAAACTGGTCGTGACGTGATGGTGGTGATGATGCATGCGCCAATGCGCGTGCGCCGCCTGGCCGGGCAGCAGGCTGGCGCCGAGGCCGAGCGCCGAAACGCCCATCGCGTTGCGCAGCAGCGTGCGGCGGTCCACGCCCTGCATCGGCTCCGGACCGCGCGACGGATGATGGCCTGCGGCCGGCTTGTTGTTCGATGAATCGTCGTCGAAAGACATCCTCGTCCCCACCTCGAGCGGCGGATCGCGCCGCGGTCGGGACGTGTTAGGGAGAGATGATCTCAAATTTGAGAAGGTTTCTTATCGTTTCGATGAGTGTTCGCCGCAGGACGGGAAACCATTGATTCCGCACGCGGGGGCGCACAACTATCAATGAAGGGGTGTGTGCCGTGTGCAATCTGGGCGGGCGGTCGCGCGGATTGCCTCGGCATTTTTGAATCCTGTTTGCAGATTTCTTGCGCAGCAATTTGTTGACGAGTTGCGCCGGGCTTTTCGAGAAAACTTGGCATCCCAGGCAAACCTCTTTCCAACAAACCGCCCGCTAGGTTGATCGCGATAAGGCCGCGCTAACCCTGACTTCCCGCGCCGCCGCAGCAACCGAGGTGATCGATGGCGCTTGATAGCATGACGCTCGACATCGTAGCGACCATGGTCGCGGCGCTGCTTGGCGCCATGTTGCTCCATTTCGGTCGACAGGAGAACACGCCGGCGCTGCGCTGGTGGGGGGCGGCCTATATTCTCGGCGCCGTCGCGATCGCGCTGTGGACGCTGATCGGCGAGCTCTATGGTGAGGTGGTGTCGCTGTTCCTGAGCTCCATCGGTCTGATCGCCACCGCCATGGTGTGGAATGCCGCGCGCGTGTTCCACGGCAAGCCGCCGAGCGTGCTTGGGCTCGTGCTCGGCGCGACGGTCTGGATCGCCAGCGGCATGCTGCTCGATGCGTCGGCGCAGGCGCTGCGACTGACGATCGGCGCCGCGATCGTCGTGATCTACGCCATGCTGACTGCGGCCGAGCTGTGGCAGGAGCGGCGGCGGACCTTGCACAAGCGCTGGCCGGCGCTGATCGTGCCGGTGATGCACGGCTTCGTGCTGATGCTGCCGATCCTGCTCGGCAACATGCTGCGCGATTCCGACGGCGCCTTCGCCGCGGCCTGGGTCACGATCTTTTCGATCGAGCTCGTGCTCTATGCGGTCGGCACCGTGTTCGTGATCTTCATGCTGGTGTCCGAGCGCATCGTCAGCGCCCACAAGCGCGCGGCGACCACCGACCCGCTGACGGGCCTGCTCAACCGCCGCGGCTTTGCCGAGTCCTCCGCGCAGCTCATCGAGCGCGAGGCGCGCGAGCAGCGCCCGGTCAGCGTGCTGATCTTCGACATCGATCATTTCAAGTCGATCAACGACCGCTTCGGCCACGCCGAGGGCGACGAGGTCCTGAAGCTGTTCGCAAACGTCGTGGTCAACAATCTGCGCCTCACCGATCTCTCGGGGCGGATCGGTGGCGAGGAGTTCGCAGCACTTTTGCCCTGTTCGATCGAAGAGGCCATGGTCGCCGCCGAGCGTGTCCGCGAGGCGTTCGCGGCCTCCGGCGTGGTGTGCGAGGACAAGCCGGTCGACACCACCGTCAGCATCGGCGTCGCCGGCGGGCCGGGCGGGACCGATCTCGACGTGCTGCTCGCGGCCGCCGATACCGCGCTCTACAAGGCCAAGCGTTCCGGGCGCAACCGGGTCGAAGCGTCGGCGGAGCTGCCACTGTCGCTCGACCGCTACCGCCGCCAGCGCGCCGCTGCCAGCCTGCCGCAGTCGGGACAGGCGGTGTTGTCCAGCTGAGGCGCGGCTTTCGCTCTCCCGAGGTCTGGGCTAGACAAGCGGCCCACACCAGGGGAGGCCGACAAAACATGATCACGGAAATCGCCCAGATCGACGTCAAGCCGGGCACGGAGAAGGATTTCGAGGCCGCGGTCGCGAAAGCACGCGCTGCTTTCGGCCGCTCCAAGGGCTTTCACGGCTTCGAGCTGCACAAATCGATCGAGAAGCCGCAGCGCTACCGCCTGATGGTGAAGTGGGAGACGCTCGAAAACCACACGGTCGATTTCCGCGGCTCGGAGAACTTCACCGAATGGCGCGGCCTGGTCGGGCAGTATTTTGCCAATCCTCCGGATGTCGAGCACACCGAGACGGTGCTGACTTCGGCCGGCTGAGGCCGCGCCAGCGCTGCTCGCCGCGGAACACCATCATGACGCATGACGATCTGGTCGAAGCCTACGCTGCCGCCGGACGGCACTACCATGATCTTCGCCACGTCCGGGACTGCCTGGCCCAGCTCGATCGCGTCGCGGACCTCAGCGTCCGCGACCGCGAGATCCTGACCCTCGCGATCTGGTGGCACGACGTCGTGTATGATCCCACGCGCTCCGACAATGAGGAGCAGAGCGCCATCCTTGCCGAGCGTCACGTCGCGCCCGAGCTGCGCGACGAGGTCGGACGCCTGATCCGGCTGACCCGGACGCACGATGTCGCGCCCGGCGATCGGCTGGGCGCGCTGCTCGTCTCGATCGATCTCGCCATTCTCGGCACCGATGAGGCCGGCTACGACGCCTATGCGGATGCGATCCGGCGCGAATATGCGCACGTGCCGGACGACGCCTACCGCGCCGGGCGCGCGGCCGTGCTGGAGCGGTTCGCGGGGCGCCCCGTGATCTATCCGGATGCGGGCTTTGCCGCTGCCCTCGACCAGAAGGCGCGGGCCAACCTCGCGCGCGAGCTGAGCGGTCTTCGATCATAAGCAGGATCAGCTCAGGCATTTCGAGCGGCCGCATCGCTGCGGCAATGCAGCCTGCGCAGCATCGCATGAGCGAATGTGGCTTGTCTTTTGCTGCGGCTCGACATGCAATGAGATGACATGCGCGTCGCCATGGCGTGCTCCTCATTTTCTGGAACTCCGTCATGCCGATCATCAACCGCGCCGCCGAGCTGGCGGAAGACGCCAAGGTCTGGCGCCGCGATTTCCACCAGCATCCCGAGCTGCTCTACGAGGTGCATCGGACCGCCGCGCGTGTCGCCGAGCTGCTGGCCTCGTTCGGTGTCGACGAGGTCGTCAGCGGTATCGGCAGGACCGGCGTCGTCGGCGTCATCCGCGGGCGCGAGCCGTCGCAGCGTGTGATCGGCCTGCGTGCCGACATGGACGCGCTGCCGCTGCAGGAGATCAGCGACGTCCCGCACAAGTCCACCATTCCGGGCCGGATGCACGCCTGCGGCCATGACGGCCACACCGCGATGCTGCTGGGCGCGGCGCGCTATCTCGCCGAGACGCGCAACTTCGCCGGCACGGCCATCGTCATCTTTCAGCCGGCCGAGGAGGGCGGGGCCGGTGGCCGTGCCATGGTCGAGGACGGCCTGATGGAGCGCTTCGGCATCGAGGAGGTCTACGGCCTGCACAACGCGCCGGGTCTGCCGCTCGGGACGGTCGCGACGCGCACCGGCGCCGTGATGGCCGCCGCCGACACCTTCGAGGTGCGCCTGAAGGGCCTCGGCGGCCATGCCGCGCGGCCGAACAAATGCGTCGATCCGATCATCGCCGGCGCGCAGATCGTGACCGCGCTGCAGACGATCGTGGCGCGCAACGTCGATCCGGTCGAAAGCGCGGTGCTGTCGATCACGCGCTTTCACGCGGGGACGACCGCCGACAACATCATTCCGCAGACCGCAATCATCGGCGGCACCGTGCGCACGCTCGACGAGGACATCCGCCGCTTGATGGACGAGCGCTTCAAGGGCCTCGTGACGGCGCTCGCGAGCGGGATGGGCGTCGAGGCGGAGATCGACTATGAATGGGGCTATCCGGTCGTCATCAATCACGCGGAGCAGACCGCGTTCGCAGCCGACGTGGCGCGCAGCGTCGTCGGGCCGGAAAAGGTCATCACCGATATGCCGCCCCGGCTCGGCGGCGAGGATTTCGCCTACATGCTGCAGGCGCGGCCCGGCGCGTTCGTCTTCATGGGCATCGGCGAGGGGGCCGGCGTGCATCACCCCGAGTATGATTTCAACGACGACGTGATCCCGCACGGGATCAGCTATTGGGCCAAGCTCGTCGAGACCGCGATGCCGGCCGGCTGAACCGCCACAACCGATCTCTCAGATCGCGGCCGCGGCGTCCTCGGTGCGGCGGTCGCTCTTGAAATAGTCGATCATGACCTTGGCGATCGCCATCAGCGGCAGCGCCAGGGTCAGGCCCCAGACGCCGAACACGATGCCGAGCAGGATCTGGAACGCAAACAGCGTGGCCGGCGGGATGTCCAGCGCCTGGCGCTGGATCAGCGGCGTCAGCACGTAGCTCTCCATCGCGTGCACGCCGAGGAACAGCACGAAGGCGGAGACCGCCGCGACCCAGCCGGAGGCAAGGCTCGCCAGCACCACGATGACGCCGGCGATGATGGCGCCGACGGTCGGAATGAACGCCAGCAGTCCGGCCTGAATGCCGAGGATGAACGAGCTCTGCACGCCGATGATGGCGAGGCCGATCCAGGTGACGAGGAAGACTGCGAACATCGTCGTGATCTGGGCGATCAGCCAGCGCTCCAGCGTGTAGCTGATGCGGTCCACGATCACGGTGGCCTGGTCCCGGTACTTCGCCGGCGCCAGGAAAAGCAATCCGCTGCGGTAGACCGCCGGCTGGGCGGCGAAGGCGAGGCCTAAGAACAGCACGATGAAGAAGTTGCCGACGGCGCTGACGGTGCCCAGCAGCAGCTTGAAGGTCTGGCTGACGATGGCGCCGCCGGAGGAGGCCAGCGCGCTCGGCGAGGGCAGGCCGCCCGGCAGGCCATGGGACGCCGTCTGGGTCGGTGTGGTCGAGCCGCCGTCAGGAGCTGATGTGGCCGTGCTCGCGGCGTTGAAGTCGAAGAAGCTGGTGTCGATGCCGTTGCGGTCGAGGAAGCCCTTGATGTTGCCGAGCTGCGACTTGATCGTATCGCTCAGCACCTTGGCCTGGTCCGCGATGGTGGTGCCGCCGAGGAAGACGATGCCGACGAGCACGGCCGCGAGGGCAACGCAGACGATGACGAGCCGCGCCGGATGCGGCCAGGGCAGCACGCGGCCGAGCAGGCTGGTCATCGCGTTGAGCGCAACGCCGAGCAGCATGCCCGCGAACAGCAGGAAGATCGCAGCCGCGTAATACCAGGTGAAGGCCATGCCGGCCATGAACAGGGTTACCCCGATGCCGCCCACGGCAATGGCCCAGGCCAGGTCGCTGCGGGCCTGGAGGCGTGGGTCGGCGGGGGCGGTCATGAGGCGTCCTCTGTGCTGATCGGCCCCCACACATTGGCGAAAACGGCTGCCGGATCAAGCGCAGGCTTGAAAATCGGGGCGCACGGCGGTGCGCTTGCGGGGGTGTCCGGAATTGGCATTGGCGACCCGCGCCGCCATATGTTGATCCGGCTTTGCGACACAGGCATGATTTGTCGAGGCATGATTTGTGCCTCCGGGCTCATTGAAGATCGAGCCTGGGCTCCCAGGGAGAGAAACGAGGGCCATGAAGCGTCCGGTCGTCGGCGTGATCGGCAACAGCCATCGCGTCGAGAACAGGTTCACCGTGCAGATGGTGGGCGAACGCAACCTGAGCGCCGTGGCCGAGGTCGCGGGCGCGCTGCCGCTGATGTTTGCCGGCGTTCCCGAGATCACCGACATCGCCGCACTGCTCGATGTCGTCGATGGCGTGGTGCTGACCGGCGCCCGCGCCAATGTGCATCCGACCCGCTTCAACACCGAGCCGAGCCTCAAGCACGAGCCCTACGACATCCATCGCGACGAGGTCGCGTTGCAGTTGTCGGAGGCCTGCGTCTCCAGAGGGATCCCGCTGTTCGGCATCTGCCGCGGCCTCCAGGAGATGAACGTCGCCTTCGGCGGCTCGCTGCATCCGGAGATCCGCGAGCTGCCCGGCCGCATGAATCATCGCATGCCCCGGCTGGAGAATGGCGAGATCCATCCCGACCCCAACGTCGTGTTCGCCGATCGCCATGAGGTGCGGCTGACACCGGGCGGCGCCTTCGCCGGCATCCTCGGCTGCGACAGCATCAAGGTCAATTCGCTGCATGGTCAGGGCATCCTGGAGCCGGGCGACCGCGTCGTGATCGAGGGCATCGCCGAGGACGGCACCATCGAGGCCATCCGCATCGCCGACGCGCCGAGTTTTGCGCTGGGCGTGCAATGGCACGCCGAATATGACCCGCAGAAGAACCCGATCAATCGCAAGCTGTTCGAGGCGTTCGGGGCGGCGGTCAAGAAGCGCCATCTGTCATCCTGAAGGCCGGGACTGAACCGGATTTCCGGCGCGGCAGACGAAGCTGCAGAGACGCCTCATCGTGAGCTCGTCACAAGGAAGCCCGGATGCGCCACGTCCTGACTGCTGCAGCTCTGCTCCTCGCCGCTCCGGCCTTCGCCCAGACCGCGCTGCCCATTGAAGGACCGATCACCTGCACGCTGCCCGTGGCGGCGACCGACACCGTGAAGAGTCTCAAGCAGCGCTACGGCGATGAGGCCGTGGTTCAGGATCTCCCCGGCGCCGAAGGCGAGACCTATAAGGGCCTCGTGCTGTTTCCGCGGGCGCTGGACCGGCGCATCGAGGTCGCCTTCATCGACGACAAGATCGCGACGGTGTCCGGGCTGACCTTGCGCGACACGGCCAAGACCAGCCGCTGGAGCGTTGTGGGCATCACCATCGGCGCGAGCCTCGCCGCGGTCCAGAAGGCCAACGGCAAGCCGTTCGTCGTCTCAGGCTTCGGCTGGGACTATGGCGGCTTCGTCACCGACTTCAAGAACGGCGCGCTGGGACGCATCCTGCCGGGCGGCTGCTCGGTCACCGTGCGCTTCGGCAGGGACAAGGACCCACCGCGAGCGCTCTCGGGCGATGGCGTGAAGGTGTCGTCCGACAATCCGGCGCTCGTCAAATTCGCGCCCGTCGTCACGGAGATCGGCATCAATTTCGCCGCGAAGTGATGGCTTCATAGTCGCAGGACTGACCGGGATGAGCATGCGCCGAACGAGCTTGTTGTTGATGCTTCTGGCTGCGCCGGCATGGGCACAGACCGCGCCGCCTGCCGATGGGCCGATCACCTGCACCTCGCCGGTGTCGGTCACGGACTCCGCCAAGAGCCTGATGCAGCGCTACGGCCAGGAGGCGGTGACAGACGACCAGTTGTTCACCGGGGTGGAGGACATCACTTATCAAGGCGTCGTGCTGTCGCCAAAAGCGCCGGACCGGTGTATCGAGATCGGCTTTGCTGACGAGACGATGCAGCGGGTGTCACGTCTCACCTTGATCGACTCCAAGACGAGTCACTGGAATGTTGCCGGCGTGACGCTCGGCTCGACCTTGGCCGAGGTGCAGAAGATCAATGGCAGGCCGTTTCTGATCCGCGAGTTCTTCACCGATGGTGGCGGCTTCGTCGTCGACTGGAGAGGCGGCGCGCTTGGCCGTCTTTTGCCAGGCGGATGCTGGATCGCAGTTCGATTTGGCAAGGGCCGGGAGATGGGCGCGCCTGAAGGCGACCGGATTTCGTCCGGCGATGCGAGGGCGCGCAAATGGGCGCCTGTCGTCGAGCAGATCGTCGTGCACTTTCCAGAGAAATAGCGCGGACGACAGCCTCGGCCTCTTGGAATCATGGTGACGCTGAACAAAACTCGTATGTGAAGTTTGATGCAGTCCATCACTGTCACCGCAACTCCGATGGACGCCGCAGGACTTGCATTATTTTCGTTTGAACTGCCACTGCTGGATCGGGAATGGTGCAGAAGCCGCCGTACCGTCAATTGTCAGAACGAGCGCTCGCGCCCCACACTCACCATCTGGCGCGGAAAGTGTGAACCGCACACGTGGCTGCGCGTACCTCTGCCCCATCAAGGCCTCCCACATTTCGGGGCCGAGTGCGCGCAGAAATCTGATTCGATCAAGGAGGACATCTTTACCCACCACTCGAATCCTGGCCTTGTTGAAGTCTGCCCCGAATGGAGCCACCCAGATCGCGCCACCTTGATCAACACTAAGCTGTTTGATTGGTTGAAATGCAACCGACCCCACCTCGATTCTTTCTTTTGGTGGAAGTGGATCTTCCTCAACCTCCCACTTGCTTTCCGATTTCATTAGATTTGCATAAAGTTGAGGCGCACGACATTTTTGTTCGTCCGCGTGGGTGGCCTCCGCATGGAGACCAGCCAAAACGAACAGGATAGCAAGCCTCATATGGCCCATAGCGCGCAAGCTCCTCCGATTCCGATTTTTGATGCAGCGTCACCCAAACTACACACGTCCCTGAGAAATAGCGATCGTGACCGTCTCGGCAGACGGGCCTCATGCTTCGAGACGGCGCGCGGTTCTTTATTCGTTGCTCCCATGTGCTGATGGGCGCGCGCCTCCTCACCATGAGGTTTTGGCACCGAAGGCGGTGCTGCACATCGACCATGAACACGCGCCTGACCGTGTTCATGGAGAGGATTAAACGCAGAGGCCGTCGCTGCACAGCGGGTCATGAACACCACGAGATCCATCCCCTCATCCTGAGGAGCTTGGCGATAGCCGAGCGTCTCGAAGGACGAGTCCCGTTGGATCATCGCAGATGAGCAGCCACCAACAAAAGGCGCCCGGCGAAGGGCGCTGGGGGCAGAGGTGGTGCGGCAAGATCTCCATCAGGAAAGCTTGCCGCATTTCTCGATAGCCACGACAACGCAGCGCTCGTCAATGGGCGCCGGTCGCAGGCGCGTCCGGCGGATTCTCCGAGAGTGGCCGTCTCCTACGGCCAAGCCCAATCCGTACAGCTCGTCCCGCGCGTGGCGAGAGCGCGGCTGCGATCAGGGCTTTGCGAGATGCCAGGCGTTGTTCAGGAAGCCGTCGCCTGTGATGTCGCCGGGCTTCTGATCCTTGGCGAAGGTGTAGAGCGGCTTGCCCTTGTAAGCCCACTGCCTGGAGCCGTCGTCCCGGGTGATGATGGTGTAGTTGGCGTCGGCCTTGTCGCTGGCTTCGGCTTTCAGGACCGGCCAGTTGGTCGCGCAGGGACCGTTGCAGGCTGATTTGCCGTCGACGTCCTTGTCGAACGTGTAGAGCGTCATGCCCTTGTTGTCGGTGAGGATGTCGCCCTTCGTGCTGCTGCCGCTCTTGGTTGGAGGCGCCGCGCTGGCGGACGAGATCGCCGCGAGTGAGATTGCGGCGGTCAGGAAGAGGCGCGAGATCGAAAGCTTGGTCATTCGAAATCTCCCAATGCATGTGGATCACAGGGATAGAAACTCATTCCGGCCCGATCTATTCCTTGCGCCTGTCCCTATTCGTCATTGGGCGGAATGTCGTACCGCCGTTCTGGCGCTCATGCCGGCCTTGGCATTCGCCAGCACGGCACTGCGACACCAACGAAAAGGGCGCCCCGCAAGGGGCGCCCTGGTGTCGTCATCCGCCGATCTTATCGGGCCTTAGCCCGAGTAGTACATGTCGAACTCGACCGGGTGCGGGGTCATTTCGAAGCGCTCGACCTCGGTCATCTTCAGCGCGATGTAGCTGTCGATGAAGTCGTCGTCGAACACGCCGCCGGCCTTCAGGAAGGCGCGGTCCTTGTCGAGGTTCTCGAGCGCCTCGCGGAGCGAGCCGCAGACGGTCGGGATCTGCTTCAGCTCTTCCTTCGGCAGGTCGTAGAGGTCCTTGTCCATCGCCGGGCCCGGATCGAGCTTGTTCTTCACGCCGTCGAGGCCGGCCATCAGCATCGCGGCGAAGCCGAGATAGGGGTTGGCGAGCGGATCGGGGAAGCGGACCTCGACGCGCTTGGCCTTCGGCGACGAGGTGTAGGGGATGCGGCACGAAGCCGAGCGGTTGCGCGCGGAGTAGGCGAGCAGCACCGGCGCCTCATAGCCCGGGACCAGACGCTTGTAGGAGTTGGTCGACGGGTTGGTGAAGGCGTTGATGGCCTTGGCGTGCTTGATGATGCCGGCGATGTAGGACAGGCAGGTCTCCGACAGGTCGGAATACTTGTTGCCCGCGAACACCGGCTTGCCGTCCTTCCAGATCGACTGGTGGACGTGCATGCCCGAGCCGTTGTCGCCATAGACCGGCTTCGGCATGAAGGTGGCGGTCTTGCCGTAGATGTGGGCGACCTGGTGGATGCAGTACTTGTAGATCTGCATCTGGTCGGCCATCAAGGTCAGCGTGTCGAACTTCATGCCGAGCTCGTGCTGGGCGGAGGCGACCTCGTGATGGTGCTTCTCGACCTTGACGCCCATGCGGGCCATCGCGCCGAGCATCTCCGAGCGCATGTCCTGCACCGAGTCCTGCGGCGGCACCGGGAAGTAGCCGGCCTTGGTGCGGATGCGGTGGCCGAGATTGCCGCCCTCATACTCGGTGTCGGAATTGGTCGGCAGCTCCGAGGAGTCGAGGCGGAAGCCGGTGTTGTAGGGCGAGGAGCTGTAGCGCACGTCGTCGAACACGAAGAACTCGGCTTCGGGGCCGACGAACACGCTGTCGCCCACGCCCATCGACTTCACCATCGCCTCGGCCTTCTTGGCGATGCCGCGGGGATCACGGTTGTACGGCTCGCCGGTGGTCGGCTCGAGCACGTCGCAGGTGATGATCATGGTCGTTTCGGCGAAGAACGGATCGATCGTCGCGGTCACCGGGTCGGGCATCAGGCACATGTCGGATTCATTGATCGCCTTCCAGCCGGCGATCGAGGAGCCGTCGAACATCGTGCCTTCGGCAAAAATGTCTTCGTCGATCATGCTGACGTCGAAGGTGACGTGCTGCCACTTGCCCCGCGGGTCGGTGAAGCGGAGGTCGACGTATTTGACGTCGTTGTCTTTGATTGCTTTCAAGACGTCCTTGGCGGTCTTCATGAATACCCCTCTTGGCTTATAACGTCACGGCCCGGCGCGGGACGGCGTCCGCGGGTCATGCTCCATAGCCTCGTGCGGGGGCCAAGACAACATCGGAAACGGCAAAACGGCCGCGTGCAAGCGCCTCGCAGAGGACACTTGAGCTGCCGTAGGGGCTGCTGGCGCAGCAAACGTTCCGTGCGGGGCCTGGAGCGGACGGTCCGTTCCAGGCCTGCGGTCGGGCTAGATCGCGTCCAGCCCGGATTCTCCGGTTCGGATGCGGATGGCTTCCTCGATGTTGGACACGAAGATCTTGCCGTCGCCGATGCGGCCGGTCTGGGCGGCGCGACGGATTGCCTCGATCGCGCGCTCGACCAGGTCGTCGCCGATCACGATCTCGATCTTCACCTTAGGCAGGAAATCGACGATGTATTCGGCGCCCCGGTAGAGCTCGGCATGGCCTTTTTGCCGGCCGAAACCCTTCGCTTCGGTGACGGTGATGCCCTGAAGTCCCACTTCCTGAAGCGCCTCCTTCACCTCGTCGAGCTTGAACGGCTTGATGATGGCTTCGATCTTCTTCACTGAGCGCCTCCCGGGCATTCCGCTATAAACAACAGGTGGGTCATCGTCAGGCTGCGCGCACGCGCAGGTCGTTCGATCATTTCGTTACCGGGCCCGACACTCTCCGGCGGAGGCCCGGTGATTGACTGCCCGACTTGCCCCGTGCCGAAGTGGCTCCACAAAAGCAGGGTCTATGCCAAGTCGTTAACGGGCCCAAATCGAGCCGATAATCAGGCATTTCACGAGCACCCGACGATTCCCTCAAGGAACGTCTAGAATACCGGAGCCTTGAGATTAGGCAAACAGATCAAACGTTGTGCAGGTCTTGACGGCGGAGCCGGGCGCTGTCCGAAATGCCCAGGGAAAAGGCGACGTGCCGGGTTTCGTCGCGCCTTGCCAGATGCGCAGCGCCCTTGGAAGTTGCGGGCCGGCGCGGCAATAGGAAGCGCGGGATTCGCGCGCACCGGCTCCGAGGAACGGGGCGCCGACGTCCCCTGCGAGGCCATGGGGACGACATCAGGCCGCCGGCGCAAGACGGCGGCTGGAGACGAGAGCGGTTTATGGAAATCTTGACCACGAGCGAAATGGAGCGCGCCGACCGGCTGACGATCGCGGCCGGCACGCCGGGCTTTTCGCTGATGCTGAGTGCCGGACAGGCGGTGGCCGAGGCGGCCATGGGCCTAGTCGAGACCGGGCCGATCGTGGTCGTGTGCGGGCCGGGCAACAATGGCGGCGACGGCTTCGTTGCCGCGGCCGAGCTCGCCGCGCAGGGCAGGGACGTGTCGGTCATCCTGATGTGCGAGCGCGACGCGCTGCATGGCGATGCGGCCTCCGCCGCCAAGGGCTGGAAGTTTCCGGTGCTGCCGTTCACGCCGCAGGCGATCGGCAAGCCGGCGCTGATCATCGACGCGCTATTCGGCGCCGGTCTCAGCCGGCCCGTCACCGGCGAGCCCCATGACGTCATCGCAGCGATCAACGGCAACGGCGCGCCGGTGCTCGCTGTCGACCTGCCGAGCGGCATCAACGGCACCACGGCTGCGGTGATGGGCATTGCGGTCCGCGCCACCGAGACGGTGACCTTCTTCCGCAAGAAGCCAGCGCACCTGCTGCTGCCGGGCCGCCAGCATTGCGGGCGCGTCCGGCTCGCCGACATCGGCATCGATCCACAGGTGCTCGCCGAGATCAGGCCGCAGGCCTTCGAGAACGAACCCGAGCTCTGGCAGGGCCGCTTTCCCGTGCCTGTTATCGACGGCCACAAATACGCGCGTGGCCATGTGCTCGCGATGTCCGGCGACGTCGCCGCGACAGGCGCGGCGCGGATGGCCGCGCGCGCCGCGTTGCGGGCCGGCGCCGGTCTGGTCACGCTGGCCTCGCCGCGCGATGCGCTCGCGGTCAATGCGGCAGCGCTGACGGCGGTGATGGTGCGCGCCGCCGACACCGCGATCGAGTTCGGCGAGCTGCTCGGCGACAAGCGTTACAGCACCTGCATCATCGGGCCCGGAACGGGCGTCAATGAGCGCACGCGCGACCTCGTCTTCACCGCGCTGTCGGCGCAGCGTCATCTCGTGCTCGATGCCGACGCATTGACGAGCTTCGCCGATGCGCCAGAGCGGCTGTTCGAGCAGATCAGGGCGATGGCCGAGGCGCAGATCGTGCTGACGCCGCACGAGGGCGAATTCCCGCGCCTGTTCTCGGATCTCAGCAACAAGCATCCCGGCCGCTCCAAGCTGGAGCGCGTCCGCGCGGCTGCCGCGCGCTGTGGCGCCGTGGTGCTGCTGAAGGGCGCCGACACGACGGTGGCCGCGCCCGACGGCCGCGCCGCCATCGCCGCCAATGCGCCGCCCTGGCTCGCCACCGCCGGTGCCGGCGACGTGCTCGCCGGCATCATCGCCGGCTTGCTGGCGCAGGGTGTGCCGGCGTTCGAGGCCGCCTGCATCGGCGTCTGGATGCATGGCGAGGCGGGCAACGAGGCGGGGCCGGGGCTGATCGCGGAGGATCTGACGGAGACCTTGCCTGCGGTGTTCCGGCGGCTGTTTGACCGGTTCGGCGTCGAGTATTGACAGCAAAGATTGTCATGCCCGCGGAGGCGGGCATCCAGTACTCCGCGGCCCATCGACGTGACAATCAGCGTCTCGGCGTACTGGATCGCCCGGTCGAGCCGGGCGATGACGGCTCAGGGCAGGGCGGCAGCGCGTGTTTCGGGTTCACTGCACCTGATACTTCGCCACCGCGCTCTCGTTCCACGCGAGCCCAAGACCCGGCCCGCGTGCCGTGACCTTGCCGTCCACCACCTGCAGCGGCTCGGCCAGAATGGCGCCGGCGAAGTCCAGCACCTCCAGCCAGTGCGCCGTCGGCGTCACCGCCAGCACATGCGCGCTCGCTTCTGGCAGGATGTGGCTCGACATCGGGATCGAGGCCGCATCGGCTTGCCCGGCGACGTTGAGCCAGCCGGTGATGCCGCCGACCTTCATCAAATCGGGCATGATGAAGTCGGAGGCGCCGGTGGCGATCGCCTCGGCAAAGCCGCGCGGAAACCACCAGTTCTCGCCGGCCTGGATCGGGATCTCCGAGCGCTCGCGCACCCGGGCATGGCCGGAGAGGTTTTCCTGCGGCACCGGCTCCTCGATCCAGGTCAGGTCGTAGGCAGCAAGGCGCGTGATTCTGCGCGTGGCTTCAGTGGGATCGAGCGACTGGTTGAAGTCGAGCATCAGCGCCATGTCCGGGCCGAGCAGGGCGCGCAGGCCCTTGATCATCGCTTCGTCGGTCGCGAGATCGCCATGACCGCCCTTGGTCTTGATGGCGCGGAAACCGTGCTCGTCGCGCGCGGCGCGCAAGGTGCGCTCGTCGTCCTTGGCATCGAGCACGCCATAGCTGTCATAGGCCGCAATCGGTCGCGCGGTGCCGCCGAGCAGCTCGACCACGGGCTTGCCCGCGAGCTGACCGAGCGCATCCCAGAACGCCATGTCGAGACCTGAGACGGCCATGCCGACGAGGCCCTGCCAGCCGAGCAGGCGGAATTTGGCGTCCATGATTTTCATCAGATCGAACGGGACCAGGGCTTGGCCTTTGAGCTCGCGGCCGATCTCCTCGACCAGATGCAGCAGCGGTTTCAACGCGAGCTTGGTGTAAGCGAACAGGTAGGAATGGCCGGTAACCCCCTGATCGGTTGCGACGTCGATCAGCACCAGCGGTCCGGAGTCGATGATGCCGAACGCGTTGCGCAAGGGGCGCTTCATGGGCGTGATCACGGCGCGTGCCGTGATCCCGGTGATGGCGGCAGTGGTCATGGGGACTGTTCCCTCAGGTTCGTTTCCTCACCGGATCTCATACCACCGCAGCAGGCGCGGCGCCGCCCAGTTGGTCGCCGTGCTCTCGACCAGGAATCGGCCCGATTGCTCGGCAAGGAATGCAATGCGCTGGGTCTGGCCGGCCTCCAGCGCCAGCGTGTCGAGCCAATAGGGCTTCCAGCCATCGTCGAGCCGGTCGAGCAACCGGAACGGCTGGCCATGAAGGTGGACCACATGGGTGCCGGCGCTCTTGTTTGCCAATGCCAGCACGACCGCTTGGCCGGCCTTGGCCTGGAAGGTGGGGGCGCCGGCGGCGTTGAACGCGGCGGGCGGTTGCCAGCCGGCGCCGTCGAGCGTGAGCTCGGCCCGAGCGGCGGTCCTCAGGTCCAGCTTGTCCGGCAAACCGTTCGAAGGCAAAGGCGGCGCCGGCGGCAACGGGGCGGCACGGAGCGGCGGCTCGCTCGACGCCACCAGCCGGACGAGGGGACGCGCATTGCTGCCGTCGTGCAGCAGCACGGCCAGCGTTGTCTTGGCGGCGGGCATGTCGAGGAAGACGTCGGTGCGGCCGCCGGGCGGCAGCACCACCGCGCCGTTTCGAGCCAGGAAAGGCTCGGCCGGCTGGCCGTCGATGGCCATCACGCGGACGGCGTCGAGGTCGGCGATTTTGATCGCGATCAGAGCGCGTTGACAGCCGTTGATGAACCTCAACCTGACCCGCGCATGGGTTCGCAGCGCGATCTCCGGCTGGATGTGCCCGTTGACGGTGTAGATGAGCTCGGTGTCTTGCGCTTCGGCTCCTGGCGCAACCGCGGTGCCGTCCGCCTTGAGCCTGAAATCCTCGACCAGGAAAATTTCGTCGCGGTCGACAGTTACCGTCGCGGCTTCGTCGACGATGACAGGGAGCGGCCGGATCGGCACGGCGTCGGCGAGCAGCCGCAGGTCGAGCAGGCCGGTCCCGGCGCGCGACGCCAAGGCTGGAATGGTGGCCCGGCCGCCGGGGCCGATCTCCGGCTGCGCCAGCAGCGGGGCGGGCAAAGTGAGGCCGCGGCTGGACAGCGCGGCCGGGATCGAAAGGCCATTCGAAAGGTCCAGATCGAGCGCCGTGCCGCGTGCGAGCCGGATCACCGGAGCCCGTGCAGCCAACCGCCATAGCGGGCTCGGTGAACGTCCCGGGCTCAGCGCGAGAGATTCGCCGCGGGCGTCCAAGGAAACCGAGATTCGGCCAGCGGCCGGGGCCGGGCGGGCAAACGAGGCCGCGCCGGCTGCGGCGAGGCCGCCGAGCAGGGCACGGCGGCTGAGCCCCTCGGACGGTTCCGTCATGCGACAAAACATCGTGCGATGAGGGGGATGCGGATCATGTTGTTTTCCCTTATCTGTGCGTGCGACACGGTCGATCGGCCTGCCGGTGGTGCTTTCGACAGCCCATTTTTTTGCTGCGGACGGTTTCGTGCGTGGTATAAGCCGCGCCGCCCGCGGCACCGCGGCCGGGCTATCGATGCAGTTCACGCGGGCGTGGCGGAACTGGTAGACGCGCTGGATTTAGGTTCCAGTGACGAAAGTTGTGGGGGTTCGAGTCCCTCCGCCCGCACCAAGCGCTTCTCCGGCGTTTGCCCCAAGTTTTACCGGCAGACCCGCCCTCTCGGACAGAGAAGCGGGGCCGCCGATCCCACCGGCGCAAAGCCTTTGCCGCGCGTCGTCCACAATTGAGTCAGATGTGTCCGGATCGCAAGGGTTCGGACCGAAGCGGAAGAAGATTGACGCCATGCAGGTCACAGAAACCTTGTCGGAAGGCTTGAAGCACGAGTTCCAGATCAGCGTTCCGGCGGCGGATCTCGACGCCAAGGCGGATGCCAAGCTGGTCGATCTCAAGGACAAGGTTCGCATCAACGGCTTCCGCCCCGGCAAGGTGCCGGTGGCGCATCTGAAGAAGATCTATGGCAAGTCGGTCATGGCCGAGACCATCGACCAGACCATCCGCGACACCAACACGCAGATCTTCACCGAGCGCGGGTTCCGCCTCGCCACCGAGCCGAAGGTGACGATGCCGACGGAGGAGGCCGAGGTCGAGAAGATCCTCGCTGGCCAGTCCGACCTGACCTACACCGTGGCCGTCGAGGTCGTGCCGGCGATTGCGCTCGCCGACTTCAAGACCTTCTCGGTCGAGAAGCCCGTGGCCGACATCACCGACGCCGATGTCGACGAGGCGATCAAGCGCCTGGCCGATGCCAACCGCAGCTACGCCGCGAAGGCCGAGGGCGCGAAGGCCGAGAGCGGCGACCGGGTGAAGATCAACTTCAAGGGCACGATCGATGGCGTCGCCTTCGAGGGCGGCACCGGCGAGGGCATCGATGTCGTGATCGGCTCGAACACCTTCATTCCCGGCTTCGAGGACCAACTGATCGGTATCGGCGTCGGTGAGACCCGCACGCTCAAGGTGACGTTCCCGACCAACTATCTCAACAACGAGCTCGCGGGGAAGGCCGCGGAGTTCGAGACCACGGCGACCGCGGTCGAGGCTCCGGAGGACAAGGTGGTGGACGATGAGTTCGCCAAGACGCTCGGCCTCGAGTCGCTCGACAAGCTGAAGCAGCTGATGCGCGACCGCCTCGCCGGCGAGTTCAGCCAGGCGACCCGTCAGCGTGTCAAGCGCGCGCTGCTCGACCGTCTCGACGAGACCCACAAGTTCGATGCGCCGCCGTCGCTGATCGACGAGGAGTTCAACCTGATGTGGAACTCGGTCAAGGCCGAGATGGACTCCAGCGGCAAGACCTTCGCCGACGAGAACACCACCGAGGACAAGGCGAAGGAGGAGTACCGCACCATCGCCGACCGCCGCGTCCGTCTCGGCCTCGTGCTGTCGGAGATCGGCGAGAAGAACAAGATCACCGTGACCGACGACGAGGTCGGCCGCGCCGTGATGGAGCGCGCGCGCTCGATGCCGGGCCGCGAGAAGGAGGTCTGGGACTTCTACCGCAACAACCCGCAGGCGCTCGCGCAGCTGCGCGCGCCGATCTACGAGGACAAGGTCGTCGACTTCATCCTCGAGCTCGCCAACGTGACCGAGAAGAAGGTCTCCAAGGACGAGCTGTTCAAGGACGACGACAGCGACAAGGCGGCCTGAACAGGTCGCCCATCGTAGGGTTCGCGACATAAGCGCGTGATTAAGGTTGACCGGCGAAAGCGCCGGTCGGCCCGGTTCCGGCGCTGGCCGCCGCCGCGGGAATCAGCTTGAACAGCGCAATGACCTCGCTCGCGGCTGGCCAGGGGACCCGGTCTTGTCACCGGCGAATTGGTCCATATCTGTGAGCTCGGTCTTGAAGTTCTGCATCACGGGACACCTGTCCGTCGCTGCTCGTTGAAATGAGCCTCACCTGCGGCGGCCGGTCGTCTCAACTGCTGGTCCAACCCTTGGGTGATTCATGCGCGATCCCGTCGAAACCTATATGAACCTTGTGCCCATGGTGGTCGAACAGACCAACCGCGGTGAGCGCGCCTACGACATCTTCTCGCGCCTCCTGAAGGAGCGCATCATCTTCGTGACCGGTCCGGTGGAGGACGGCATGGCGACCCTGATCGTCGCGCAGCTCCTGTTCCTCGAGGCCGAGAACCCGAAGAAGGAAATCGCGATGTACATCAACTCGCCCGGTGGCGTGGTGACGTCGGGCCTCGCGATCTACGACACGATGCAGTTCATCCGTCCGGCGGTGTCGACGCTGTGCACCGGCCAGGCGGCTTCGATGGGCTCGCTGCTGCTCTGTGCCGGCCACAAGGACATGCGCTTCTCGCTGCCGAACTCGCGCATCATGGTGCATCAGCCGTCCGGCGGGTTCCAGGGCCAGGCGACCGACATCATGCTGCACGCCCAGGAGATCCTGAACCTGAAGAAGCGGCTGAACGAGATCTACGTCAAGCACACCGGCCAGTCTTACAAGGCGATAGAGGACGCCCTGGAGCGCGACAAATTCCTCACGGCGGAAGCGGCCCAGGAGTTCGGCCTGATCGACAAGGTTCTCGACAAGCGGCCGGAAGATCCGGCGGCGATGGGCAAGTGAGCCGTCCGTGATCGAGGCGGGGTCCGATTGACGGGCCTCGGAACGCAACAGCATCGCCTTTGCCGGCTCGGGTCGGCAAAGGTACCAAGGTGGGGTCCCAAAAGGGCCGCAACCCTGCCGTGCGGCCGGCAAATAGGCGTGGCAAACACGCAACGCTTCGCTGATTTCGCGTGTTCTTACCGTGTCAAGCCCCAAAATCACGGTAATGTCACGGTCTAGGGTCTGTGCTCCGATTAGCGAATTCTTGATAGTCGGATGACAGCATGATTGGCTAGAGTGTCCAGTTATGGATCGTGGGGGATTCGCGTAGGTCGTCGGTGCACGACGGGTGAAGAACAAGGTGTTAATTTTGGTACGAAATTTGCTCTTTCACCAGTCTGGTCCGGCCCGTGCCGGATCGGAACGAACGAGCGGACAAGAGCGAACCGCGGACGGAGACAGGAATGAGTAAGGTCGGCACGAGCGACTCGAAGAACACGCTATATTGCTCGTTCTGCGGCAAGAGCCAGCACGAAGTCCGCAAACTGATCGCAGGTCCAACCGTCTTCATCTGCGACGAGTGCGTCGAACTCTGCATGGACATCATCCGCGAGGAGAACAAGTCCTCGCTGGTGAAGTCGCGCGACGGGATTCCGACCCCGAAGGAGATCTGCAAGGTCCTGGACGATTACGTCATCGGCCAGAACCATGCGAAGAAGGTGCTCTCGGTCGCCGTCCACAACCACTACAAGCGGCTGAACCATCAGACCAAGCACTCGGACGTCGAGCTCGCGAAGTCGAACATCCTGCTGATCGGTCCGACCGGCTCGGGCAAGACGTTGCTCGCCCAGACGCTTGCCCGCATCCTGGACGTGCCGTTCACGATGGCGGATGCGACGACCCTGACCGAGGCCGGCTATGTCGGTGAGGACGTCGAGAACATCATCCTGAAGCTCTTGCAGGCGGCCGACTACAATGTCGAGCGCGCGCAGCGTGGCATTGTCTACATCGACGAGATCGACAAGATCAGTCGCAAGTCTGACAATCCCTCGATCACGCGCGATGTGTCGGGCGAGGGCGTCCAGCAGGCGCTGCTCAAGATCATGGAGGGCACGGTTGCGTCGGTTCCGCCGCAGGGCGGCCGCAAGCACCCGCAGCAGGAGTTCCTGCAGGTCGACACCACCAACATCCTCTTCATCTGCGGTGGTGCGTTCTCCGGACTGGAGAAGATCATCTCGGCGCGCGGCCGGTCGACCTCGATCGGCTTCGCCGCCCAGGTTCTGGCGCCGGAAGACCGCCGTACCGGCGAGATCTTCCGTCACGTCGAGCCTGAGGATCTCCTGAAGTACGGCCTGATCCCCGAGTTCGTCGGCCGTCTGCCGGTCGTGGCGACGCTCGAGGATCTCGACGAGAACTCGCTGAAGAAGATCCTGACCGAGCCCAAGAACGCGCTGGTGAAGCAGTATCAGCGGCTGTTCGAGATGGAGAACATCGAGCTCACCTTCGCCGACGAGGCGCTGGGCGCAGTGGCGCGCAAGGCCATCGAACGCAAGACCGGCGCGCGTGGCCTGCGGTCGATCCTCGAGAGCATCCTGCTCGAGACGATGTTCGACCTGCCGGGTCTCGAGGGCGTCGAGGAAGTGGTCATCTCGCGCGAAGTGGTCGAGGGCACGGCCCGTCCGCTCTACATCTACGCCGATCGGTCCGATCGTGCGGTGGAAAGCAGCGCCAGCGCGTGAGGCGCGCTGGCACGAGAGACAGAAGACCTCGATTTGTTAGATCGGCGATCGCTGCGGACATCATGTCCGCGGCATCGCAGCGTTTCAGCGTCCCGCCGCGTAAAGCCATTTTTGGCGGGTGTTTACCGATACTTGACACCCCCCGGGTCGATAGCCACCTAATGTCGCGTGGCGATACAAATCTCAATCCCGGGATTCGCCTCAACAAACGATCCGAAACAAGCGGGCGATATCGACGCGTCAGTGATGTCCGGATCAGATCGCACCTTGTGGCGGTTGCGCACGATGGCGGACTGCGTGCAAGGGGGCTAAACAAAAGGAACAGGCCATGACGACCCCCAAACCCCGGCCGACCATCGTCTACGGCGAGAGCCACGCCTATCCGGTTCTGCCGCTCCGCGACATCGTCGTCTTCCCGCACAACATCGTTCCGCTGTTCGTCGGCCGCGAGAAATCGATCCGCGCGCTCGAAGAGGTGATGAAGAACGACGCGCTGGTGATGCTGGCGACGCAGAAGAACGCGTCCGACGATGATCCAGCTGCGGATGCTATCTACGAGACCGGGACGCTCGCCAGCGTGCTGCAACTCCTCAAGCTGCCCGACGGCACCGTGAAGGTGCTGGTCGAGGGTCTGGAGCGCGCGCGCGTCGAGAAGTACACCGATCGTGCCGACTACTACGAAGCCACTGCCGTTGCGCTCGAGGATACCGATGCGAAGTCGGTCGAGGCCGAAGCGCTCGGGCGGTCCGTCGTGTCGGACTTCGAAAGCTACGTGAAGCTGAACAAGAAGATCTCCGCCGAAGTCGTCGGCGTCGTTCAGTCGATCACCGATTTCGGCAAGCTGGCCGACACCGTCGCCTCGCATCTCGCCGTCAAGATCGCCGATCGCCAGGGCATCCTGGAGACGCTGTCCGTCACCACGCGCCTGGAGAAGGTGCTGGGCCTGATGGAGAGCGAGATCTCGGTGCTGCAGGTCGAGAAGCGCATCCGCTCGCGCGTCAAGCGCCAGATGGAGAAGACCCAGCGCGAGTACTACCTGAATGAGCAGATGAAGGCCATTCAGAAGGAGCTGGGTGACGAGGACGGCCGCGACGAGCTCGCCGATCTGGAAGAGCGCATCAACAAGACCAAGCTCTCCAAGGAAGCGCGAGAGAAGGCGCAGCACGAGCTGAAGAAGCTGCGCCAGATGTCGCCGATGTCTGCGGAAGCGACCGTCGTGCGCAACTATCTGGATTGGCTGCTGTCGATCCCGTGGAACAAGAAGTCCAAGGTGAAGAAGGATCTGGAGGCCGCGCAGGCGGTTCTGGATGCGGATCACTATGGGCTGGAGAAGGTCAAGGATCGCATCGTCGAGTACCTGGCGGTGCAGTCGCGCGCCAACAAGCTGACCGGCCCGATCCTGTGCTTGGTCGGACCTCCCGGCGTCGGCAAGACCTCGCTCGGCAAGTCGATCGCGAAGGCCACCGGCCGCGAGTTCGTTCGCGTGTCGCTGGGCGGCGTGCGCGACGAGGCGGAGATCCGCGGTCATCGCCGGACCTATATCGGTTCGATGCCCGGCAAGATCATCCAGTCGATGCGCAAGGCCAAGACCTCGAACCCGCTCTTCCTGTTGGACGAGATCGACAAGATGGGCTCGGACTTCCGGGGTGACCCGTCGTCGGCGCTGCTGGAGGTTCTGGACCCCGAGCAGAACACGACGTTCAACGACCACTATCTGGAGGTCGACTACGACCTGTCGAACGTGATGTTCATCACGACCGCGAATACGCTGAATATTCCCGGCCCGCTGATGGACCGCATGGAGATCATCCGCATCGCGGGCTACACCGAGACCGAAAAGCTCGAGATCGCCCGCAAGCATCTGATCCCGTCCGCGCTGTCGAAGCACGGCCTGGATTCGAAGGAGTGGTCGATCGACGATGACGCGCTGCTGCTCGTGATCCGGCGCTACACCCGCGAGGCGGGCGTGCGTAACCTGGAGCGTGAGATTTCCACACTGGCCCGCAAGGCCGTGAAGGAGCTCATGATGTCCAAGAAGAAGTCGGTGAAGGTCACCGAGAAGGCCGTCGAGGAATTCTTGGGTGTGCCGAAGTATCGCTTCGGTGAGATCGAGAGCGACGATCAGGTCGGTATCGTGACGGGCCTGGCCTGGACCGATGTCGGTGGCGAGCTGCTCACCATTGAAGGCGTCATGATGCCCGGCAAGGGTAAGATGACGGTGACGGGCAATCTGCGCGACGTCATGAAGGAGTCGATCTCGGCGGCGGCGTCCTACGTCCGCTCGCGGGCGATCGTCTACGGCATCGAGCCGCCGATGTTCGACCGCCGCGATATCCACGTCCACGTTCCGGAGGGGGCGACCCCGAAGGACGGTCCGTCGGCGGGCGTCGCGATGGCAACCGCAATCATCTCGGTCATGACGGGCATTCCGATCCGTCACGACGTCGCGATGACCGGCGAGATCACCTTGCGTGGTCGCGTGCTGCCGATCGGCGGTCTGAAGGAGAAGCTCTTGGCCGCTGCCCGCGGCGGCATCAAGACGGTGCTGATCCCCGAGGACAACGCCAAGGATCTCACGGAGATCTCCGATGCGATCAAGGGCGGCATGGACATCATCCCGGTGTCCCGTCTCGACGACGTCGTCGCCCGGGCCCTGGTCCGCAAGCCGGTGCCGATCGTCTGGGAAGAGGACACCAAGGTGCCGGTGAAGGCCGATGGCGACGAAGCCGCCGGCGGCCTGACCGCCCACTGAGGTCCGAACTGTTCCAAGGAAACGGCGCCCGTAAGGGCGCCGTTTTCGTTTGGGAGATCGAACCACTGACCCTTCGAGCGTGCGTGGTCTGCCCCCACTGTTCCCGCTGCGGCGGTTTCTCGCTGCCGCCGCGTGGTTCCGGCGTTGATTGAGGATCGGGCAGGGGGTAAAGAAGCGCGACGTGAGGGCGGCTAGCTCAGCTGGTTAGAGCATCTCGTTTACACCGAGAGGGTCGGGAGTTCGAATCTCTCGCCGCCTACCATTAGCATCCGCTGGGACGCACCCTCGCAATGGTGACGCTGCTATTGTCGTGCGCGTCGATTTTCCAAGCTGATGGCGATGCTCTCCAGACGCGCGTTTGTGCGTCGGGTTTCATCGATTTGCTGCTCTCGTAAAGCTGAGCCACCTTGCCATCGAGCCTCGGCGGCTGAGCCAAACCCACGTCCCGATCACGATGATGGCGCCGCCGAGTGCTCAATTCGGACAGGGGTTTAAAATCCTTTGCGACAGCTGGTGCGAAGCGCCCGGACGATTTCGCGTGGCGATGAACCGTTCTTCGGCTAGCTTGGCGCGCGGAGTGAAACATCGCGGGCGAACCGATGACCGACTTCCTGCGCCACTGCACCGGCGGACATGAGCGTGCCATTCCGGCGGGCACCATGCTGCTCGAGGAGGGGCATAGCACCGGGCATCTCTACATCCTGCTCGAGGGGCGGCTGGAGGTGATCAAGGCCGGCGCCACGGTGGCGGTCGTGTCGGAGCCGGGCGCGCTGTTCGGTGAAATGTCGCTGCTGCTTGAGCAGCCTCACACGGCGACCGTGCGCGCCGCGGCGGATTGCCTGATCTACGAAATTCCCGACGCTCGGCGCTTCCTGGCTGAAAATCCCGAGGCGACGCTCGCGATCGCGCGCATGCTGGCGCAGCGCCTCAACGTCGCCAACAGCTATCTCGCCGACCTGAAGCGGCAATATGCCGGCCATGGCACCCATCTTTCGATGGTCGGCGAGGTGCTGCAGAGCATGATCAACCTGCCGCCGCAGCAGGTTTCGCCAGGAACGGATCTGGAATCCGATCCACGGCTCTGAGCCAGTCCGGCGCTACCGTGACGGGCTGGGCCGGGCGTTGCAGCGGACCGGCGAGAGCGACCCATTCGGCTTGCCCCGCCGCCAGCCAGAAGGCGCGCCCTTCATCGGTGTCGAGCACCATGTAGGTCGGCGGTCGCCCGGGCTGCCGTCCGGTGTTGAACACCCAAGTCTCACCGACGCGATCGAACCAGGACCCGTTCTTGATGAAGGGCGACTGGTGAACGTGGCCGGAGATCACCATTGCCGGGCGGTGCCGCGCGATGAAGCCTTCGAGCTCGGTGTCGCCGAAGAAGCGCTTGCCGCCCCAGCTCACCGGCGAGTTGGCCGGCGGCGCATGATGCACCCAGATCCAGCGGGCTGCGTCGCGCGTCGCGGCGGCATCGAGCTGGCGTCCGATCGCGGCCTTGACCAGCGGACCGTCCCACCATGGGCAAAGCGAGAACAGCGTATCGCCGATCAGGATGTCATCGCCGTCGGCCGCGATGCCGAGCTCGCGGACCGTCCCGATCCAGGCCGCGATCTTCTCGCCATCCGGGCTGCGCTCCTCCAGGTCATGATTGCCCGAGCAGATCATGACCCGCGTCTTGGCCGCCAGGAGCACGAGATATGTCTTCACGACCACGATCTGGGCGCGAATGTCGACGATCGAGGCGAGATCGAGCGCATCGCCGGCGAACACCACCGCATCAAAATGATCGGCAGCCGCCACCAGCCAGTCGAACTGCGGCAGCGAGTAATGAAGATCGGCAACGATGAGAGTGCGCATGTGGCTCCTGACGCGCCTGATCGAAGCAAGAGCGAGACCAGAACCAGCGAGACCAGAGGCTGTCCCGCTATTGCATTGCGCTGCTGCGCTCGCCAGCAGGTCCGCGCGCATCTATCGATCCCTCGCCCGCGGCGGTATGATGGGGCCGTTTTTCAGCCGCGGCTGCCAATTGCGAGTGTCCCATGTCTCGTCGTCCGCGACCGCCCATGACTGTTTCCTTCGTCCGCACCGGCGAGCGCCGCTACGCGGTGCGCGCGACGCTCGGTGATGGACGCACCCTCGAAATGAGCCCGGCGCCTGGCTTCGATCCCTGGATGCCGCATGATCTGCAACACTTCATCGTCGAGAAGCATCTCGGGATTGACGGCGCCGTGTTCGGGCGGCTCGCGGCCGGCGGCACGGCCGGGACTTTTCATTTGGTCCCGCATGCGACCTCGTCCCGCGAGACCGCGCGGCTGCGTCGCAGGCATGAGGCCAGGGACCAGCGCCTGATGCCGGAACGCAGCGAGGACTATGCCCGCTCCGAGCGCGCCACCTATGTGTGCTGGCAGGACTGGCTGCAGCAGGCTGACGATCCGGCGCTGCGGGCGCGCGGGGCCGAGATGGCGCCGTCGGCGCGCAGCCTGCTGGCTGGGATGTCAGCGGAGGAGCGCGCGGTCTACACGCCGGTGCGGCGCGACGCCATCCGACAGGAGTTCGCGCGGCTGAGCCGACGTTGGAGCGCTCTCGCCGTCGGCGAAAGTCTCTCCGAACCGTGGTCAGAACCGGCCCACCTTCTTCCTCGAGCGCATCGCGGCCTCGTGCCTTGACAGGACAGGCGGCTGCATGCGCCATGCCGGGTCTTGCGATGACCTCAATCAGACAGGGCACATCATGCAATTGCCGGCAGGGGACGAGCGCAACGCCGACCAGATCGCCTATTGGAACGGGCCGGGCGGCCAGCGCTGGTCCGATCGCCAGGAGGCGCAGGACATCCTGCTCGCACCGGTGTCGCAGATCCTGATCGACCGCATCGCGGCCAAGCCGGGTGATCGTGTGCTCGATATCGGCTGCGGTTGTGGCGGCCTGTCGATCGCGCTGGCCGGGCAGGTGGCGCCTGGCGGGCATGTGCTCGGGGTCGACATTTCCGCCCCAATGCTGGAGCGGGCGCGCGCGGTGGCGCCGGCCGGGCTTCCCGCCGAGTTCGTGCTGGCCGACGCGACCGTGCATCCGTTCGCGCCGGCGAGCTTCGATCTGCTGGTGTCGCGGTTCGGCGTGATGTTCTTCGCCGATCCGGTGGCGTCGTTCGCCAACATCCGCCGCGCGCTGAAGCCGGGCGGCCGGGTCGTATTCGCCTGCTGGCGCGAGCCGAAAGCCAATCCCTGGATGATCGCGCCGCTGCAGGCGGTCTATCGCCACGTCCCGAAGCTGCCAGAGATGGCGCCCGACGATCCCGGTCCATTTGCCTTCGCATCGGAAGCGCGGGTGACGCGCATCCTGGGCGAGGCCGGCTTCAGCGACGTCGCGCTGGAGGCACATGCGCTGTCGCTCGACGTCGCGATCGGCAAGGGGCTCGATGCGGCCGTACAATCGGCCTTCGAGATCGGCCCCGCCAGCCGCGCGCTGGAGGGGCATCCCCAGGAGACGCGCGATGCGGCGCGGCAGTCGGTCCGCGAGCTGCTGACGCAGTATGTACGCGGCGACAGCGTGACGCTCGCCGGCTCGATCTGGCTGGTGACGGCGCGCGCCTGACGGCGCTCAGGACTGCTCTTCCCAGATCATCGCCAGATGGACGATGGTCTGCACCGCCTTCTCCATGTCCTGGACGCTGACCCATTCGAGACGCGAGTGGAAGGCATGCTCGCCGGCGAAGATGTTGGGGCAGGGCAGGCCCATGAACGACAGCCGCGAACCATCGGTCCCGCCGCGGATCGATGTCCTGACCGGCGTCAGGCCGGCGCGGCGGATCGCCTCCTCGGCATAGGTCACGATCTCCGGATGCAGATCGATGACCTCCTTCATGTTGCGGTATTGCTGCCGAACCTCCATCCGGTAGCTCGAGCGCGGATAGTCCTTCAGGACATCCCTGACGATGTCCTCGAGCAGCGCTTCCTTCTGCCGCAAGCCCTGCTCGCTGAAATCGCGCACGATGAAATCGAGCCGCGCCTGTTCGAGCGCGCCGGAGATCCCGACCGGATGCAGGAAGCCTTCCTTGCCCTCCGTCGTTTCCGGCGAGCAGCTATCCTTCGGGAGCCGCTCGATGATCGCAGATGCGATCTTGATGGCATGCTCCATCTTGCCCTTGGCAAAGCCGGGATGGGCGCTGACACCGTTGATGAGGATGGTGGCACCGTCGGCGGAGAAGGTCTCGTCCTCGATGTTGCCGGCGGTCTCGCCATCCATCGTGTAGCCGAAATCGGCGCCGAGCTTCTTCAGGTCGACCCGGTCGACGCCGCGGCCGATCTCCTCGTCCGGCGTGAACAGGATCTTGATGGTGCCGTGCTTGATCTGCGGATGGCTGATCAGGAACTGCGCCGCGTCCATGATCTCGGCGATGCCGGCCTTGTTGTCGGCCCCCAGCAGCGTGGTACCGTCCGTGGTGACGATGTCGTTGCCGATCTGGTCCCTCAACGCCGGATGCTCAGCCGCACGGATGATCTGGCTCGGGTCCTTAGGCAGCACGATGTCGCCGCCCTGGTAGTTGCGCACGATCTGCGGCTTCACGTCGGCTCCGGAGCAGTCGGGCGACGTGTCCATGTGCGAGCAGAAGCAGATCACCGGCACGGCCTTGTCGGTGGTGGCCGGGATGGTCGCATAGACGTAGCCGTGGTCGTCCAGATGGGCGTCCGAGAGGCCCATCGCCTGCAGCTCGGCTGCGAGCAACCGGCCGAGATTCTTCTGTTTGAGCGTCGAAGGGCAGGTCGGCGATGTCGGGTCCGACTGGGTGTCGATCACGACATAGCGGAGCAGACGCTCGGTGACGGAGTGGGTGTAGCTGCGAAGCGGATCGGACATGTGCACCACAAGGACAGGAGAGGGAACAATATGTTACCGTATGCATCGGTATACTAATATATCAGTTATTGCATGCCAGATACCAGGGTTCATCAGGCTATCAGTGGTTCCCCCGATCAAAGCGCATCCGCCGGCTCCTTTGCTGCGGAATGCGACGTCGCGACCCGCTGTGATCGGTACCGCCCGCCGGCGGCTGAATTGCGCGCTCCTGCGCGCGCATGGGACCTAAAGGATACCCAGTCCGGCGATTCGAAACTCATCTTCCTTTGCGGCCGTGCCGTTGCGGTCCCGAAGAAAAAAGACGGATCATCGACTTGGCCCATCATCATGCGCGATTTACGGCGGATGCCCGACGCCACTGAGAGAGACCGCGATTGACCGCTCATCAAGGACTTCGCACAGCTATCGGTTCATTGTCCTTGACTTCGAAACATCGCCCCTTTAAGTCGCACTCCTCCGCGGATTTCGCGATCACGCGGGAGTAGCTCAGTTGGTTAGAGCGCCGGCCTGTCACGCCGGAGGTCGCGGGTTCGAGCCCCGTCTCTCGCGCCATGTTTTCAATGGCTTAGCTTTCGATTTGATCCTTTGCCGCCGCAAGCCGTGCGACCGCGTGATCTCTCCCCGGCCACCATCCGACGCTTCGCCGAACTGCAGGCTCTCCGTCGCTAATCTTTCCGATCGGGCACGAAAAAGGCCACCCAGCGGGTGGCCTGCGACCGCTGTCAGCAGCGGACCGACGGCTCAGCGGACCATCGAGTCGCTGGAACTCGTCACGGTCACAGGCTTGCCGGCCTTCACGACGTGCGATGCCGTCTGGCTGTAATCCACATTGGCGCGGGTCGCGATACCGAAAGCGGTTACCGCGATGCCTGCGATCAGGGCAACGACGACGATCTTCAGGTGAGTCGATCGGTCTGCGGAATGCAGCGAGTGGTTCATGTCAGCCTCCCGGCGTCTCAGAGCGCCACTTTGTTGCCTGGACATGTACCTCCGCTTTGTTTCGATCCGGTTTCCTCGTTTCCTCAAAATGGTTTCATCGGTTGCAGTCGGCGCGCCGGCAATCGGGAGTATGCGGCCGGAGCCCATGATCGGCACCCATGCCGGCATCGGCGGTGACCGCGGCCACGCCGGCCGCCGCGGGTGATCTTGATCCGGCGGCCCTTCGTGACCATTTGACGTGACAACGGACGCCTATCGGGTGACGGTCCAGTCGCCTTGCTTGGATCGCTCGATCGAACGCTGATCCGCATCCGTCTCCGCCCAGCCTGCGCACGACGGCGTGCGTGCTCGCGATCGCTGACCACCTCAGCGACACCGTAATGCTGCGGGTCTGCAATGCGGCTCCTGCACGCGTCATCTGTGGCGCCGTGGCTCGGTGTGTCCAGGTTTCCGCAATGTGGGGAGGGATGACACCGGCGAGACGGCTTGTCTTGCGCGGCTTGGTGCGCTGCGCTAAGGCTTCGACCAATTCCAATGCAACGAATCTGCGGTTTGCACCGAAACCGCAGAGGAAAGTGGCGCCGATGACCGGCATCCTCCAGAACTATCTCCCCCTCGTCGTGTTCATAGGTGTCGCAGCCATCATCGGGGTGGTTCTGCTGATCGCGCCCTTCCTGGTCGCCTACCAGCAGCCCGATCCCGAGAAGCTCTCCGCGTACGAATGCGGCTTCAATGCGTTCGACGACGCGCGCATGAAGTTCGACGTCCGCTTCTATCTGGTGGCCATCCTTTTCATCATCTTCGACCTCGAAGTCGCCTTCCTGTTCCCCTGGGCAGTGGCATTCGGCAAGCTCGGCGCGGCCGGCTTCTGGTCGATGCTGGTGTTCCTGGCCGTGCTGACGGTCGGGTTTGCCTACGAATGGAAGAAAGGCGCGCTTGAATGGGATTGAGCCCGACCACGTCCTCGACCGGTCCGGTAATCGCACCGGCCCCGAAGGGCATTCTCGATCCCGCGACCGGCAGGCCGATCGGTGCCAACGACCCGTACTTCCTCGAGGTCAGGCACGAACTGTCGGACAAGGGATTCTTCGTTGCTACTGCTGACGATCTCATCACCTGGGCCCGCACCGGCTCCCTGATGTGGATGACGTTCGGCCTGGCCTGCTGCGCCGTCGAGATGATGCAGGTGTCGATGCCGCGCTACGACGTCGAGCGTTTCGGCTTCGCGCCGCGCGCCTCGCCGCGCCAGTCCGATGTGATGATCGTCGCCGGCACCCTGACCAACAAGATGGCGCCGGCGCTGCGCAAGGTCTACGACCAGATGCCGGAGCCACGCTACGTCATCTCGATGGGGTCGTGCGCCAATGGCGGCGGCTATTATCACTATTCCTATTCGGTGGTCCGCGGCTGCGACCGCATCGTTCCCATTGATATCTATGTGCCCGGCTGTCCGCCGACCGCGGAAGCGCTGCTGTACGGTGTTCTGCTGCTGCAGAAGAAGATCCGGCGCACCGGCACCATCGAACGCTGAAGGTTTTTTCGTTATGGACGACGGCAGGCTCGACGCCCTTGGGCAGACGATCGTGAGCGCGCTTCCGGGCGCGGCGATCGGCCATTCGGTCGCTTTCAATCAGCTCACGGTGAGCGTGGAGCCGGGTCGGATCGTCGAGGTTGTGAAGTATCTGCGTGATGATCCGGCTCTCCGGTTCGTCAACATCACCGACATCACCGCGGTAGACTACCCGGAGCGCGCCAAGCGCTTCGACGTCGTCTACCACTTCCTGTCTCCGACCCTGAACGCACGCATCCGGCTCAAGGCCGAGGCCGACGAGACGACGCAGGTGCCGTCGCTGATCGACGTCTTCCCGGGCGCGGATTGGTTCGAGCGCGAGGCCTACGATCTCTACGGCGTGATCTTCGTCGGTCACCCGGACATGCGCCGCCTGCTGACGGATTACGGCTTCGACGGCCACCCGCTGCGCAAGGACTTCCCCACCACCGGCTTCGTCGAGGTGCGCTACGACGACCAGGAGAAGCGGGTGATCTACGAGCCTGTCAGGCTCAACCAGGAATTCCGCAAGTTCGATTTCCTGTCGCCCTGGGAAGGCGCGGACTATCCGCTGCCCGGCGACGAGAAAGCGACGAAGTGAGTGGGAGCGCGAGCATGAACGAGCAGAGCCCGGCACTCCGCAACTTCACGATCAACTTTGGCCCGCAGCATCCGGCGGCACACGGCGTGCTGCGCCTTGTGCTGGAGCTGGACGGTGAGGTGGTCGAGCGCGTCGATCCGCATATCGGCCTTCTGCATCGCGGCACCGAGAAGCTGATCGAGACCAAGACCTACATGCAGGCGATGCCCTATTTCGATCGGCTCGACTACGTCGCGCCGATGAACCAGGAGCATGCCTTCTGCCTCGCCGCCGAGCGCCTGCTCGGCATCGAGGTGCCGCGCCGCGGCCAACTGATCCGCGTGCTCTACTCCGAGATCGGACGGCTGCTGTCGCATTTGCTCAACGTCACCACCCAGGCGATGGACGTCGGCGCGCTGACCCCGCCGCTGTGGGGCTTCGAGGAGCGCGAGAAGCTGATGGTGTTCTATGAGCGGGCCTCCGGCTCGCGCATGCACGCCAACTACTTCCGCATCGGCGGCGTCCACCAGGACCTGCCGCCGAAGCTGATCGACGACATCGACGCATTCTGCGATCCGTTCCTGAAGGTGGTCGACGATCTCGACCGGCTTCTCACCGGCAACCGCATCTTCAAGCAGCGCAACGTCGACATCGGCGTCGTTACGCTGCAGCAGGCCTGGGAGTGGGGCTTCTCCGGCGTGATGGTGCGCGGCTCGGGCGCGGCCTGGGACCTGCGCAAGTCGCAGCCCTATGACGTCTATGCCGAGATGGAGTTCGACGTTCCGATCGGCAAGAACGGCGACTGCTACGACCGCTATCTGATCCGCATGGAAGAGATGCGCCAGTCGGTGCGTATCATGAAGCAGTGCATCCAGAAGCTGCGCGCACCGGACGGGCAGGGCCCGGTGATGATCACCGACAACAAGATCGCGCCGCCGCGCCGCGGTGAGATGAAGCGCTCGATGGAAGCGCTGATCCACCACTTCAAGCTCTATACCGAGGGCGTGCACGTCCCCGCGGGTGAGATCTATGCGGCGGTCGAGGCGCCGAAGGGCGAGTTCGGCGTCTATCTTGTCGCCGACGGCACCAACAAGCCCTACAAGTGCAAGATCCGCGCGCCGGGCTTCGCGCATCTGCAGGCGATGGATTTCATCTGCCGCGGCCATCTGCTCGCCGACGTCTCGGCCATTCTCGGCTCGCTCGACATCGTGTTCGGAGAGGTCGACCGCTGATGGGCCATGCGCCGATCCAGTTCGATCGTGCTTCCGGAGCGCTCGAAGGAGCGAACCTCTGGGAGCGCACGGCTGCATTGGCGTTGTCGACCGGCTCGAAGATTTCCTCGCATTTCTCGCATCGCGGCTACAATCGCTGCGCCAACCTGCTGCGCTTGGCGCTGCCCGAGCGCGACATCGCGGTGAAGCTCAACCCGGACGCCGTGTTCGAGTTCCCCTATGGCGACGGCTACTGGAGCAAGCTTCTCAACCGCGACTATCACTATGAGGACGAGCTCGAGCTCCTGTTCCTCGGCACTGTCGATGTCGACTACACCTTCATCGATGGCGGGGCCAACTACGGCTACTGGTCGGTGCTGGTGTCGAGCACGCCCTACGGCTCGCACAAGGCGATCGCGATCGAGCCGTCCTCGGCGAACTTCGCCAAGCTTGCGAACAATGCGCAGATCAACGGCGGCCGCTTCGAAGTGATGAAGTGCGCCATCGGCGAACGCCGCGGCGTCGCGCATCTCACCGGTACCAAGCACGAGGCCTTCAGTATCGCCGGCGACAGCGCTGGCGGTGAGCAGGTGCCAGTGATGGCGCTCGACGATCTCATCGACGACGGCAACGTCGCCGCTTCCGGCAAGTACCTGATCAAGCTCGACGTCGAGGGCGTCGAGATCGAGGCGATCAAGGGTGGGGCGCGGCTGCTTGCGACCGACAGCATGGTCCTGTGCGAGGAGCACGGCCAGGATCGCAATCATACGGTGTCGCGCTACATCCTCGATGAAACGCCGATGCAACTGATGGTCTACGACCCCGCGAGCGGCCGCTTCGAGATCGTGACCGAGCTGTCGATCCTCGACCGCATCAAGGCGTCCGCTCACGTCGGCTACAACGTGTTCGGAACTGCAAGTGCCTTCTGGCAGAATCGCGTCGCAGCGCTCAATGCAAGTGCCGCGCGCCGCATGCAATGAAAGACTGAAGAGCCATGTCCGTCCGCCGTCTTGCCCCGAAGGAAGTCCAGCCCGCGAGCTTTGCGTTCACGGAGGAAAACCTCGCCTTCGCCAAGGCTCAGATCGCGAAATACCCGGAAGGCCGGCAGGCCTCGGCGGTGATCGCGATCCTGTGGCGCGCCCAGGAGCAGAACGAGGGCTGGGTGTCCGAAGCTGCGATCCGCGTCGTCGCCGACATGCTAGGCATGCCCTACATCCGCGTGCTCGAGGTCGCGACTTTCTACACCATGTTCCAGCTGCAGCCGGTCGGCAAGAAGGCCCACGTCCAGGTCTGCGGCACGACGCCATGCCGGCTGCGCGGCGCCGAGGAGCTGATCGAGGTCTGCAAGCACCGTATTCATCACGACCCCTTCCATCTGTCGAAGGATGGCGACTTCAGCTGGGAAGAGGTCGAGTGCCTGGGCGCCTGCGTGAATGCGCCGATGGTGCAGGTCTGGAAGGACACGTATGAGGACCTGACGCCGGAGAGCTTCGGCAAGGTGCTCGACGGCTTCGCGACCGGCAACCTGCCGACGCCTGGTCCGCAGAACGGCCGCCAGTTCTCGGCGCCCGCCGGCGGTCCGACCACGTTGAAGGAAAAGACATGAGCCGCAAGCGCACCCGCGTTGCGGCCCTGAGCCAAGAGGGCGCCGCGATGAAGAACTGGCGCTACGTGGCGCTGCATACGCTCGCGGCCGCCGCTTTCATTTTCGTGCTGCAGCGGTTCGCGCTCAACGCGACGCTGGAGTCCAGTCTGCTGTGGGCGCTGGTGTTCGGCGGCTGCGCCGCCTTCATCGCCACCATGCAGTCGAACCGCTGACATCCGAGGAAGCCGTCTGATCATGCTCGACGACAAGGACCGCATCTTCACCAACCTCTATGGCCTGCACGATTGGGGCCTTGAAGGCGCACGCCGGCGCGGCAGCTGGGACGGCACCAAGGCGCTGATCGAGAAGGGCCGCGACTGGATCATCAACGAGATGAAGGCGTCGGGCCTGCGCGGCCGCGGCGGCGCCGGCTTCCCGACCGGCCTGAAATGGTCGTTCATGCCGAAGGAATCGACCGACGGCCGGCCGAGCTATCTCGTGGTCAACGCCGACGAGTCCGAGCCCGGCACCTGCAAGGATCGCGAGATCATGCGGCATGATCCGCATCATCTCGTCGAGGGCTGTCTGCTCGCCAGCTTCGCGATGAATGCGCATGCCTGCTACATCTATGTGCGCGGCGAGTTCATCCGCGAGCGCGAGCGGCTGCAGGCGGCGATCGATCAGGCCTATGAGGCCAACCTGATCGGCAAGAACAACATCCATGGCTGGCCGTTCGATGTCTACGTCGCCCACGGCGCCGGCGCCTATATCTGCGGCGAGGAGACCGCGCTGCTGGAGAGCCTCGAGGGCAAGAAGGGCCAGCCGCGGCTGAAGCCGCCATTCCCGGCCAATGTCGGCCTCTATGGCTGCCCGACCACGGTCAACAACGTCGAGTCGATCGCGGTGGCGCCGACCATCCTGCGCCGCGGTGCGGCGTGGTTTGCCGGCATCGGCCGTCCGAACAATGTCGGCACAAAACTGTTCTGCATCTCCGGTCACGTCGAGCGGCCCTGCAACGTCGAAGAGGCGATGGGCATCCCGTTCCGCGAGCTGATCGAGAAGCATTGCGGCGGCATCCGTGGCGGCTGGGACAATCTGAAGGCGGTGATTCCGGGCGGCTCGTCGGTGCGCATGGTGCCGGCCGATCAGATCATCGACACGCCGATGGATTTCGACAGCCTGTCGAAGCTGCGCTCCGGCCTCGGCACCGCGGCCGTGATCGTGATGGACAAATCGACCGACCTGATCCGGGCGATCGCGCGCATCTCCTATTTCTACAAGCATGAGAGCTGCGGCCAGTGCACGCCGTGCCGCGAGGGCACCGGCTGGATGTGGCGCGTGCTGACCCGCATGGCCGAGGGCCGGGCGCACAAGCGCGAGATCGACATGCTGCTCGAGGTCACCAAGCAGATCGAAGGGCATACGATCTGCGCGCTCGGTGACGCCGCGGCGTGGCCGATCCAGGGCCTGATCACGCATTTCCGTCACGAGATCGAAGCGCGGATCGACCAGTATTCGCACAAGGCCGATGTCGACGACGTCGGCGTGCGCGATCCCGCGCACATGGTGGCGGCGGAGTAGGCGATGGCAGGCCAACCTGCCAGCAAGGTTTTCCTTCGCGCCTGTCGCGCCTTTCCGGTGCGCGACGGCGCGGTGGCTCGTGGTTTGAGAGAGATGTGAGGCAATGACCAAGATCATCATCGATGGCAAAGAGATCGATGTGCCGCCGGAGTACACGCTGCTGCAGGCGTGCGAGGCGGCAGGCGCCGAGATCCCGCGCTTCTGCTATCATGAGCGGCTGTCGATCGCCGGCAACTGCCGGATGTGCCTCGTCGAGGTGAAGGGCGGACCGAAACCGGTCGCGAGCTGCGCCTGGGGCGTGCGCGATTGCCGGCCGGGCCCGAAGGGCGAGCCGCCGGAAATTTCGACCCGGTCGCCGATGGTCAAGAAGGCACGCGAAGGCGTGATGGAATTCCTTCTGATCAACCATCCGCTCGACTGCCCGATCTGCGACCAGGGCGGCGAGTGCGACCTGCAAGACCAGGCGATGGGCTATGGTGTCGACACCAGCCGCTTCGCCGAGAACAAGCGCGCGGTCGAGGACAAGTATCTCGGCGCGCTGGTCAAGACCTCGATGAACCGCTGCATCCAGTGCACGCGCTGCGTCCGCTTCTCGGCGGAGGTCTGCGGCGTGCCGGAGATGGGCGCGATCGGCCGTGGCGAGGACATGGAGATCACGACCTATCTCGAGCAGGCGCTGAGCTCGGAGCTGCAGGGCAATCTGGTCGATATCTGCCCGGTCGGTGCGCTGACCTCGAAGCCCTACGCCTTCGCCGCACGCCCTTGGGAGCTCGGCAAGACGCAGTCGATCGACGTCATGGATGGGCTCGGCTCGGCGATCCGGGTCGACACCCGCGGCCGCGAGGTGATGCGCATCCTGCCGCGCATCAACGATGCCGTGAACGAGGAGTGGATCTCCGACAAGACCCGTCACGTCGTCGACGGCCTGCGCACGCAGCGGCTCGATCGTCCTTATGTCCGCGAGGATGGCAAGCTGCGCCCGGCCTCCTGGCCCGAGGCGTTCAAGACGATCGCGACCAAGCTGTCGCGCATCGACGGCAAGCGCATCGGCGCGATTGCCGGCGATCTCGCCGCAGTCGAGGAGATGTACGCGCTCAAGGATCTGCTCGCAAAGCTCGGCTCGACCAATGTCGGGGTGCAGGGCGGGGACAGCTTCGATGCCAAGCTCGGCCGTGCGTCCTACCTGTTCAATCCGACCATCGCCGGCATCGAGCAGGCCGATGCGATCCTGATCATCGGCGCCAATCCGCGCAAGGAAGCGGCCGTGCTCAACGCCCGCATTCGCAAGCGCTGGCGGTCGGGGCAGCTCAAGGTGGGCCTGGTCGGGCCGAAGGTCGACCTGACCTATGCCTACGAGCACATCGGCGCAGGCACCGACACGCTGAGCGACGTTGCCGCCGGCAAGCATTCCTTCGCGACCACGTTCCGCAATGCCAAGAACCCGATCGTGCTGGTTGGCGCCGGCGCAGCCGGGCGTCATGACGGCGCGGCGATCCTGTCGCTGGCGGCCAAGATCGCGATGGACGTCAACGCCGTGCGCGATGACTGGAACGGCTTTGCCGTGCTGCACGACACCGCCTCGCGGGTCGGCGCGCTCGACATCGGCTTCAACGGCACCGGACTGACCGGCGCCCAGATGACCACCTTCGGCACGATGGACGTGATGTTCCTGCTCGGCGCCGACGAGGTCGAGGTGCCCGAGGGCGTGTTCACCGTCTACATCGGCACCCACGGCGACCGTGGCGCGCATCGCGCCGACGTCATCCTGCCGGGGGCGGCCTATACCGAGAAGTCGGGCCTCTACGTCAACACCGAGGGCCGAGTGCAGATGGCTGGCCGGGCGTCGTTCCCGCCGGGTGAGGCGCGCGAGGACTGGGCGATCATCCGCGCGCTGTCCGACGTGCTAGGCAAGAAGCTTGGCTACGACTCGCTGGCCGCTCTGCGCGCTGCGATCATCAAGGCCGTGCCGCATCTTGGCCGCATCGACCAGATCGAGGCGGGCAAGATCGCCGACATCAAGACCCTGGCGGGCAAGGGCGGCAACCTCGAGAAGGCGCCGTTCAAGCCGCTGATCGACGACTTCTATCTCACCAACCCGATCGCGCGCGCATCGGCGGTCATGGCGGAATGCTCCCGCCTGGCCTCCGGGCAGATGCTGACGGCAGCGGAGTGAGCGTGACCTGATGGCTGATTTCTTTGCAAGCTCGTTCTGGACCGGCTTCCTCTGGCCGCTGATCGTCATGGTCGCGCAGAGCGTCCTGCTCCTCGTCGTCCTGCTGGTCGCGATTGCCTACATCCTGCTGGCCGACCGCAAGATCTGGGCGGCGGTGCAGATCCGCCGGGGTCCCAACGTGGTCGGGCCCTGGGGCCTGTTTCAGTCCTTCGCGGACCTGCTGAAGTTCGTGCTCAAGGAGCCGATCATTCCGGCCGGCGCCAACAAGGGCGTGTTCCTGCTGGCGCCGCTGGTCTCCTGCGTGCTGGCGCTGGCGGCCTGGGCGGTGATCCCGACCAATCTCGGCTGGGCGATCGCCGACATCAATGTCGGCATCCTCTTCATCTTCGCGATCTCGTCGCTGTCGATCTACGGCATCATCATGGCCGGCTGGTCGTCGAACTCGAAGTACCCGTTCCTGGCGGCGCTGCGTTCGGCGGCACAGATGGTGTCCTACGAGGTCTCGATCGGCTTCGTCATCATCACCGTGCTGCTCTGCGCCGGCACCCTGAACCTGTCGGCGGTGGTCGAGGCGCAGCATGCGCGCGGTCTCGCCAGCCTGATCGGCCTGCCGCAGTTGACGATCCTGAACTGGTACGTCTGGCCGCTGTTCCCGATGTTCGTCGTGTTCTACGTCTCGGCGCTGGCCGAGACCAACCGTCCGCCGTTCGATCTGGTGGAGGCGGAATCGGAGCTCGTCGCCGGCTTCATGGTGGAATACGGCTCGACGCCGTACCTGCTGTTCATGCTCGGCGAGTATGTCGCGATCACCACGATGTGCGCGCTGGCGACGATCCTGTTTTTGGGCGGCTGGCTGCCGCCGATCGACCTGCCGCCGTTCAACTGGGTGCCGGGCATCATCTGGTTCTCGCTCAAGCTGTTCTTCATGTTCTTCCTGATCGCGATGGCGAAAGCGATCGTGCCGCGTTACCGCTACGACCAGTTGATGCGTCTTGGCTGGAAAGTCTTCCTGCCGCTGTCGCTGGCCATGGTGGTGATCGTCGCGGGCGTGCTGCACTTCGCCGGCATCGCGCCGAAATGAGGCTGTCATGAACATTTCCGCCACCGCACGGTCGCTGCTGCTGCAGGAGTTCGTCTCCGCGTTCTTCCTCGCGATGCGTTACTTCTTTCAGCCCAAGCCGACCCTGAACTATCCGTTCGAGAAGGGCCCGATCTCGCCGCGCTTCCGCGGCGAGCACGCGCTGCGCCGCTATCCCAATGGCGAGGAGCGCTGCATTGCCTGCAAGCTCTGCGAGGCCGTCTGCCCTGCGCAGGCGATTACGATCGAGGCCGGCCCGCGTCGCAACGACGGCACCCGCCGCACGGTGCGCTACGACATCGACATGGTGAAATGCATCTATTGCGGCCTCTGCCAGGAGGCCTGTCCGGTCGACGCCATCGTCGAAGGACCGAACTTCGAGTTCGCGACCGAGACCCGCGAGGAGCTCTACTATGACAAGGCCAAGCTGCTCGCGAACGGCGACCGCTGGGAGCGCGAGATCTCCAAAGCCATCGCGCTCGACGCGCCGTACCGCTGAGGCCGTCCGATGATCCTTCCTGCGCTCTTCTTCTACCTGTTCGCGGCGGTCTGCGTGGCCTCCGCGGTGATGGTGATCGTCTCGAAGAACCCCGTTCATTCGGTGCTCTATCTGATCCTCGCCTTCGTCAACGCCTCCGGCCTGTTCGTGCTGATGGGAGCCGAATTCCTGGCGATGATCCTGGTCGTCGTCTATGTCGGCGCGGTCGCGGTGCTGTTCCTGTTCGTGATCATGATGCTCGACGTCGACTTCACGGAGCTCCGCGAGGGCTTCCTGCAGTACATGCCGATTGGCCTCGTCATCGGCGGCATCTTCCTGTTCGAGCTGCTGCTGACGGTGTCGTATTGGGTCATCAACCCGACGGCGCCGAAGGCGATCACCGCGGCGATCCCGACCAACGTCACCAACACCGAGGCGCTCGGCCTCGTGCTCTATACGAAATACATCCATTACTTCCAGCTGTCGGGCATGATCCTGCTGGTGGCGATGATCGGCGCGATCGTGCTGACCCTGCGCCACAAGGCGAGCGTCAAGCGCCAGGACATCAATGTCCAGAACGCGCGCACGCCCGAGATGGCGATGGCCGTCCGCAAGGTTGCGGTCGGGCAGGGGCTGCAGGATACGGACGCCGCGGAGTGGGTGAAATGACCATCGGACTGGGACATTACCTCGCCGTCGCCGCGATGCTGTTCACGCTCGGCATCCTCGGCATCTTCCTGAACCGCAAGAACATCATCGTCATCCTGATGTCGATCGAGCTGATCCTGCTCGCGGTGAACATCAACCTGGCGGCGTTCTCCACCTTCCTCGGCGACATCGTAGGGCAGGTGTTCGCGCTGCTGGTTCTGACCGTTGCGGCGGCGGAAGCCGCGATCGGCCTCGCCGTGCTGGTGGTCTACTTCCGCAACCGCGGCTCGATTGCGGTTGAAGACGTCAATCTGATGAAGGGCTAAGGGCGCATGATCCGCACAGATGGGGGCCGGCTTGCCGGCAAGGTCATGCGTAAGGGGACGGGCGAATGATCCAGGCCATTGTCTTTCTGCCGCTGCTCGGCGCGATCCTGGCCGGCCTGATCGCGCTGCTGGGGGCGCATGGACGCCATCCGAGCGGCGATGTGGTTGAGCATCATCACGACGACGGCCATCACCACGGCGCCGCCGACGCGCAGGCACATGACGATCACGGTCATGGGCACGATGACCATCATGTCGCCGAGCCGCCCGCGGCCGGCACCTGGGCCGCGCAGGTGATCACGACGGCGCTGTTGTTCGTGTCGGCCGGCCTATCCTGGGCGATGCTGATCAGCGTCGGCTTCATGCATCATGAGGCCGGGGTCAAGGAGCTGCTGCCCTGGATCAATTCCGGCGAGCTGCAGGTCTCCTGGGCGCTGCGCGTCGATACGCTGACGGCGGTGATGCTCGTCGTCGTGACCAGCGTGTCCTCGCTCGTGCATCTCTATTCGATCGGCTACATGGATGAGGATCCGAACCGTCCGCGCTTCTTCGCCTATCTCAGCCTGTTCACCTTCGCGATGCTAATGCTGGTGACGGCGAACAACCTCGTGCAGCTGTTCTTCGGCTGGGAGGGCGTCGGTCTCGCCAGCTACCTGCTGATCGGCTTCTGGTTCCAGAAGCCGTCGGCCAACGCTGCCGCCATCAAGGCCTTCGTCGTCAACCGCGTCGGCGATTTCGGCTTCGCGCTCGGCATCTTCGCCGTGTTCCTGCTGGCGAAGTCGACCGATTTCGAGACCATCTTCGCCGCCGCGCCGAGTTTTGCCGGCAAGACCATCAACTTCCTCGGCTGGAATGCCGACGCGCTGACCCTGACCTGCCTGCTGCTGTTCATGGGCGCGATGGGCAAGTCGGCCCAGTTCCTGCTGCACACCTGGTTGCCGGACGCGATGGAAGGTCCGACCCCGGTCTCGGCGCTGATCCACGCCGCGACCATGGTCACCGCCGGCGTGTTCATGGTGGCGCGCCTGTCGCCGCTGTTCGAGCTCGCGCCCAATGCGCAGGCCGTGGTGATGTTCTTCGGCGCCACCACCGCGTTCTTCGCCGCGACCGTCGGCCTGGTGCAGAACGACATCAAGCGCATCGTCGCGTACTCGACCTGCTCACAGCTCGGCTACATGTTCGTGGCGATGGGAGCAGGGGCCTACTCGGTCGGCATGTTCCACCTGTTCACGCACGCCTTCTTCAAGGCGCTGCTGTTCTTAGGCTCTGGCTCGGTGATCTACGCGATGCATCACGAGCAGGACATCCGCAACATGGGCGGCCTGTGGCGCAAGATCCCATACACCTTCGCGGTGATGACGGTCGGCACCCTGGCGTTGACCGGCTTCCCCGGCTTCGCAGGCTTCTTCTCCAAGGATGCGATCATCGAGGCCGCGTATGCCGCGCACAATCCGTTCGCGACCTACGCGTATTTCCTCACCATTGTCGCCGCCGGCCTGACCTCGTTCTATTCCTGGCGCCTGGTGTTCAAGACCTTCTTCGGCACGCCGCACGATCAGCATCATTATGATGCCGCGCACGAGAGCCCGATCTGGATGCTGATCCCGATCGGCGTGCTCGCGGCAGGCTCGATCCTGGCCGGCCTCCCGTTCAAGGGCGTGTTCACCGATCCCCATGGTGTCGAGCACTTCTTCGGCGAGTCGCTGAAGATGAACCCGCACATCCTGGAGGACATGGAGCATATGCCGTTCTGGCTCGCTCAACTGCCGTTCATCATGATGGTGCTGGGCTTTGCGGTCTCCTACTTCTTCTACATTAGTCGTCCGGACATCCCGGAGGAGCTGGCGGCCCAGCAGCCGCTGCTCTACAAGTTCCTGCTCAACAAGTGGTACTTCGACGAGCTGTATGACGTGATCTTCGTCCGTCCTGCGAAGTGGCTCGGCCGCTTCCTCTGGAAGAAGGGCGACGGCTTCGTCATCGACGGGTTCGGTCCGGATGGTGTCTCGGCGCGGGTGCTCGACATCACGCGCAACGTCGTCAAGATTCAGACCGGATATCTCTATCACTATGCCTTTGCCATGCTGATCGGCGTCGCCGGCCTGATCACCTGGTTCATGTTCATGGGGGGCCAGCAATGACCACCTGGCCAATTCTCTCTGTCGTCACCTTCCTGCCCATCGTCGGCGCGCTGCTGATCTATCTGGTGCGCGGCGACGACGAGGCGGCCCGGCGCAACGCGCGCTGGATCGCGCTGTGGACCACGCTGATCACCTTCGCGGTGTCGGTGATCCTGGTGCTGCGCTTCGATCCGGCACAGACCGACTTCCAATTCGTCGAGAAGTCGAACTGGCTGGCGGCCGGCATCAGCTATCACATGGGCGTCGACGGCATCTCGCTGCCGTTCGTGATCCTGACCACCGCTTTGATGCCGTTCTGCATCATCGCGAGCTGGAAGTCGGTCACCAACCGGCTGCGCGAATACATGATGGCGTTCCTGATCCTGGAAACGCTGATGGTTGGCACGTTCTCCGCGCTCGACCTCGTTCTGTTCTATCTGTTCTTCGAGGGCGGCCTGATTCCGATGTTCCTGATCATCGGGGTCTGGGGCGGTCCGCGCCGGGTCTACGCCTCGTTCAAGTTCTTCCTCTACACGCTGCTTGGCTCGGTGCTGATGCTGCTCGCCATCATGGCGCTGTACTGGAACGCCGGCACGACCGACATTCCGACCTTGATGCATACGGCGGTGCCGCGCTCCTTGCAGACCTGGGCATGGCTTGCCTTCTTCGCCTCCTTCGCGGTGAAGATGCCGATGTGGCCGGTTCACACCTGGCTGCCGGATGCGCACGTCGAGGCGCCCACCGCGGGCTCGGTGATTCTCGCCGCGATCCTGCTGAAGATGGGCGGCTACGGCTTCCTGCGCTTCTCGCTGCCGATGTTTCCGCTGGCGTCGCACGACTTCGCGCCGCTGGTCTTTACGCTCTCGGCGATCGCGATCATCTACACCTCGCTGGTCGCGCTGATGCAGGAGGACATCAAGAAGCTCATTGCCTATTCGTCGGTGGCGCATATGGGCTTCGTCACGATGGGCATCTTCGCCGGCACCATGCAGGGCGTGGCCGGGGGCGTGTTCCAGATGATCTCCCACGGCATCGTCTCGGGCGCGCTGTTCCTCTGCGTCGGTATCGTCTACGACCGGATGCACACCCGCGAGATCGCGGCCTATGGCGGCCTCGTCAACCGGATGCCGGTCTATGCGCTGGTGTTCATGGTGTTCACCATGGCCAATGTCGGCCTGCCCGGCACCTCCGGCTTCGTCGGCGAGTTCATGACCCTGCTCGGCACTTTCAAGGTGTCGATCCCGACCGCGTTCTTCGCGACCTTCGGCGTCATCCTCTCGGCGGCCTACGCGCTGTGGCTCTACCGCAAGGTGGTGTTCGGTGCGCTGACCAAGCCGTCGCTGGCCAGCATCAAGGATCTCACCCTGCGTGAGGGCGTGATCTTGTTTCCGCTGGTGGCGCTGACCATCCTGTTCGGCGTTTATCCGAAGCCGATCCTCGATATGTCGGCGGCGTCGGTGCAGCAGCTCGTCAACAACTACAATACCGCCGTGACGGCCGTGAAGGCCGCCGCGCTGCTCCAATGATGAGACCTTGAGGGGTCGGGACACAGACGATGATCGAGAATCTTGGGCCTCAGCTTTGGGTGGTATTGCCGGAGCTGCTGTTGGCCGTGGGGGCCATGGCGCTGTTGATGCTGGGCGCGTTTCGCGGGCAGGGGACGACGGGGCTCGTCACCTGGCTGGCGGTCGCTCTGCTGATCGTGGTCGGCATCCTGGTGCTCAGGCAGCCGGGCGGCCAGGCGTTCGGCGGCAGCTTCATCGCTGACAGCTACGCGCGCTTCCTGAAGATCCTGGCGCTGATCGGCTCGATCGCGACGCTGATCATGTCGGTCGAATTCCTGTCGGCGCCGGACCGCCGCATCTTCGAATATGCGATCCTGGTGCTGCTCTCGACCTTGGGCATGCTGGTGCTGATCTCGGCCGGCGACCTGATCACGCTCTACCTCGGTCTCGAGCTGATGTCGCTCGCGCTCTACGTTGTCGCGGCCAGCCATCGCGACAACGTCAAGTCGACAGAGGCCGGCCTGAAGTATTTCGTGCTGGGCGCGCTATCCTCCGGCATGCTGCTGTACGGCGCATCGCTGATCTACGGCTTTACCGGAACGGTCAGCTTTGCCGGGATCGCGGCGGCGACGAAGGCCGGCAGCGTCGGCATCATTTTCGGCCTCGTCTTCCTGTTCGCCGGCCTGTGCTTCAAGGTGTCTGCGGTGCCGTTCCACATGTGGACGCCGGACGTCTATGAAGGCGCGCCGACCCCGGTGACGGCGTTCTTCGCCTCGGCTCCGAAGGTCGCCGCTCTCGCCGTGTTTGCGCGCGTCGCGCTGACCGCGTTCCCCGGCATCACCTTCCAGTGGCAGCAGATCATCGTGTTCGTCTCGATCGCCTCGATGGCGCTCGGCTCGTTCGCTGCGATCGGCCAGACCAACATCAAGCGCCTGATGGCCTATTCCTCGATCGGCCATATGGGCTTCGCGCTGGTCGGTCTCGCCGCCGGTACGGTCGAGGGCGCGCAGGGCGTGCTGACCTACATCGCGATCTACGTCGCGATGACGCTCGGCTCCTTCGCCGTGATCATGGCGATCAAGCGCAACGGCCAGTCGTTCGAGAAGATCAGCGATTTTTCGGGACTTTCGCGCACCAATCCGCTGCTCGCCTTCTTCTTCGCGATGCTGCTGTTCTCGCTGGCCGGCGTTCCTCCGCTCGCGGGCTTCTTCGCCAAATGGTACGTGTTCGTCGCCGCGATCAAGGGCGGGCTGTTCACACTGTCGGTGATCGGCGTCCTTACCAGCGTGGTCGGCGCCTACTATTATCTGCTGATCGTCAAGACGATGTATTTCGACGAGCCGCTGCCGACGCTCGATCCGGTCAGGATCGAGCTGCGCACCGTGCTCGCGATCTCCGGCATCTTCAACATCCTGTTCTTCGCCTATCCCGGCCCGCTCGTCAGCGCGGCGGCGGCCGCGGCGAAATCGCTGTTCTAGATGACGTTTGCGCTAGGGTCCCAGGCCGCCAAGGCTGGCTACGGACTCGTCACGTTCGACCAGACCGGCTCGACCAATGTCGAGGCGCTGAAGTCAGCCCGAGAGGGCGGCAGGGCGCCATGCTGGTTCGTCACATCGGAGCAGACGGCCGGGCGCGGCCGGCGCCAGCGTCCGTGGATCGCCCCGCGTGGCAATCTGGCCTCGAGCGTGCTGGAAGTGCTGAACGTGGCTCCTGCGATCGCAGCCACACTCGGCTTTGCCGCAGGCCTCTCCATCGAGAGCGCGTTGCGCCAGGTGAGCATCGAGGCTGCGCTGCGGTCCGGAGCACACGCGTCATTTGCGCTGAAATGGCCGAACGACGTTCTCGTTGACGGCCGCAAGATCGTTGGCATGCTGCTCGAGGCGGAGCAGGTGGCTGGCGGATTGGCGGTGGTTGTCGGCATCGGAACCAACGTGGTGGCGGCGCCGCCGGATACCCCGACTCCGGCGGTATCGTTGGCGGACCTCGGCATCCAGGTGACCGCCGAGGATCTGTTCTCGGCGCTGTCGGATGCCTGGGTCGAATATTTCGGCATCTGGAACGAGGGGCGGGGCTTCGGTGATATCCGCAGGCTCTGGCTGGAGCGGGCGGCAGGCCTCGGCCAGCCGGTCGCCATCAGGTCCGGACATGCTATCATCGAGGGGATTTTCGACACGATCGACGAACAGGGTTGTATGCTGGTGCGGACCGCGGAGGGACGATTGGAGCCGATCACGGCCGGTGATGTTCATTTCGGCTCGGTCGCATCCAAAGGAGCGGTCTAGATGGCACGTCCCGACGAACTGACATTTGCGCCGCTCGGAGGTGTCGGCGAGATCGGCATGAACCTGTCGATCTACGGGCTCGGCAATCGCCACCAGCGCTCGTGGCTCGCGATCGATCTTGGCGTCTCCTTCGGCGATGAGGAGCATCTGCCGGGCATCGACCTGATCATGCCCGACGTCGCCTTCCTGGAGAAGGAGCGCAACAATCTGGTCGGCCTCGTGCTGACCCACGCGCATGAGGACCATTTCGGCGCCATCATCGATCTGTGGCCGCGGCTGAAATGCCCGATCTACGCGACCAAGTTCAGCGCCGCGCTGTTCGAGGCCAAGTGTGAGGCTGAGCGCCTCCCGGCCAAGATCCCGGTCAAGGTGATCCCCTCCGGCGGCCGCGTCGACATCGGTCCTTTCAACGTCGAGTTCATTCCGGTCGCGCATTCGATCCCTGAATCGCACGCGCTGGCGATCCACACCGAGGTCGGCACCGTCCTGCACACCGGTGACTGGAAGATCGATCCGACGCCGGTGTTGGGCGCGCCGACGGATGAGAAGCGGCTGCGCGAGCTCGGCGACGCCGGACTTCTCGCCTTGATCGGGGATTCCACCAACGCGGTGCGCGAGGGACGCTCGCCGTCGGAGGCCGAGGTTGCCAAGACGATTACGACCCTGGTCAAGGAGGCGCGCGGCCGCGTGGCCGTGACCACCTTCGCCTCCAACGTCGCGCGTATCCGCGCCGTCGCCGAAGCGGCGCGCGCGGCCGAGCGCGAGGTCGTGATCGTCGGCCGTGCCATGGAACGCGTGGTCCAGGTCGCGCGTGAGACCGGTTATCTCGACGGCGTGCAGAACTTCCGCGGCATGGATCTCTACGGCCATTTCCCGGCCGACAAGGTGCTCGCGCTCTGCACCGGCAGCCAGGGCGAGCCGCGCGCCGCGCTCTCGCGCATCGCCAATGACGATCATCCGCTAGTCACCTTGAACAAGGGCGACACTGTCATCTTCTCGTCGCGCACCATCCCCGGCAACGAGAAGGCGGTCGGCGCCGTCATCAACGGGCTGGTGCAGCAGGGTATCGAGATCATCACCGACCGCAATCATCTGGTTCATGTCTCCGGCCATCCGCGCCGCGACGAGCTGCGCGACATGATCGCGTGGACGCGGCCGCAGCTCTTGATCCCCGTTCATGGCGAGGCGCTGCATCTGCACGAGCACGCGAGGCTGGCGCGCGCCTGCGGCGTGCCCAAGGTGATCACCTGTCGCAACGGCGATCTCGTCAAGCTTGGTCCCGGCGATCCCGGAATCATCGACCAGCTGCCGGCAGGGCGCCTCTACAAGGACGGCAGCATCGTCGAGGATTCGAAGTCGCGCGCCGTGGTCGAGCGTCGCAAGATGGCCTTTGCCGGCTGCATCTTCGTGGCGCTCGCCATCACCGAGAAGGGCGAGCTGGCCGACGATCCGGAAGTCGACATGGTCGGCATCCCCGAGAAGAATGCGGCGGGCGAGGAGATGGACGACATCGTCTTCGATGCTGTCGTCTCGACCTTCGAAGGTCTGCCGCGGGCGCGCCGGCGCGATCCAGACGCAGCGGCAGAATCCGTGCGGCGGGCGGTGCGTTCGGCGGTCAATGAGCAATGGGGCAAGAAGCCGATCTGTCTCGTTCACGTCCTGGAAGTCTGACGCAGGCCGATCAAACGGCGGTTCAAAAGAAAAGTGGAGGTTGTCATGCTGGGCCGGCTCAACCACGTCGCCATCGCGGTCAAGGACGCCGAAAAGGCCGCCAAGATCTACGGCGCGGCGTTCGGCGCCGAGATATCCCCAGCCGTCCCGTTGCCTGAGCACGGCGTGATCACCGTGTTCGTGACCCTGCCCAATACCAAGATCGAGTTCATTCAGCCGCTGGGCGAAGCGTCGCCGATCGCGAAGTTTCTCGAGCGCAATGCGGATGGCGGCATCCATCACGTCTGCTACGAGGTGGCCGACATCATCGCCTCGCGCGACACGCTGATCAAGGAGGGCGCCCGCGTGCTCGGCGACGGCCAGCCGAAGATCGGCGCCCATGGCAAGCCGGTGCTGTTCCTGCATCCGAAGGATTTTTCCGGCGCGCTCGTCGAGATCGAGCAGGCCTGAGGCAGCGGGGCGATCATGGCCTATACGATCTCTACCTGGCTCGCGATCTACTTCGTGCTGTGGTGGGTCATGCTGTTCGTGACCCTGCCGTTCGGCGTGCGCAGCCAGCACGAGACGGGCGGCGGCTCGCCCGGCACCGATCCCGGGGCGCCGACCATCAGCCTGATGGGACGCCGCCTGATCTGGACGACGCTGCTGTCGGCGGTCGTGTTCGGCCTGGCACTCGTGGCCTATCAGGCCGGGTATCTCAGCATCGAGCGACTGTCGCGGCTGATGGGGATTCCGTTCTAGCTGCCGCTCGCATCGCACAACGTTCTCTCGAAGCCGATGCGCGGACGCGCGTCGGCTTTTTTGCTATAGGAGGTCAAAACAAGTTCGATAGGGAGGTTGCGCGTGACGACATCGGCCGAGGCCCGGAACGGGACGCCATCGGGCTATCGCATTCTGAACGAGACTGATCTTCGAAACTATCTCGCGGGGATCCCTTCAGTTGCAGGGCAACTCGGCGGACCGGCCGAGCGCTGGTCGATCACCGAGGTCGGCGATGGCAACCTCAATCTCGTCTTCATCGTCAAGGGATCGTCCGGCGGACTCGCGGTGAAGCAGGCGCTGCCTTACGTGCGGCTGGTCGGCGAGAGCTGGCCGCTGCCGCTGTCACGCGCCCACTATGAGCATCTGGCGCTGACGCATCAGAACCGCCTTGCCCCGGGCCTCGTGCCGGCCATCGTTCATCATGATCCGGCGCTGGCGCTGACGGCGATGGAGCTGCTGGAGCCGCACATCATCATGCGCAAGGGGCTGGTCGCGGGCACGATCTATGCGGCCTTCGTCGATCACATCACGACCTTCATGGCGCGGACGCTGTTCTTCTCGTCCGACCTCGCGCTGTCTGCCGCCGCGAAGAAGGAGGCGATCGCGAGCTTTGCCGGCAATCATGCGCTGTGCAAGATCACGGAGGACCTGATCTTCACCGATCCCTATCGGATCGCTGAGCAGAACCGCTGGACCTCACCATGGCTCGACGCGACCGCGGCCGACATTCGTGCCGATCTCGATCTTCATGTCGCGGTCTCCCGGCTGAAGCTGAAGTTCTTGTCGAGCGCCGAGGCGCTGATCCATGGCGACCTGCACACCGGATCGATCATGGTCACGGAGACTGAGACCCGGGTGATCGATCCGGAATTCGCCTTCTACGGCCCGATGGGCTTCGACGTCGGTGCTGTCCTGGCCAACTTGTTGATGGCCTATTTTGCGTCGGCCGGACACGAGCGCGCGCCCGCCGACAGGGCGGCATTCGAGGGCTGGGTGCTGATCACCGTGGACCAGGTGTGGAGCGCGTTCGCGGGCAAGTTCCTGGCGCTGTGGCGCAGCGAGGCCATCGGCGATGCCTATCCGCTCTCGCTGTTTCCCGGTGAAGCAGGAACTGCGCGGCTTGAGGCCGAACGTCAGGCCTTCATGGCGCGCCTGTTCCAGGATGCCGTCGGATTTGCAGCCGCGAAGATCATCCGTCGTATTCTCGGCCTGGCGCACAACATCGATTTCGAGCTGATCGAGGATGAGAAGCTGCGCGCGACCTGCGAGGCGCGGGCATTGCGCTTGGCCCGAACGCTGATGGTGGAGACGGCATCGTTCACGTCGATCGAGGCCGTGACACGCGCCGCGCGCGAGCTGCGTCACTGGCAGCCTGGTTTTTGATTCACGGGGTCAACGTCATTGCGAGGAGCAAAGCGACGAAGCAATCCAGAATCTTCGCAAGCCTCTGGAATGCTTCGCTTCGCTCGCAATGACGGAAACAGATGCGTAGGGTGGGCAAAGGCACGCGGCGACGGTCTGTCGTCGTTTGCACTGTCAGATCGCGCCGTGCCCACCATGTCTCACGTGCCACGTAGCTCGATGGTGGGCACGCGACCGCCCTACGACACACGCTCAATCCGCCGCCTTGGCGCGCAGCCGCTGCGCGTAGACGTTGATCACCAGCGCGGCGAGCAGGATCAGGCCGCGGATCAGAATCTTCAGGAAGCTGTCGATGTTGACGTGGTCGAGGCCGTTGTTGAGCACGCCGAGCACGAACAGGCCGACGATGGTGTTGCCGATGCCGCCGCGGCCGCCGAACAGGCTGGTGCCGCCGACCACGACGGCAGCGATCGAATCCAGCAGGTAGGTGTCGAACTCGTTCTGCTGCGCGCTGCCGAAATGCGCCACGCCGAGCATGCCGCCAATTCCCGAGCACACCGCCGAGATCACCATGACGCTGCCGAGGATCAGCTTGACGTTCAGGCCGGAATACTCCGCTGCCTCGCGGTTGCCACCGACCATGTAGACGTAGCGGCCGAACCGCGTGTAGGTCAGCACGAGGTGCCCCAGCAGCAGCATGAGGGCGGCCACGATCACGATCCAGGGCACCCCCGCCAAGGAGCCGGAGCCGAGCGTCGTGATGATGGGCGGCACCTTGTAGGCGATCTGGCCGCGCACCAGCATGGCCGAAATGCCTGCGGCGATCTGCATCATCGCGAGCGTCATGATGAAGGAGGGAATGCCGATCACGGTCAGGCCGAAGGCGTTGACCACGCCCAGCAGCGCGCACAGCGCCAGCGCGAGCAGGATGGCGGCAAAGCCGGGCATCGGCAAATTGGCGATGTTGACGTAGGACTCCTGCAAGGTGAAATAGGCCACCGCGATGCCGGTCACGTTGGCGATGGCAGCGATCGACAGGTCGATCTCGGCGCACAGGATCACGAAGGTCAGTCCGACCGCGATGATGCCGGTCACCGACACCTGGGTCAGGATGTTGCCGACATTGTCGAGCGTGGCGAAGGATGGACTCGCGATTGCGAAGAACGCGGTGAGGAAGATCAGCGTCAGGAATGGCGCGATGTTGCGCATCTGCGAGCGCAGCAGCGCTGCGACCCCGCCGGCGCGTCGTGGTTGCGCCTCCGGCATCGGAACGGTCTCGCCATGCGCCATGACAATCTCCCTACGCCGCCTCGAGCAGACGGTCTTTGCTGATGGTCTCGCCGGCGAATTCGCGCACGACCTCGCCGCGCTTGAGCACGATGACGCGATCGGCCAGTGACAGGACAGTCTCCGGCTCCGTCGAGAGCACGATGACGGCAATGCCCTGGTCGCGTAGTTTCCGCACGATCTGGATCACGTCACTCTTGGCGCCAACATCCATGCCGCGGGTCGGCTCGCACAGCACCAGGAGCCGGGGCGGGTGGCTGAGCCATTTGGCCAGCGCGACCTTCTGCTGGTTGCCGCCCGAGAGCAGGCCAAGGTCGATCTCGACGTCGGCGGGACGGATCTGCAACTGCTCGACCTGGCGCTTCGCAAGCGCGCGCTCGCGGGCCGGCTTCAGCAGCACCGCGTTGATGCGGTCGAGGATGCTGATCGAGACGTTCTTGTAGACGGGCTCCTGCAGGAACAGCATGTCGCGGCGGCTCTCGGGCACGAAGGCGATGCCGGCGCGGCGCGCATCCGCCGTGCTCTTGAAGCGGTTGCGCTCGCCCGAGACGCGCAGCTCGCCGGCGTCGGGCGCGAGCTTGCCGAATAGGATCCGCGCCAGCTCGAGCTGGCCGCAGCCCATGAAGCCGTAGATGCCGAGCACCTCTCCGGCATGCACCGAAAATGAGACGCGCTTCAAGTTGCGCGCCAGCGACAGGCCTGCGGCCTCGACCACCACCGGCTTGTCGGCCGGCGGCGCGGGCAGGGTGATGTCGTGGGTGTAGCTGTCCTCCAGCGCGTCGCGGCCCTTGCCGATCATGGCCTCGATCAGCGCCGCCTTGCTGGTATCGGCCGCAGGTGTCTCCATGATCTTGCGACCGTTGCGGAAGACGGTCACCTCATCGGAGATGAGCAGAATGTCTTCGATGAAGTGCGAGATGAAGATGATTCCGGTGCCCTGCTCGCGTAGCGCGCGCAAGGTCGCGAACAGCCGTTCGACCTCGGGCGGTGACAGCGCCGAGGTCGGCTCGTCCAGGATGATGATGCGCGCGCCGGAGAACAGCACACGCGCGATCTCGATCAGTTGCTGCAGTCCGATCGGGAGATCGCCGAGCCGGCTCATCGGATCGGCGTCGATCCCGAGCTTCTTGAGCTGTTCGGCGGCCTCGCGCGCCATCCGGCGCCACTGCACGATACCGAGGGCATTGGTCGGCTGGTTGCCGAGAAACACGTTCTCGGCAACCGTGAGATCAGGTGCGACGCTGAGCTCCTGATGCACCATGGCGATGCCGGCCGCACGGGCGTCCCGCACGGAGTTGAAATGAACCTCGCGGCCGTCGAGCAGGAAACGGCCGGAGAAGCCGGTGTGCACGCCGGCGATGATCTTCATCAGCGTGCTCTTGCCGGCGCCGTTCTCCCCGACGAGACCATGGATCTCGCCGGGGCGAAGCGTGAAGTCGACGCCGCGCAACGCGGTGACGCCGCCGAACGACTTGGTGATGTCCTGCAATTCCAGAAGAGGCGGGCGGCTGTTCGACATGGGGAGGGACTTCAGATCAGGAAGTGATCCTCCATCCATTGCATGCCGGCGGCATTGGCCTTGGTCACGACGGGCCCGTCGGTGATGACGTGCTTGGGAATGCCCTGGCCGCTCTTTTCGCCGGCGGTGACCGCGGCGACGCCTGCGACGATCGCGCCGCCATGAATACGGCAGGACGGATTGCGGACGGTCGCGAACATGCGGCCCTCGCTGACCGCCTGGATCGCCGGCGGCATGGCGTCGACGCCGCCGATCAGGATGTTGGTGCGGTTGCGCGCCTTCATGATGTTGTAGGCGGCGAGCGCCATGTCGTCATTGTGGAAGAACGCCGCGTCGATCTGCGGATATTTCGTGAGATAAGTCTCCCACAGCCGTGCCGCCTTCGACACGTCCCAGTCGGCCGGCTGCGTGTCCAGCACCTCGATGTTCGGGAACTGCTTGATCACCGAATTGAAGCCCTTGGCGCGGCCCTGCGCGCCGGTGTGGCCGAGTGCACCCTGCGTCATGATGATCTTGCCCTTGCCGCCCATCGCAGTCGCCAGAGCCTGCGTGACCGATGCGCCCATGAACTCGTTGTCGGGTGCCAGGAACGAATGGACGTTGATCTGATCCAGCGGCGCGATCAGCGTGTCCATGTCGATCACGGGAATGCCGGCATCGATCATCTTCTGCACCGGCTGCGTCAGCGTTCCGATGCCGAACGCCTGGATGGCGACGAAATCCCACTTCTGCGACGCCATGTTGTCGATCGCGGCGCGCTGCTTCACCGCATCGAGCTGACCGTCGAACCAGGTGACCTCGACATTGAGCAGCTTGCCCCACCATTCCGCAGCCTGCTTGCCCTGGGCGCACCAGGTCGCCTGCAGGCCGGCATTGGAGAAGGCCGCCTTGAGGGGCTTTTCGGAGCGGCCCATCTCGGCGGCCATCGCCGGATTGATGCCGAAACCGGCGAGAAGGGCCGCCGCAGAGCCCGCGGCCGTCGCCGCCTGGAGAAGATCGCGCCTCGTCGTGGACGTTCTTTTAGTGCCGGACATCCCGTGCTCCCTGTCCCATCGTTGTCCGGCGGCGTCATTGATCGCGCCGCCGAGAGCAGCAGTGTTTCACAACCCCATTGATCACGCCACAGCCGGATGTTGTGCGTTGCACCGAGCGACTATCGCGGCGCACGCGCGATGTCAGAAAACCGTGATGTGCTCGTGGTACGCGGCAGCGCAGCTTGGGAGAGAGCCTTTGGCCACGACACGCATTGCCGTGATCGCCGACATCCATCACGGCCGGGATACACCAACGAAGCGGGGATCGGCGGCGCTGCAATTGCTCGAGCGCTTCGTCACGGAGGTGAACGCCGAAAACATCGATGCGGTCATCGATCTCGGCGACCGGATTTCTGACGAAGATCCCGAGCGCGATCGTCTGCTGCAAAGCGATGTCGCGATGTGTTCTGCAAAGCTTGCGCCGACGCATCATCACGTCAGCGGCAATCATGATGTCGCATTGCTCAGTCTCGCCGACAATGAAGCGATCATGGATCGTCCGAGCGGGTCGCGCGCCCTGATCATCGGCGATGTCAGGTGCGTGTTCTGGCAACCCGACGTGACTCTCACGCCGACGCGCGGCCTTCGCCTCTCCGCGGGCGATCTCGACGCGCTGGTCGAACTGCTCGCGCAGGATGATCGTCCAACCTTGCTCGTCAGCCACGTGCCATTGTCAGGGCATGCTCAGATCGGCAACTACTACTTCGAAGCCAATCAGGGACACGCGGCCTATGCCGAGACCGACGCAATCCGCACGGCCATCGCGGACGCGCCGTGCCCGATCGTCGCGCTCGCCGGCCATGTTCATTGGAATACGCTGACGACGGTCGATGGCACACCGCATCTGACCTTGCAGTCGTTGACCGAGACGTTCATCTCGGGCGATCCGGCCGAGGCGGCGGGCATTCTCGCGATCGATGATGGTGTGCTGCGCTGGACCGTGACCGGCCGCGAGCCGCTGTCGGTGACACTGCCCTGGCCAGCGGCCAAGGCGCGGTGGCGTGCTCCATTGGAGCGCTTTGCGACGGCTGCGGTGGCCTGATGTGATTGCGTGTTCAGGCGGCGTTCATCCGGCCCGCGATACCGTTAACGGGAAATATTGTGGCGCGCTGCGACGACTGCAAAAAAATAGAGCAGGGCAGCGGGCCCTGCTCGGAAATTGTGTCGACCCTTTAGATATCCCGCAAGTTCAGATTTGATCTTGTTAAGCGGGGTGACGCTGCTTGTTGCGCGCCAGGGCTCCTCCCGAGACTTGGACCACCAGACTTCCGCAAGCGTTAGCCTGAGGCCCAAATTCGTAGACGATCTTTTTGCGTTTGTCATCCTTTTCGGCAACGATTGTTCAAAATTCGCGCACTCTCTGAAATGATCGGTAAGTGCTTGCAATTGACGAGTTTTATTTTCGTGTTTTCTCGTGATGGGTGCTGAATTACCGTGAAAGCGGTCGGCCCATCGGTTGCGGCGGGATTGTTCTTAATCAACGACCGCTGGCGAAATGTGCCGACTGTGCCTTGTCCGACCTCGACTCCTGGCGTTCGCTCGGGCAGAAGAATTCAGTTCATTTGGCAGGCTTTGATGCGGCAGCGGCTGCAGGCGTTTCTCCCGATCATGCTGATCGCACTGATGGTGCAGATCCTGGCGCCGATCGGTGCTGCCTGGGCGGCGGCTTCAGCCGCAGCTGACCCGCTGCGCGGCCTCGAAATCTGCCACAGCCAGTCTGGTTCCCAGTCGGTGGACGATGAGTCGCCGGCGAAGCTCGCGCTCCACGGCTGTTCGCTGTGCTGCCTGGCGCAGCCGGTCACGCTGGATGGGCCGGAGCTGTCCGCCATCGCCACGCCGCAACGGGAATCGGGCGAGGTCGTGTGGCGCGCCGGTGATCCGGCCGGCCGGATCACCAAGGCCTTCTCGAACGCGCAGGCAAGGGCTCCGCCCGCAGCGTGACGCGCTGGCTGCTGTGCGGCCCTTATCTCCCAAATCGCATAACCACCGTGCGTTGTCTGCTCGGCCGTAACTGGCGCGCGGACACGTGCCGATCGATCGAGCTGCTGGCGCATTGCCGCCAAGAAAAGGATAACCGACATGACCTTCCTCGGACGCTCTCTGCTTGCATTCGCTCTCCTGTTGGGCGGATCTTCTGCCGCCTTCGCCGCGGACGTGAAGGCCGGTGACCTCGTCATCACCCAGCCATGGAGCCGCGCCACGCCGGGCGGCGCCAAGACAGGCGCCGGCTATCTGACCATCGAGAACAAGGGCAGCGCGCCGGACCGCCTCGTCGCAGTGACGGGCGACGTCGCCGGGCGAGTCGAGATTCACGAGATGGCCGTCACCAACGGCGTCATGACCATGCGTCCGCTGGATAAGGGACTCACGATCGAGCCGGGCAAGACCGTCGCGCTGGCGCCGGGCGGCTATCACCTGATGCTGATGGATCTGAAGAGCCCGCTGAAGCAGGGCGACAAGCTGCCGGTCACGCTGGAGTTCGAGAAGGCCGGCAAGGTCGCCGTGACGCTCGAGGTGCAGGCGGTCGGCGCCAAGGGGCCGGGCGGAGAGGGCGGCAGCATGATGAAGCAGCACGATCATTCCGGCATGAAGATGTAGGCCGGGCGCACTGCGACTCCGACGGAGAGGCCGGCCTCGATGCAACGGGTGGTGAACGCTGCCATGACAGCCGGTTCGCTCGCGAGCCGGCTGGTGGCGGTCGGCCGTGCTCGGGGGCCTGCCGCCCGCTTCCGTCGAAAGCTCGGCCGATATCTGCCGGTCGCTCTGCTAGCAATGCTGTTGCAGGTGCTAGCGCCAGTGGCGGCGTCCGCCATGACGGCTGTGACGATCGCGACGGCCGATCCGTTTGGCGGGGTGGTGATCTGTCATGCCGAGACGGATGCGGCGCCATCGAATGGCGATACCGACCGCACCGCCTGCGGCCTCGACTGCGTCATGTGCTGCGTGCTGCACGCTGCCGCGGCGCTCGATGCGCCGCCCGCGCCATTCGATGCGGCTCCGCTGCGTCTGACGGCGTCCATCGTCTGGACTGCGCGCGAGCTCCGCCTCGTTCATCTGCTCGCCCGGGCACAGGCGCAACCAAGAGGACCTCCCTTCCTTTCCTGAGCACAGAAATCGTCATCGGCGCCGCAGCAGCGCGCCAATCCGTTCTGAACCAGGAAGACCGGCCGTGCAGCCGGCATCGGGGAAGTCAAACATGTTCCGTCGTCATGCCCTTGGTGGTGTGAGCGTGCTCGCCCTGCAGCTCATGCTGCTGCAATCGGCCACGATCGCGCGCGCCGAGACCGAGAAGGAATTGCCGTCCGTCACCGTCGACGCGCCACGCGCCGCGCCACAACGGGCCGTGCGCAAGCCGATCGCGCAGGCAACATCCGTCCGCACTCACGTGCCGAAGCCGCCTGCCGCATCCGTGGCCAGCAGCTCCGGGCAGGGAGGAGCGGTGTCCGACCCAGCCTCGGGTGCCGGCGCCGCTCGCAGCCAGCTCAGCCAGTCGCCGTCCGGCCAGACCGCGGCCACGATCGACCGCAGCCGCTACGATGACCGGCCTGCGTTTTCCGTCGGCGACATCCTGCGCGAAAGCCCCGGCGTCTCGCTCAAGCAGGGCAACGGACCGCGCGATCTCGGCATCTCGATCCGCGGCTCCAATGCCCGCAACGGCTTCGGCATCCGCAACATCGCGCTGTTCGAGGACGGCTTTCCCGTCACGCAGCCGGACGGGCTGTCGCGCAGCGACCTGATCGATCCCCACGCCTACGGTGCGGTCGACGTGATCCGCGGGCCGTCCTCGGCGCTCTACGGCAATTACGCGACCGGAGGTGCGATCAACTTCCGCACCCGCCCGGGCGGCAGCATCGATGGCGCGGAGATCGGCAGCGAAGGCGGCAGCTTCGGCTATCTCAGCAACTACATGACGTTCGGCAAGAAGGTCGGTAATTTCGAGGGCTCGCTGTTCACCAGCGACGTCCGCGGCGACGGCTATCTCGGCAACAGCTGGTTCAACACCCAGACCGTCAACTTCCTCGGCACCTACAAGGTGACGCCCGACGACCGCTTCACGGTCAAGATCATCAACAACGACTTGGTCACGCGGCTGCCGCTCCGTTACACGCTGAGCCAATACTATCAAAACCCGTACCAGCAGGGCTGCACCACCTGGGCGTCCAGAGCAGCCGGCTGCGCGACCGTCGGGCTCAACAAGAACGGCCTCAATACGCTCGGCGGGGTGGACCAGGAGACCGCGCTGCAAGCCGGGCTCGGCCGTAACGACCGCCGCACCATCGTGGGCGGGCGCTGGGAGCACGACTTCGACAACAACACGAGCTGGCGCAACCAGTTCGTGTTCGACGACCGCAACATCAGCCAGCCGACCGGCTCGACCAGTGCGATCGGCGATTATCCGTCCTACAACTACATGAGCGACATCACCAGGCGGGGTGAGATCTTCGGGCTGGAATCGACCGCCTTCTTCGGGGCATTCTACAACACGCTGACCGCGTCCGGAGATACGCGCTTCGTCGTGCCCGGCGGCAACGCGGCGCTCGGCGGCCTCTCGGCCAACACCTGGAGCGAGACCACCAACTACGGCCTGCGGGCGCGCGAGGAGCTCAAGCTGACAGCGGCACTGACGGCGGTGGCCGGTCTCGGCTGGGAGCGTACCCATCTGCGCGGCGTGAACACCGCCTATACCTACGGCGCGACGACAACGACGACGATCACGACGGCGGACCGGCAGTTCGACAATCTCGCTCCCGAGCTGGCGCTGCTCTACCGCGTGAACAGCGACTGGCTGCTGCGCGCCCGCGTTGCCACCGGCTATGGCACGCCGCAGGTCTCGAACCTGTTCGTGTTGCCAACCGGCGATTTCGGCAACAACACCCAACTGAAGTCGCAGACCAATCTGGGCTACGACGTGGGTTTCGACTGGACGCCGAACCGGTCTCTGACCCTCAGCGCGACGGGCTTCTACGAGTTCTTCCGCAACGAGATCGTCACCCAGGCCGTCACGGGGACGCAGAACACCTCCTACACCTTCAACGCACCGCGCTCGGAGCATCGCGGCGTCGAATTGGCGGCCGATTGGCGGTTCCTGCCGGGCTGGCGGTTCACCACTGCCTACACCTACCTCGACCAAGTCTACACTGAATATACCGAGAACCTTGCGGGCGGCTCGAAGCTGTTCAGCTTCAACCGCGTTGGCAACAAGATTCCCGGCATCTCGCCGAACGAGCTGACCGCACGGCTCGGATACGATCACCATAGCGGGAGGCTCGCGGGGCTTGGTGCCTTCGTCGAGGTCCAGTGGAAGGATTCCTTCTATATGGACAACGCCAATCTGCTGAAGGCACCGGGCTATGAGCTCGTCAATCTGAACGTCCACTACAAGACCGAGCTTGCCTCGGATACGTTCAAGTCGATGAACGTCTTCTTCGAGGTCCGCAATGTGTTCGACCGCACCTACATCGCCTCCGCAAACAACCTGCAGAATACGGTGACGGGCGCCGGCGTGCAGGGACTGGCCGGCACCGGGACGATCTACGCCGGCTCACCGCGCGCCTTTTTGGCCGGCATGAAGGTGGCATTCCGATGAGGACCGAAATGACAAGGATCGCACAGCTTCGGAGCGGGCTCGTCGGGCTGGCGATCGCCGTGCTTTGTCCGCTCACCGCCCAAGCCCAGATGGCGCACCAGCATGGGGCGGAGGCAGCATGCGAGGGCACTGAGCTCCGATGCGCAACCAAGGTGACGCCGTTCTTCGCTGGCGACGGCAAGCTCTGGCTCGTTTGGATGGCCGGAGGACGGATCTCGGTGGCGAGCTCGGCCGATGGCGGGAAGTCATATTCCGCCACCGTGCCGGTCACCGAGCAGCAGCTCAACCTCGACTGGGGGCCCGATGCTCGGCCGAAGCTGGTGGTCGATGGCAAGGGCGCGGTTGCGGTCGCGTTCTCGATTTTCCGCGACCAAGCCTTCAACGGGCAGGTGCTGTACTCCAGGTCGGAGGACGGCGGCAAAAGCTTCGCAGCGGTTCGCCCGATCACGGCCAGCAACGAAAGCCAGCGCTTCGAGGCGCTGGCTTTGGACCAGGATGGCACCGTCTTCGTGGCCTGGCTCGACAAGCGCAACCGGGCGCCGGCGAAGGCCGCCGGGCGTTCCTATGAGGGCGCAGGGCTGTTCTTCTCGTCGTCGCGCGATGGCGGTGCCACCTATGCCGAAGCGACGCTCGCCCAGGACAACACCTGCGAATGTTGCCGGCTCGGGCTTGCGTTCGCGGGGCCGGGTCGTCCGGTCGTGATGTTCCGCAACATTTTCGATGGCAGCGTGCGCGACCATGCCGTGATCACGTTCAGTGATCTCGGCACGCCCGGCGAGGTCTACCGGGTCAGCACCGACGATTGGCAGATCAAGGCCTGCCCGCATCAAGGGCCGAGCCTGGCCGTGGCGCCGACCGGCACCTATCACGTCGCCTGGTTCACCAACGGCAAGGCTCGCAAGGGGCTGTTCTATGCGCATTCGCGCGACGGTGGCCGAACGTTCTCGGAGCCCATGTCGATCGGTCAGGCCGATCGCAATCCCACGCGGCCCTATGTGCTCGCGACCCAGGACAGCACAACGCTGGTGTGGAAGGAGTTCGACGGCGAGCGGACCACGGTGATGGGAATGCAATCGCGGGACGATGGCGAGACGTGGTCGAAGCCGCGCGCCGTTGCCAGCACGGACAATGCGTCGGATCACCCGCTGCTGGTCGCCCGTGGCAGGCAGATCTTCCTGTCCTGGATGACCAAGTCGGACGGCTATCGGTTGCAGCCGATTGGAGATGAGTCATGAAACGCGCATTCGCAGCCCTTGCGATCTTTGGCCTCGTCGCCTTGACCGCGTCGAGCACTGCAGCTCCATCATCGCTGAAACCGTTCGAGCGCGGCACCTGGCACGAGGTGCTGCGGGCCCATGCGGGTCGTCCGACCCTGATCCATTTCTGGGGCGTCACCTGCGGCCCCTGCAAGATCGAGCTGCCGCAGCTCGGCAAGTTCATGTTCGATCATCCCGAGATCGACGTGGTCACCGTCAGCGCCGACCTCGTGCCCAATCTGAATGCCGCGACCCAGGCCATGCTGGACAAGGCCGGTCTCTCCACGGCGGAGAACTTCATTTTCGCCGACGGCTATGTGGAGCGCCTCCGGTTCGAGATCGATCCGTCCTGGCAGGGCGACATTCCGCGCACGATGCTCGTGACCCGCGAGGGCGTCGTCTCGACCATCGAAGGCAGCGCCGAGATCAGCGATCTCGACAAATGGTCCTCGGAGCAGGGACGGTCGCGCTAGGACGGTCCGGGCGAGGGGATCAAGGCTGGCCGCGCCGCGACCAGCCTTGAGATGGCGCCGCGGCGGGGTTCATCCTCCACTTCAGGGAAACCGGTAAATTGACTGGGAATCCGGCGGCTTAGCCGCTTTTTCTCAAACCCAGCCTTGTGTTTTGCCGCCTGATCCGGTTTGACTGCGCCAGCCCGAACCGAATCTCGAAGGCCTCGCCCATGCGTCTGTCGCGGTTTTTCCTGCCCATTCTGAAAGAAAATCCGAAGGAAGCCGAGATCGTCTCGCACCGGTTGATGCTGCGCGCCGGCATGCTGCGGCAGGAGGCGGCCGGGATCTATGCCTGGCTGCCGCTGGGCTTCAAGGTGCTGAAGAAGATCGAGCAGATCGTGCGCGAGGAGCAGAACCGCGCCGGTGCGCTGGAGCTGTTGATGCCGACCCTGCAGCTCGCCGACCTCTGGCGCGAGAGCGGCCGCTACGATGCCTACGGTCCGGAGATGCTGCGCATCAGCGACCGCCACAAGCGTGAGTTGCTGTACGGGCCGACCAACGAGGAAATGATCACGGAGATCTTCCGTGCCTATGTGAAGTCCTACCGTAACCTGCCGCTCAATCTCTATCATATCCAATGGAAATTCCGCGACGAGCAGCGTCCCCGCTTCGGCGTGATGCGCGGCCGCGAATTCCTGATGAAGGACGCCTATTCGTTCGACCTCGACGAGGCCGGCGCGCGGCGCGCCTACAACAAGATGTTCGTCGCCTATCTGCGCACCTTTGCGCGGATGGGCCTGAAGGGCATCCCGATGCGCGCCGAGACCGGTCCGATCGGGGGCGATCTCAGCCATGAGTTCATCGTGCTCGCGGAGACCGGTGAATCCGGCGTCTACTGCGACCGCAATGTGCTCGACCTGCCGATCCCTCCGGCCTCCGTCGACTATGACGGCGACCTGACGCCGATCATCAAGCAATGGACGTCGCTCTATGCGGCGACCGAGGACGTCCATGACGCCGCTCGCTTCGAAGCCGAGGTGCCGGCTGAGCGGCGGGTCCATACCCGCGGCATCGAGGTCGGCCAGATCTTCTATTTCGGCACCAAATATTCCGAGCCGATGAAGGCGCTGGTCGCGGGCCCCGATGGGGCGGAGGTGGCCATCCACGGCGGCTCCTATGGCGTCGGCGTGTCACGGCTGGCTGGTGCGATCATCGAGGCCTGCCACGACGACGCCGGCATCAGATGGCCGGAGGAGGTCGCCCCGTTCCGCGCCGTGATCCTCAACCTGAAGCAGGGCGGCTCCGACACCGATGCTGCCTGCGAGCAGCTCTATCGCGATCTCCTCGCCAAGGGGGTCGACGTGCTCTACGACGACACCGAGCAGCGCGCCGGCGGCAAGTTTGCCACGGCCGACCTCATCGGCGTCCCCTGGCAGATCATGGTCGGCCCCAAGGGCCTTGCCGAGGGCAAGGTTGAGGTGAAGACCCGCAGCGACGGCGCCCGCCAGATGATGTCCCCCGCGGACGTCGTGGCACGGCTCGGCGGCGGAACATTGGCTGGCTGAGACGCGCGTTCGATCATCGGATTATCCACCGGGGCTGCCCGTCCCTTCAGGCCAATCCGGCCACATTCGGCCCGAATCATGGGATGATCGCACAATGGATGACGCCATGACCGAACCGGTGCAGACCACCACCCCCTTCGCTCCCTTCGAGTGGATGCTGTCGGGGCGCTATTTGCGTGCGCGCCGCCGGGAGGGGTTCATCTCCGTCATCGCCGGGTTCTCCTTCCTCGGCATCATGCTCGGCGTTGCCACCCTGATCATCGTGATGGCGGTGATGAATGGCTTCCGCAAGGAGCTGCTCGACAAGATCCTCGGTCTGAACGGGCATCTGCTGGTGCAGCCGCTGGAGTCGCCGCTCACCGACTGGAAGGACGTCTCCGAGCGGATTGCGCAGGTGCAGGGCATCCGCCTTGCCGCGCCGGTGGTTGACGGACAGGGTCTGGGCTCGTCGCCATTCAATGCGTCAGGCGTGTTCATCCGCGGCATTCGCGCGCAGGACCTCACGAACCTGACGTCGATCGCCAAGAACATCAAGCAGGGCTCGCTGGAAGGTTTCGACGAGGGGCAGGGCGTGGCGATCGGGCGCCGGCTCGCGGACCAGCTGTCGCTGCATGCCGGCGACAGCATCACCCTGGTCGCCCCAAAGGGCGCCGTGACGCCGATGGGCACCACGCCGCGCATCAAGCCCTACAAGATCGCGGCGGTGTTCGAGATCGGGATGTCGGAATACGACGCCAGCTTCGTCTTCATGCCGCTGGCCGAAGCGCAGGCCTATTTCAATCGCAACAACGACGTCACCGCGATCGAGATCTTCACCAGCAATCCCGACAAGGTGGAGGAGTTTCGCAAGACGGTGACCGAGGCGGCCGGCCGACCCATCTTTCTCGTCGACTGGCGCCAGCGCAACTCGACCTTCTTCAATGCGTTGCAGGTCGAGCGTAACGTGATGTTCCTGATCCTGACCTTGATCGTCCTGGTCGCGGCGCTCAACATCGTTTCGGGACTGATCATGCTGGTCAAGGACAAGGGCCAGGACATCGCCGTGCTGCGCACCATGGGGGCTTCGCAGGGGGCGATCATGCGGATATTCCTGATCACCGGCGCCTCGATCGGGGTGGTCGGCACGCTCACCGGATTCGTCGTCGGCCTCCTGATCTCGATGAATATCGATTCGATCAGGAAGTTTCTGTCCTGGCTGACGAGCACCGATCTGTTTCCCAATGAGCTCTATTTCCTGTCGAAGCTGCCGGCTGAGATCGATGCCGGCGAGACCGCGGCCGTTCTGATCATGGCCTTGACCCTGTCTTTCCTGGCTACGCTCTATCCATCATGGCGCGCGGCCCGATTAGACCCGGTCGAAGCGCTTCGCTACGAGTGAGGCGCTGATGGAAGAGCAGGGGGCAGAGGATGTGCCGGTCGTTTATCTCCACGAGATCAAGCGGCGGTACATGCAGGGCGAGCAGCAGCTGACCATCCTGGACGGCGCCAAGCTGGCGTTGTGGGCGGGGCAGTCGGTGGCGCTGGTGGCGCCGTCGGGCTCGGGCAAGTCGACATTGCTGCACATCGCGGGCCTCCTCGAGAGCCCCGACGAGGGCGAGGTCTATGTCGGGGGCGTGCCGACGTCGCAGCTCACCGACATCGAGCGCACCCAGATGCGCAGGACCGATATCGGTTTCGTCTACCAGTCGCACCGGCTGCTGCCGGAGTTCACGGCGCTGGAGAACGTGATGCTGCCGCAGATGATCCGCGGCCTCAAGCGGTCGGAGACCGTGAAGCGGGCGACCGAGATCCTGGCCTATCTCGGGCTCGGCGAGCGCATCAAGCACCGTCCGGCCGAGCTCTCCGGCGGCGAGCAGCAACGCGTCGCGATCGCGCGTGCGGTCGCCAATGCGCCGCGTGCGCTGCTGGCGGACGAGCCGACCGGCAATCTCGATCCTGGCACCGCCGATCACGTCTTTCACGCGCTGATGCAGCTCGTGAAGGCGACGCGGGTCGCGATGCTGATCGCGACCCACAACATGGAGCTGGCGGGCCGCATGGACCGGCGCGTCTCCATCGTCGGCGGCAAGGTCGTCGAGCTCGACTGAGTCCGGCCGCAGTCAGGGCCTGATCACCGTCATCTTGAACGGCTCGCGATGGGCGGCGGCATGGGCGACCGCGTCGTTGGCATGATCGAGGTCGAAACAGGTCGGCTCGAACTGCGCAAGGTCGAGCAGCCCGGCCCTGATCAGCTCCACCATCCTGACCGTCGCGCTTGGCGGGTACATCCAGACGCCGTGGATCGTGACGCACTCGCGCATGATCCAGGGATAGGGCAGCTCGAGCCCGGCTCCGCCCAGCATCCCGACGCCGCCCATCAGCACCACGCGCCCATAGGGACGCACGGTCATCACGGCCGACCGCACGACCTGGGCGGTGACCGACGGCGGCATGATGTCGAGCACGCAGTCGATCGGGCGCGGCGCCGCGCGCTTCATGCGTGCGATGTCCTCGCCCTCGTCGCCCGAGAGCCTGACCGGATGGACGCGGGATCCGAACCGGCGCTTCAGCTCCGCCAGCATGACCTCGTTGCGGCCGGGCGCCACGACCGCAGCGGCGCCCATGGCAAGCGCCACCGCGACCGCGGCGCTGCCGAACCTGCCGGTGGCGCCGCTGACCAGGACGGTCTCGCCCGCGTGCAGATTGGCGGCAATAAAGCCGCCATAGGGCACGAGCAGGGTGCCGAGCGCGCACCAGCGCGCAGCGTCATCAGTGTCGATGGCCCCGATCGGCTTGGAGTTCTCCGTCGGCACGCGCATCCGTTCGGCAAACGAGCCGTGCCGGAAATATTGTTGCAGCCTCAGCCCGCCCGGTCCGCGCGCGCTCAAGCCCTGCAGGGTGATGTCGGGGGCGAAGGCTGCGTCACGCGAGCGCACGGTTGGATCGCAGAACACCCAGTCGCCGATGGCGAGATGCGTCGCGTCGGGGCCGAGGGCGCTGACCCGGCCGACCCCTCCGGTGCCGGGGATCACCGGCAGGTCCAGCAGGTACTTCCGTTCGCCGCTGAACACTTCATTCGCATAGGACAGCACGCCGGCCGCGGCGATGTCGACGATGATTTCGCCGGTGCCGAGCACGGGGTCTTCGACATGCTCGATCTCGAGCGGCGATCCAAATCGTTTGAGCACGGCGGCCTTCATGGTCCTTCTCCATTTTCGCGGTGGCGAGGCTCCAGCCTGCCGGTCTATGCTCCGCGCAGGAAGGCCTGGTATTATCCTGGGATTAGGCAAGCCCACGCTGGCCACACCTCCCGCGGGAGCGAACCATGAGGGATCCAGCACATGAGTGATCCGCGACATGCCGAGCTCGGCAACTTCCTGCGCTCGCGGCGCGAGAAGCTGACGCCGCAAGCGGTCGGACTCGCGGCCGGGCGGCGGCGACGCACCGCAGGGCTGCGACGGGAGGAAGTGGCCGAGCTCGCTGGCATCGGCGTCGACTGGTACATCCGAATCGAGCAGGGCCGGGCCGTGAAGCCGTCCTCCTCGACCATCGATGCGCTGGCGCGCGCCCTGCGCCTGAGCCGAACCGAGCATGCTCATCTCAAGGCGCTGGTGCGCGATCCTGCGCGCAAGCCGTTCGTGCGCGAGCAGGTGCCGGTCCGGCTGCGCGAGCTCGTGCAGGGTCTGAACCAGCCGGCCTACATCTCCGGACGGCGATGGGATGTGCTGGCCTGGAATGCCGCGGCGGACGAGATCTTCGGCTTCTCGCAACTCGCCGACGATGAGCGCAACACGTTGGTGCTGATGCTGTGCAAGCCCGGCGTGCGCCGGCTGTTCGGCGCGCAATGGAAGGAGCTGGCGCAACGCATGGTCGCGCAGTTTCGCGCGACCTACGATCTGTGGGCGGGCGATCCCGCCTTCGTCGATCTGATCGCGCGGCTGCGGCGCGGCAGCCGCGAGTTCGACGGCCTGTGGGCGGCGCACGACGTCAATGCGCTTGCTGCCGGCGAGAAGCTGCTCGAGCATCCGAAGAAGGGCCGCGTGAGGCTGCGATACGCGACCTTCCAGTCCAATGACGATCCCGCGCTGAAATTGGCGATCTACTACACGTGATGACGATGCCGCTCCGGACGAGCGTGCGTTCAGCATGGGCCGGGAAGTACCACACATTCGTCCGCTTTGCGCATGATGATGCTACGCATTCGCAAGACTCGTCGTGCTGCCCTGAAGAATTCACGACTGAGACGTGACAGGGTTCGTTCCGTGACCGGGAGTTTCCCGATCACGATTTTGCCGTCGCGCGTATTGTGGCCATGGATGGACGCCGGCCACGACTCCTCCTTACATCTTATTAGTTGTTTGTTCATGTTGCGGGCAAAGCCTTGGAAAACAGGCCTTTGCGCCCAATCCCATAAAAGCCGGAAAGAATGGTTCTGATCTGCACATCGGTTGATGTCGGCGGAGCGAATGCGGGTGGCAGGATCGCTTCGTCGCGCTGCATGTTTTTCGCACGAAACCAGAGGGCCTGGGGACTTTGGGACAGAAGCTACGGAGTTCGATGATGAAGACGCTTTTCGGCGCAACGGTGGGGCTCGGCGCAATCGCCGCGGCGACGTCTGCATTCGCAGCTGATCTTCCAATGAAGAAGGGGCCGTACACCAAGGCGCCGCCCGCCGTCGTGGCGACGGTGTATGACTGGAGCGGCTTCTATGTCGGCTTCAACGCCGGCGGAGGTTCCAGTCGGGATTGCTGGAATCTGGTTTCGAACGCCGGTGTGGCGGTGAACCCGGCAGCCAACCGCGAAGGCTGCTCCGGCGGCGGCGGCGCGGCCGTCGGCGGCCAGGTCGGCTACCGCTATCAGATGGCCAATTGGGTGTTCGGCGTCGAGGCGCAGGGCGACTGGGCGAATTTCAAAGGCACGAATCGCAACCTGATTCTTCCCAATGTCAGCGACCGTTCACGCACCAACGGCTTCGGCCTGTTCACCGGCCAGGTCGGCTATGCCTTCGACAACATTCTCGGCTATATCAAGGGCGGTGCCGCGGTCGTCGGCGATCGCTACGACACCTTCACCACGGGCACCAACGTGATGCTCGATCGCGCCAACACCACGCGTTGGGGTGGCACGATCGGTGCCGGCCTCGAATATGGCTTCGCGCCGAACTGGTCGGTCGGCGTCGAGTACGACCACATCTTCCTGGGTAACAAGAACCTGAACTTCGTCGCCGCGGCCGGCGCGCCCGCGATGACTCATCGCATCAAGCAGGATGTCGACATCGGGCTCGTGAAGCTGAACTACAAGTTCGGTCCGGGTTTCGGGATGATGCGCTGACGCAACGACATCATCGATTGCTTCGGTTCGTCGGAGCCACGGCTTCGACGAACCTTCGATGGTATGGCCTGAAACGATAGCTCGCTGCGTCGAAGGTGGGGGACGGGTCAGTCCTCTTCGAACACGAATGGGTTGGGGAACGGCGCGTAGGGATTTGGCGCCGGCGGACGCGGCTTGATCCGTTGCCTGTGCGGATACGGATAGGGCGTCGCGCGCGGGTCATTGCTGACGCCGGCGAAATAGGGATTCGCGATGCAGTTCAGCAGGCGTCCCGACGCCGTCGCCTGGCATTGCGCGTAAGTGTCGAAGGTACAGTGGCTCAAGCCCGGAAACTCATCACCCTGCAGACAGAACGCATGCCTGACACCGACGGCGTGAGCCGGCGCATGGGTTGCGACCACGAGGCCGGCTGCAGCCAGGGCCGCAAATAAAACCTCACGCATCAACGATCTCCCTTCATTCCTTGATGACCAGAACGCGCGTGCTTCATGGCGAAGCACCGGCGCGACGGCCCTCACGCGTGTGTAGTCGGTCGGCCCTCGATTGCAAGCTGGAAAGTTCCATCAACACACTGTGATTAAAGATTAATTTCCCAACATGTCTCGTGGCCTTTCAGCAGCGAGCTGTGACCGAGCGGCTACAGCAATTGTGGCGCAGATCGTTAAGAGATGCGGCTGGCCTGGGGGCCAAATGAGACGAGACTGGACCTGTGATGAAGAAACTTCTGTTGACGACGACGGCGCTCGTGGTGCTGGCCTCGCCGGCGCTTGCCGCGGATCTCGCTGCGCGTCCCTACACGAAGGCACCGCCGCCGGTGATGGCTGCGATCTATGACTGGAGCGGCTTCTACATCGGCGTGAACGGTGGCGGCGGCTGGAGCGAGAACACCTGGGATCTGGTCGGCGGCGGCCGCGAGGGTTCGCATGATGCATCCGGCGGCACCGTCGGTGGCCAGGTCGGCTATCGCTGGCAGATGGGCCAGATCGTGTTCGGCGTCGAGGCGCAGGGCAATTGGGCCGACCTCACCGGCGACAATCAGAGCGCGCTGTTCGGAACGCGTAACCGCACCAAGACCGATGCGTTCGGCCTGTTCACCGGCCAGGTCGGCTATGCCATCAACAACGTGCTGCTCTACGCCAAGGGCGGCGCGGCCGTGACCAGCAACAAGTACACGATCACCAACGCGGCGACCGGCGCGTTCCTCGCCTCCAACGACGACACGCGCTGGGGCGGCGTGGTCGGTGCCGGCCTCGAATACGGCTTCGCGCCGAACTGGTCGCTGGGCGTCGAGTACGACCATCTGTTCATGGATCGCCAGACCGTCAGCTTCGGTGCGCTCGGCTCCGACAGCATCAAGCAGGACGTCGATCTGTTCACCGCCCGCCTGAACTACCGCTTCGGCGGCCCGATCGCGACGCGGTACTGAGTCGATCCGCGCACGATCGGCGGATTGCAAAGCCCCGGCGTTCGCGCCGGGGCTTCTTGTTTGTGGGCCGGATTAACCATCTGCGGCGCGGGCGCGGCAACGGGTCGATCAGCGCGCTTGACCTGAGAACAGAAAAGGAACATTGTTCTTCATATGTTCTGACTCAGGGAGGTCCCGATGCTGAAGGTTTTCGTTCAAGAAGCCGCCGCGCTGGCGTCGATCACGCTGTTCGTCGGCATGATCGCGCTCTGGGCGCAAATCATTCCACAGCTTTAGTTTTCCGAGCGCAGCGACTGGGGACAAGGCAGGCGAGGGCGCCGGACTCGCCGGAGGGCCTCCGATATGATGCGGAGCGAGTCGGTCGGGAGATAGGGCATGGCGCCGGGTCGTGACCCGAGCAAGCCCGGAAGCCGGCCCGACACCGTGATCGATCTCGGAAAAGCCCCAGGAAGTTGCAAAGCGAGCATGTCCAGCGCCGGATTCGTCCATCTCCACGTTCACTCCGCCTATTCGCTGCTGAAGGGCTCGATCAAGATCGGCAAGCTCGGCGAGCTCGCCAAGGCCGATCGCCAGCCCGCGCTGGCGCTGACCGACACCGACAACATGTTCGGTGCGCTCGAATTCTCCGACAAGATGGCGAGCTATGGCATCCAGCCGATCGCCGGCTGCGAGCTCGCCATCGATTTCGGCGACATGGACCCGAATGCCCGCAATGCCGGTGCGGTCGCGCAGCCCTCGCGAATCGTCCTGCTGGCCGCACGCGAGGAGGGCTACCGCCACCTGATGCGGCTGAACTCGCGCGCCTTCCTGGACACGCCGACGCATCAGGCGCCGCACATCAAGTTCGAGTGGCTGAACGAGGGTGTCGATGGTCTGATTGCGCTCACCGGCGGGCCCGATGGGCCGATCTCGCTCGCGATCCAGCACGACATGGCGGCACTTGCGACGCAGCGCTGCGAGCGGCTGGCAAGCCTGTTCGGCGACCGCCTCTACATCGAGCTGCAGCGCCACGGGGTCGACCGCGAGCGCCGCGTCGAAGGCGGCCTGATCGATATCGCCTATGGCAAGGGCCTGCCGCTGGTCGCGACCAACGAGCCGTATTTCGCGACCGCCGACGACTACGAGGCGCATGATGCGCTGCTGTGCATCGCCGGCGGCCATCTGGTCGCCGACACCGAGCGCGTGCAGCTGACGCCGGATCACCGCTTCAAGACCCGTGCCGAGATGGCGGTGCTGTTCGCCGACCTTCCGGAGGCCTTGGCCTCGACGGTCGAGATCGCCGAGCGCTGTTCGTACCGGCCGCGGACGCGCAAGCCGATCCTGCCGTTTTTCACGGTCGGCGCCGGCACCGGCAGCGATGCCGTGGACGCCGCGAGCGCCGAGGCCGCCGAGCTGAAGCGACAGGCGGAGGAGGGGTTGGAGCGACGCCTCAAGGTGCACGGCATGGCGCCGGGCATGACCGAGGAGGACTATCAGAAGCGGCTCGCCTTCGAGCTCGACGTCATCATGCGCATGAAGTACGCGGGCTACTTCCTGATCGTGTCGGACTTCATCAAATGGGCGAAGGCACACGGCATTCCGGTCGGGCCGGGTCGCGGCTCCGGTGCCGGCTCCCTGGTCGCCTGGGTCTTGACCATCACCGACCTCGATCCGATGCGGTTCGCGCTGCTGTTCGAGCGCTTCCTCAATCCCGAGCGTGTCTCGATGCCGGACTTCGACATCGACTTCTGCCAGGACCGCCGCGGCGAGGTGATCTCCTACGTCCAGCAGCGCTACGGCCGCGACCAGGTGGCGCAGATCATCACCTTCGGCACCCTGCAGGCGCGCGGCGTGCTGCGCGACGTCGGCCGTGTGCTGCAGATGCCCTATGGCCAGGTCGACAAGCTCACCAAGCTGGTGCCGCAGAATCCGGCCGCGCCGGTGACGCTCGCCGCCGCGATCGAGGGCGAGCCGAAGCTGCAGGCCTTCCGCGACGAGGACCCGGTGGTGGCGCGCGCCTTCGACATCGCGATGCGCCTCGAAGGCCTGACGCGGCATGCCTCGACCCACGCCGCCGGCATCGTCATCGGCGACCGGCCGCTGAGCGAGCTGGTGCCGATGTATCGCGATCCGAAATCGGACATGCCGGTTACCCAGTTCAACATGAAGTGGGTCGAGCCCGCCGGCCTCGTCAAGTTCGACTTCCTCGGCCTGAAGACGCTGACCGTGCTCGACGTCGCCGTGAAGCTTCTGAAGCAGCGCGACGTCCACGTCGATCTCGCGACTCTGCCGATCGACGACGCGCCGAGCTATCAGATGCTGGCGCGGGGCGACGTGGTCGGCGTGTTCCAGGTTGAAAGCCAGGGCATGCGGCGGGCGCTGATCGACATGCGCCCGGACCGCTTCGAGGACATCATCGCGCTGGTGGCGCTGTATCGTCCCGGTCCGATGGCCAACATCCCGACCTACTGCGCCCGCAAGCACGGCGAGGAGGAGCCGGAATATCTGCACCCGATCCTGGAGCCGATCCTGAAGGAGACCTTCGGCGTCATCATCTACCAGGAGCAGGTGATGCAGGTCGCGCAGCAGATGTCCGGCTATTCGCTCGGCGAAGCCGACCTCCTGCGCCGCGCCATGGGCAAGAAGATCCGCGCCGAGATGGACAAGCAGCGTGTCCGCTTCGTCGAGGGCGCCACCCAGAACGGCGTGCCGAAGGACCAGGCCGACACGATCTTTGATCTGCTCGCCAAGTTCGCCGACTACGGCTTCAACAAGTCGCACGCGGCCGCCTACGCGCTGGTGTCCTACCACACCGCCTACATGAAGGCGCATTATCCGGTGGAGTTCATCGCAGCGTCGATGACGCTCGATCTCAACAACACCGACAAGCTCTCGGAATTTCGTACCGAGGCGCAGCGCCTGGGCATCAAGGTCGAGCCGCCGTCGATCAACCGCTCGGGGCCGACCTTCGAGGTCAGCGGCAACACCATCTTCTACGCGCTGGCGGCCCTAAAGGGCGTCGGTCCGCAGGCGATCGAGATGATCGTGGAGGCCCGCAACAAGGGCGGGCCGTTCACCTCGCTCGCCGACTTCGCCTCCCGCGTCAATCCGCGCGCGATCAACAAGCGCATCATCGAGACGCTGGCTGCCGCCGGTGCGTTCGACGTGCTCGACAAGAACCGCGCGCGCGTGTTCGCCGGCGCCGACGCCATCGTCGCCGCCTGCCAGCGCGCCCACGAGGCCGCGACCTCGGGCCAGAACGACATGTTCGGCAACGCCGCCGACGCGCCCGCGATCATCCTGCCCAACATCGAGAACTGGCTGCCGGCCGAGCGTCTGCGGCGCGAATATGATGCGATCGGCTTCTTCCTGTCGGGCCATCCGCTCGACGACTACGCCGCGGCGCTGAAGCGCCTGCGCGTCCAGAGCTGGGCCGAGTTCTCGCGCGCAGTGAAGACCGGCGCGACCGCGGGCAAGGTCGCCGCCACCGTGGTGTCGCGCATGGAGCGGCGCACCAAGACCGGCAACAAGATGGGCATCATGGGCCTGTCGGATCCGACAGGCCATTTCGAGGCGGTGCTGTTCTCCGAAGGCCTTGCACAATATCGCGACGTGCTCGAGCCGGGCGCGGCGGTGCTGCTTCAGCTCGGCGCCGAGCTGCAGGGCGAGGATGTGCGCGCGCGCGTGCTCCATGCCGAGCCGCTCGATGATGCCGCCGCCAAGACGCAGCGTGGCCTGCGCATCTTCCTGCGCGACACCAAGCCGCTCGACTCCATCGTCAAGCGCCTGCAGGGGCCGGAAGGTGCCGCGGCCAATGGCAACGGGGCCATCGCCAAGAGTGCCGCGCCGCCATTGGCGCCCCGCGCAGCAGCAGGCGAAGGCGAGGTGTCGCTGGTCATGATGTTGGACCTCGAAACCGAGGTGGAGATGAAGCTGCCGGGGCGCTTCAAGGTTTCGCCACAAATCGCAGGTGCCATCAAGGCGGTGACCGGCGTGGTCGACGTGCAGCAGCTATAATCGGGGCGATCGTTCCGCTGGAACGGCTGCGTTCGGCGATCTTGCTGGTCGAACGGGGGGACGAGGAACAAAAAAGCTGCGCGTGGGCTGTACGGACATGCCTCCGTTCAACCGCGGTTCAGCCATTCTCCCGCTGAATCCGCGGCGGGTGCCTCGAAGGGGCTTGAACCATGCGCTTGGCCAAGATCACCGCGAAGATCGTCCTGAGTGTCTCGCTCTGCCTGCTCGCCTTGGCGGGCTTGCCGCGGCTTGCTGCAGCGCAGCAGCCCGGCGCCGAAAAGCGCATCGCCTTGGTGATCGGCAACGGGGCCTATGCCAAGGGTCCGCTGGCCACGGCGGCCAACGATGCTGGCCTGATTGCGCAGACGCTGCAGGCCGCGGGCTTCGATGTGGTCGGCGCGCGCGATCTCGATGCCGACACGCTGCGCAAGAGCTTTCGCGATTTCATTCACAAGGCCCAGTCAGCCGACACCAACACCGTCGCAATGGTCTATCTGGCCGGCTACGGCATGCAGCTCGCCGGCGAGAACTATTTTCTTCCCGTCGACGCCAACATCGGCAGCGACGTCGACATTCCGACCGAAGGCCTGCGCCTCAGCGACTACATCCGCCAGCTTGCGGCGACGCCGGTGAAGGCCAGCGTCGTGGTGCTCGATGCCGCCCGCCAGCAGCCCTTCATCGCCAGCGGTCCGGCGATCGCCGGCGGCTTGGCGCTGGTCGAGCCCGATGCCAACATGCTGATCGCCTTCAATGCGGCGCCGGGCACGATCGCGCCGAACGAGACCGGCGCCTACGGCGTCTACGCGCGCTCGCTCGCGGAGATGATCCGCACCGGCGGCCTGTCGCTGCCGGAGGTGTTCGACCGGCTGCGGCTGCGCGTCAACGAGGAGACCAAGGGCGCGCAGGTGCCGTGGGATGCGCAGAAGATCCAGGCCGCCTTCACCTTCTTCGAGCGGGCGCCGGACGCGCCCGTCACGCCGGATTCGCCGGAGCAGACCGCGGCGCTGCGCTCGCGCCCGATCCGCGAGCTGCCGGTGCAGGAGGCCTATGCCGCGGCGCTGGAGCGCGACACGCTGCAGGGCTATGAGGATTTCATCGCCGCCTATCCGAGCGACCCGCTGGCGCGGCGCGTGCGCGCCCTCGTCGCCGCTCGCCGCGAGGCGCTGACCTGGCGACGGACGTTTCGCACCGACAGCCCGGAGGCCTATTGGTCCTACCTGAAGCGCTATCCCTATGGCGCGCATGCCGAGGACGCCCGGCGGCGGCTGGCGATGTTGTCGGCACAGCCGGCGCCGCCGCCGACCTTCGCGATGATCGAATATGACGTGCCGCCGCCGCCGCTCGACGAGGTGATCTATGTCGAACGTCCGGTGCTGCTGTTCTCGGATCCCGAATTCGATTTCGTGCCGCCGCCCCCGCCGCCGGTCTACATCCTGCCGCCGCCTCCGCCGGAGTTCGTGGAGCTGCCGCCGCCGTTCGCGCCGGTCGGCCTGTTCATCCTGCCGCGGCCGGTGTTCGTGCCGATCCCGGTTTATGTCCGGCCGCCGGCTTTCGTTGCGCCGCCGCCGAACAACATCATCTACCAGAACATCCACAACACCGCGGTCATCAACACCGTGATCAATCGTCCCGCACCTGCCGGTCCGATGTCCACCGGTCCCGCTGCGACAACCCAGCCGGCCGTGGCGCCGGCGCCGGCATTGCCGCCCGCGGTAATGCAGCGCGCGACCCTGATCCAGCAGGGCAAGGTGCCGCCGCCCGCACCGGTCGCCAATCCTGCCGCGCGACCCGCCGGACCGGGCGGACCGTTGCCTGCTGGCGTTCCGCAGGCTGCGCTTCCAAATCAGGCCGGCCGGCCGGGGCAGGGCCCGCCAAACGCGAATGCGCTTCCGGTGCCGGGCCAACGTGGCGCGCCGGGGCTTCCCGCTGCGGTGCAGACGCCTGCGATCCGACCGGACATGCGGGCGAACCGCACGCCGCCCGGCGTACCCGCCGCGCCTCCCGCGGCGGTGGCTCCTCGCCCGGTTGCGCCGGCGGCCATTCCACACGCACCGGACGCGCGACCGCGGCTGCAGCCGGCCGTGCCCGACCAGATCCAGCATCGCGCAGCGCCGCCGACGGCTGCGCGGCCGAGTCCGCCGCCGCCACGGCCGCCGGCTGCGCCCGTGCTTCGAGCGGCGCCGGCGCGGCCCGCGCCGCCGCCTGTGATGCGCCCAGCTCCTCCGCCACAAATGGCCCGGCCGGCGCCGCCCCCGATGGCCCGGCCCGCTCCGCCGCCGATGATGCGGCCGGCTCCGCCGCCGCCAATGGCGCGTCCGAGCCCGCCGCCGCAGATGGCACGTCCAAGCCCGCCGCCGGTGGCCGCGATGGCGCGGCCCGCCGCACCGCCGCCGATGGCGAGACCGGCTGCACCACCGCCGCGACCTGCTCCGCCGCAGGCCCCGGGCAAGCGGTGTCCGCCGAACGTGCCGCATTGCTGAGCCGGCCGGCGCAGCCGCGGCGCGCCGGTTGCATCGCAGGCCCGTTTTCGATATTGGCCGGACCGCCGGATTGATCGATCGTGGGCGCACGACGTCGGCAGTCGACGACGTGTTGCGGGGGCACCATTGATATCAGCGTTTGTTGGCACCGTGCGCGCGCTGCTGTGGCGAGGCGCGATCATGGCAGCTCTTGGCAGTGCTGGGGTTGCGGGCGTCCCGTCCTATGCCAATGCGCAGGCGCTGCCGGGCGCCGAAGCCGTCTATGCCTCGGCGCCGCCGCGCCTGCTTCAGATCCGCACGCTCGTGGCCGATGCCGGTCGCCAGACCTCGACCGGTTCCGGCTTCCTGGTCTCCGCCGACGGGCTCGCGGTCACGAACTATCACGTCGTGTCGGACGCCGCGCTCGAGCCGAAGACCTACCGGCTCGAATATACGGGAGCCGATGGCACACAAGGCGGCGTGACGCTGCTCGCCGTCGACCTGCCCAACGATCTCGCGCTCGTTCGCGTCGACAAGCAGAACGCGCCATTCTTCTCCTTCGACAAGGCCGCGCTCGACGGCAGCCTGCCGAAAGGCGAGCGGCTGTATTCGCTCGGCAACCCGCTCGATCTCGGCTTCACCATCATCGAGGGCACCTACAACGGTCTCGTCGAGCACAGCTACAACGATCACATCCATTTCACCGGCGCGCTCAATCCCGGCATGAGCGGCGGGCCGGCGGTCAATGCGCAAGGCCAGGTGGTGGGCGTCAACGTCGCCACCCGCCGCGGCGGCCAGCTCATCAGCTTCCTGGTGCCGGCGCGCTTCGCCGCCGCGCTGCTGGCACGCGGTCAGGATGCCAGGCCGGCGGCGGCCGATCTGCGCAAGGACGTGGTCGCGCAGCTCACCAGCTGGCGCGGAGCGCTCTACAAATCCTTGGGCGAGGAGGGCTTCCGCGACCGCGTATTTGGGTCCTATCAGGCGCCGGAGACGCGCGCGGGCTGGTTCGAATGCTGGGCGAGCACGAATGCCAGCGCGTCGCCGAAGCCGCGCGCCAGCATCAATTCGACCAGTTGCAAGGCCGAGGCGAGCGTGTATGTCGCCTCCGACCTCAACACCGGCGTGGTCGAGGTCAGCCACTCCTACGCGAAATCGATCGACCTCAATCAATTCCAGTTCGCGACCGTGCTGACGCAACTGGCGCAGCCGCGGCTGACCATGGGTGGCTCGTTCCGCAAATGGTACACGCCGCAGCATTGCCATGCGGATTTCGTCGGCGTCGCGCCGGCGGCCGCTCATCCGCCGCTGCGCGTATTGTGGTGCGCGCAAGGCTATCGTGAGTTCGACGGCCTCTACGACGTCGTGCTGGTCGCGGTCACGCAGGACCACGCCGACGAGGCGCTGGTGTCGCGGCTGAACCTGCAAGCGATCGCCTACGACGACGCCTTGCGCCTCGGCAAGAGCTTCCTCGAACGCCTGCAGGTCGCACGATGATCTGGATCGAGATCCTCTCCAAGCATCGCGACGTCGCCGGCCGCTTCCGCGTCGATGCCACCGAGATCAGCATCGGCCGTGGCTATGACAATCACGTCATCCTTGACGATCCCTATGTCGCCGCGCGCCATGTGCGGATTTTCCGCAACGGCGAGGGGCGCCTCGTCGCCGAGGATCTCGGCAGCGCGAACGGTCTCTTTCTCGATCGCAGCAAGAGCCGGAAGCCGCAGCTCGTCCTCGATGGCATCAAGCCGATCCGGATCGGCCAGACACTGCTTCGGATCCGCGACGCCGGCCATGCCGTCGAGCCGGAGCGGCTCGCGGGCTCCGAACGCGGGGCGCTGCCGATCATCGCGGCGATCGCGCTCGGCGTCGTCCTGCTCGCGATCAATGCGCTGATGACCTGGTTTGCGCAGACCACCGAGGCGCATCTGTCCGATTATCTCGTGCCGACCCTCACCATGATCGGGGTCGTCGTTGCCTGGGTCGGCGTCTGGGCGCTGCTGGCGCGGCTGTTTTCCGGTCGCTCGCATTTTCTGCGCCACCTCCTGATCGCGCAGGCGGGTCTGATCGCATTCTGGATCTACAGCGAGTTCGCCCAGATTGCCTCGTTCGCCCTGACCTGGACCGCCGTCTTCACCTACGGCTATGTCGTGTCGTGGATCGTTCTGGCGGCGACATGCTTCCTGCATCTGCGCGAGGTCGGGCGCACCCACATGGTCGCCAAGGGCATGGTAGTCGGGCTGCTGCTCGTGGTCGCGATCGCGGTTCAGACCGTGCAGCGGTCGGAGGCGCTGGCGAATTCCGGCCGTCCCAATGTCAGCCACGTGCTGATGCCGCCGTCCTTGCGCCTGGTTCCAGTACAGGACGAGCAGGTCTTCTCCGACGACGCTGCGCGGCTGAGGGCAAAGCTCGACGCCGATCGGGCCGCGCTGACGCCGGCCGGTGTGGAGCGCTGAGCACAGTTCCCCCGTCTTTGCTCCAGCAGATTGAAAGTTCCCCGGTTCCCATCATAGCCTCTATCCGGGTTTTTACGGGGAGGGGGCGATGAACAGGCGAGCGCTGCTGGGATTGGGAGTGGCATTTCTGGTATCAGGGTGCCTAACAGGCAAAGAAGGCACCGAGTATGCGGTGGTGTCACAGAAGATCGGGGCGCCGCGTTCCGGACACTCCCGCATCGTCATCATGAGTTTGAAGGATGCCTGGCTCGACAGGACCACCTGCGACGCCAAGGTCGATGGCGTCGCGCTAAGCCGCCTGATCCCCGGTACCTACGTCTACCTCGACCGGCCGGCCGGTCCGCACCACCTCGTCGCCACCCAGACCCTGTTCCCGGGCGACTCGGTGCTCGATTTCAATACCGAACCGGGGCGGACCTATTTCTTTTCGATCAGGCCCAGCGATCGGTCCAGGGCCATGCAGGGCGGCGGCATGGCATTTGGCCTGCTGGGCATGGGCGTGATGGCGGCGGCCTCGTCGGGCGCCGGCAACAAGGGCCCGGTCGACTTCGTTCCGCTCCAGGAAGGGCAGGCGAGGGCGGCGCTGGCGGAGCTTCTGCAGGCCGAATAGGCCCATTTTCCTTGCGTTGCGCCAAAATCCGGCTATATAGCGCGCCATCTCACACGGAAACTTGGCTCTCCTAGAGGGCGTCCGGTGGCAAGCCGGGCCTTAACGGTCTGTCTTTGCTCACGCGTTTCCGGAGGAATCAACCGGAGAATATCCAATGGCGCTACCTGAATTCACGATGCGCCAGCTGCTCGAAGCTGGCGTGCACTTTGGTCACCAGTCTCACCGCTGGAATCCGAAAATGGCCGATTTCATTTTCGGAGCCCGCAACAACATCCACATCATCGATCTCGCCCAGACCGTGCCGCTGCTGCACACGGCGCTGCAGGCTGTCAGCGACACCGTCGCCAAGGGCGGCCGCATCCTGTTCGTCGGCACCAAGCGCCAGGCGCAGGACAACGTGGCCGATGCGGCCAAGCGTTGCGCGCAGTATTTCGTCAATTCGCGCTGGCTCGGCGGTACGCTGACCAACTGGAAGACGATCTCGGCCTCGATCAAGCGCCTGCGTCATCTCGACGAGGTGCTGTCCTCTGGCGAAGCCAACTCCTACACCAAGAAGGAGCGGCTGACCCTGCAGCGCGAGCGCGACAAGCTCGATCGCTCGCTCGGCGGCATCAAGGACATGGGCGGTCTGCCCGACATGATCTTCGTGATCGACACCAACAAGGAAGACATCGCGATCCAGGAGGCCCAGCGCCTCAAGATCCCGGTTGCCGCGATCGTCGATACCAATTGCGACCCGAAGGGCATCACCTATGTCGTGCCGGGCAATGACGATGCGGGCCGTGCGATCTCGCTGTATTGCGACCTGATCGCGCGTGCCGCGATCGACGGCATCTCGCGGGCGCAGGGCGAGCTCGGGATCGACGTCGGGGCTTCCGCCGCCCCGCTGGAGGAAGAGCTTCCGGCAGCATCGGTCGCCTCGAAGTTCCAGGGGCTGCCCGGTCCGCGTGGCACCGCCGACGATCTCAAGAAGCTCACCGGCGTTTCGGGGGCCGTCGAGAAGAAGCTGAACGACCTCGGCATCTTCCACTACTGGCAGCTCGCCGAGCTCGATCACGACACGGCACACCAGATCGGCGAAGAAGTGGGTCTGCCGAGCCGGGCCGATGCCTGGGTTGCCCAGGCCAAGTCGCTCGCCGACGCCTAAGACGACGCAAGAGAATCTGGCCGGCGTCTCACGCCGGCCATCGCGACTGAGATAGGTTTTTCCTGGCAGCGGGCGGCGACCAGCCATCCGCTGCGTCGCGCTTTGGACAGGCAAAAGGACGTTCAACAATGGCTAACATCACCGCAGCGATGGTGAAGGACCTGCGCGAGTCGACCGGCGCGGGCATGATGGACTGCAAGGCCGCGCTCACCGAGAACGGCGGCGACATGCAGGCCGCGCAGGATTGGCTGCGCAAGAAAGGCCTGTCGAAGGCCGCCAAGAAGGCCGGTCGCGTTGCGGCCGAGGGCCTGATCGGCGCGCTGACCTCGGGCAAGAAGGGCGTGGTCGTCGAGGTCAACTCCGAGACCGACTTCGTCGCCCGCAACGAGCACTTCCAGGGCCTGGTCAAGATGATCGCCCAGGTCGCGCTCGACGTCGGTGCCGACGTGGAGAAGATCAAGGCCGCCAAGGTGGGCAGCATCACGGTCGAGGCCGCGATTGCCGATTCGATCGCCACCATCGGTGAGAACCAGACGCTGCGGCGTGCGGCTTCGCTCGAAGTGAGCCAGGGCGTCGTGTCGAGCTACGTCCATGGCGCCGTCATCGAGGGTGCCGGCAAGCTCGGCGTGATCGTGGCGCTGGAGTCGCCCGGCAAGACCGACGAGCTCGCCGTGCTCGGCCGCCAGCTCGCGATGCATGTGGCCGCGGCCAATCCGCAGGCGATCGATGCGGGCGGTCTCGATCCGGAACTCGTCAAGCGCGAGAAGGACGTGCTCGCCGACAAATATCGCCAGCAGGGCAAGCCGGAAAACGTGATCGAGAAGATCGTCGAGTCCGGCCTGAAGACCTACTACAAGGAAGTCACCCTGCTCGAGCAGGCCTTCATCCACGACAGCGGCAAGTCCGTCGCGCAGGCGCTGAAGGAAGCCGAAGGCAAGGTCGGTGGTCCGATCAAGGTCGCCGGTTTCGTCCGCTATGCCCTCGGCGAGGGCATCGAGAAGGAAGAGACCGACTTCGCTGCCGAAGTCGCCGCCGCCAGCGGCAAGAAGTAACGACTGAACCTGGTTCGATCCGGCGCATGCGTGCGCCGGATCCCAACGCGCGAGACAGGGAAGCATTGGCACATGGCTGAGCCGGTCTATCGTCGCGTCGTGGTCAAGCTGTCCGGCGAATATCTCGCGGGCCCTCATTCCTTCGGCATCGACCAGCCGACCATCGACCGCATCGCCGACGACCTCATTGCGGCTCAGAAGTTGGGCGTCGAGATTGCCGTCGTCGTCGGCGGCGGCAACATGGTGCGCGGGGTCGAGGTCTCGTCGCAGGGCGTATCGCGCCCGACCGGCGACACGATGGGCATGCTCGCGACCGTCATGAACTGCCTGGCGCTCGAAGCCGCGATTCAGCGCAAGGGTACCCCGGCGCAGGCGCTCTCGGCCTTCGTGATGCCGGAGGTGTGCGAGCTGTTCACGCGCGCTGCAGCGCACAAGTCGCTGGCCGAAGGGCGCATCGTGGTGCTCGGGGGCGGCACCGGCAATCCGTATTTTACCACGGACACCACAGCGGTGTTGCGGGCGGCCGAGATCGGTGCGCAGGCCGTGCTGAAGGCCACCAATGTCGACGGCGTCTATAGTGCCGATCCCAAGAAGGATCCGGCCGCCAAGCGCTTCGACCGTCTGACCCATTCGCAGGCCATCGAGGGCGGCTACAAGGTCATGGACGCGACTGCATTCGCGCTTGCCCGGGAAACATCGCTGCCTATCATTGTCTTCTCCATTGCCGAACCCGGCTCGATCGGTGCGATGCTGCGGGGCGAAGGGCGCGGCACCATCGTCGCGGGGTGAGCCCGGCACCGTCGACGGCCGGTGTTGGACCGATCCCCAGCCTGCGGTAGAAGCGTAAGCGAAACAGGAATTCGTCCGGGAGTTGCGCGAGTCCGGCCGCTGGCCCTCCAAGGCCCGGCAGAACGGCCGCAGCGACCGGGTTGCAGAAAGGAAAGCGTGATGTCCACGGGCAATTTCGATCTCAACGAACTGAAGCGCCGCATGCAGGGCGCGACCCAGGCGCTGAAGCACGAGCTCGGCGGCCTGCGCACCGGCCGCGCCTCGGCGTCGATGGTGGAGCCGGTCCAGGTCGAAGCCTATGGCTCGCACATGCCGCTCAACCAGCTCGCCACCGTCTCCGTGCCCGAACCGCGTCTGCTGTCGGTGCAGGTCTGGGACAAGTCGATGGTGAAGGCGGTCGAGAAGGCGATCGTGGATTCCAATCTCGGCCTGTCGCCGGCGACCGAAGGTCAGGTGATCCGGCTTCGCATTCCCGAGCTCAACCAGGAGCGCCGCAAGGAGCTGGTGAAGGTCGCGCACAAATATGCCGAGGCCGCGCGCGTCGCTGTCCGCCATGTCCGCCGCGACGGTCTCGATACCCTCAAGAAGCTCGAGAAGAATCACGAGATGTCCGAGGACGATCAGGAGCGCCTCGCTGCCGACGTGCAGAAGGCGACCGACAGCGTGATCTCGGAGATCGACCAGCTGCTGGCGGCGAAGGAAAAGGAAATCCTCACCGTCTGAAGGATGTTTTTGATGTCCAATGCCGCGGCCCCCGTGACGGAGGCGCCGGAACGCTCCGACGGCCCGGCCCACGTTGCCATCATCATGGATGGCAACGGTCGCTGGGCTGCGGCGCGCGGGCTGCCGCGAGCGGAAGGGCATCGCCGCGGCGTCGAGGCGCTGCGCCGCGTGGTGCGCGCCGCGCCTGAGCTCGGCATTCGCTATCTCACCATCTTCTCGTTTTCGTCCGAGAACTGGTCACGCCCGGCGAGCGAGATCGGCGATCTGTTCGGCCTGCTGCGCCGCTTCATCCGCAACGATCTCGCAACCCTGCATCGCGACGGCGTTCGGGTCCGGGTGATCGGCGAGCGCGACGGGCTCGAGACCGATATCTGCGCGCTCCTGAGCGAAGCCGAGGAGCTGACCCGGGGCAACACCAAGCTGACGCTGGTGGTCGCCTTCAACTACGGCTCGCGCCAGGAGATCGCGCGCGCGGCCCAGCTTCTGGCGCGCGAGGTCGCCGAGGGCCGGCGCGATCCGTCCTCAATCGATGCCGACGCGATCGGTGCCCATCTCGATGCGCCCGATGTTCCCGATCCCGATCTCATCATCCGCACCAGCGGTGAGCAGCGGCTGTCGAACTTCCTGATGTGGCAGGCGGCCTATAGCGAGCTGGTGTTCGTGCCGATCCATTGGCCCGATTTCGACAAGGCCGCGCTGGAGGGCGCGATCGCCGAGTTCGGCCGGCGCGAACGCCGCTTCGGCGGCCTCGTGGCGAAAACCGCCTCGTGACCAAACCGGATACCGCAGCCGTGGGAGACGCCGGCGGGCAGCCGAAACAGGCTGCGCCCAGCAATCTGGTGATGCGGGTTGCGGCGGCGCTCGTGCTGGTGCCGCTGGCGCTCGGTGCTGCCTATGGCGGCGGCGTGTTCTGGACCACTTTGGTCACGATCGTCGCGGTCGGCCTGTATCTCGAATGGCTGATGGTGGTGGGCGAGGTCCGCAAGGCCAGCGTCGGCACGGCCGGAGCCCTGGCCATCGGCGTTGCCGGCATTTGCTGCGCATTCGGCCTGATCGACTTCGCCGTCGTCGTGCTCGCCCTTGGCCTCGTCGTGGTCACGGCGCTGGCTGATGCGGGACGCCGCGCCTGGGCGGCCGCCGGCTTCGCCTACGCCGCCGCTGCCGAGCTCGGCTCGGTGCTGGTGCGCTTCGATGCCGCCGAGGGATGGCATGCGCTGGTGCTGGTGTTTCTGGTCGTGTGGGCCAGCGACATCGGCGGCTACGTTGCGGGCCGCAGCATCGGCGGGCCGAAGCTCGCGCCGCGGATCAGCCCGAACAAGACCTGGGCCGGCGCGATCGGCGGCTTCGCGGCCAGCCTTGCTGCCGCGGCCGGCTGGTCGTTGGCGGGCGCCGGCGGACTGGTGACGATTCTCGTGCTGGCAGCAGTGCTGTCGGTGGTCTCGCAGCTCGGCGACCTGCTCGAATCTGCGGTGAAGCGGCACTTCGGGGTCAAGGATTCCAGTCACATCATTCCCGGCCATGGCGGCCTAATGGATCGCCTGGACGGCTACGTCGCGGCAATCGTTGTCGCCGCATTGCTCGGTTTGCTGCGCGGCGGCCTCGATGGCGTCGGCCGCGGTCTTCTGGTTTGGTGATCGGCAGCGCGGCTGACCGGTCGATAATGTTTTGGTGAGAACATGAGCGCAGTGCCATTGCGGAACAACAAGGCCGGTCTCGCGGAGGTGCGCAGCATCACCGTGCTCGGCGCCACCGGCTCGATCGGCGATTCGACCATGGATCTCGTGCGCGGCGCGCCGGAGCGCTACCGGGTCGAGGCGCTGACCGGCAACAGCAACGTCCAGGGCCTGGTGAAGCTGGCCCGGGAGTTCAGCCCGCGCTTCGTCGCGGTGGCCGATCCGGCGGGGCTCGATGAGCTGCGTGACGCACTGGCGGGCACCGGGATCGAATGCGGGGCAGGGGAGAGCGCCATCATCGAGGCGGCAGCCCGTCCCGCCGACTGGGTCATGGCCGCCGTCTCCGGCGCCGCCGGCCTCAAGCCGGCGCTGGCCGCGGTGGACCGCGGCGCGACCGTGGCGCTCGCCAACAAGGAATGCCTGGTCTGTGCCGGCGACTTCTTCATGGAGCGGGCCGCCCGGGCCGGCGCCTGCATCCTGCCGGCCGATTCGGAACACAACGCGCTGTTCCAGGCGCTGTCCTCGGGCAATCGCGAGGAGCTGGTGCGGGTGATCATCACCGCCTCCGGCGGTCCGTTCCGCACCTGGGCGGCTGATGACATCGAGCAGGCGACCTTGGCCCAGGCGCTGAAGCATCCGAACTGGAGCATGGGCCAGAAGATCACGATCGATTCGGCCTCGATGATGAACAAGGGCCTCGAGGTGATCGAGGCGTCCTACCTCTTCGCGCTGTCGCCCGACGAGATCGACGTCCTGGTCCACCCGCAGTCCATCGTCCATGGCATGGTCGAGTTCTCGGATCGCTCGGTGGTGGCGCAGCTCGGCGCGCCCGACATGCGCATTCCGATCGCCCACTGCCTTGGCTGGCCGGAGCGTATCAAGGGCCCGTCGGCCCGGCTCGATCTCGCCAAGATCGGCACCCTGACTTTCGAGGCGCCGGACTTCGAGCGGTTCCCCGGTCTGCGGCTGGCCTACGATTCGCTGCGCACCGGGCGCGGCGCGACGACGGTGTTCAATGCGGCCAACGAAGTCGCCGTCGCGGCCTTCATCGCTGGTCATATCCGGTTCGGTGCTATTGCCCGACTGGTCGAGGCAACCCTCGAAGCATGGGCCCGATCAGGTAATCTGGCACCGTTGACCTCGGCGGACGACGCCATCGCCATTGACCATGACGCGCGAAAAAGGGCCTCCGGCCTCTTGCCTCAAATCGCCGCAAAAGCATCTTAAAGGGTTGGACGGGCCTCTGGCCCATCGGGAAGGTCATCGATGTCGGAATTTTTCCACCATATCTTCAATACGTTGAGCCATGGCCTTCTCGGCTACATCGTCCCGTTCCTGTTCGTGCTGACGATCGTGGTGTTCTTCCATGAGCTCGGCCATTTCCTGATCGCGCGCTGGGCCGGCGTGAAGGTGTTGACGTTTTCGCTCGGATTTGGCCCAGAACTGATCGGTTTCAACGACCGCCACAACACCCGCTGGAAGATCTCGGCGATCCCGCTCGGTGGCTACGTGAAGTTCTTCGGCGACGAATCCGAGGCCTCGACGCCGTCGGCCGAGGCGCTCGCCAAGATGACGGCCGAGGAGCGCGCCGACAGCTTCCACCACAAGACCGTCGGCCAGCGCGCTGCGATCGTCGCGGCCGGCCCGATCGCCAACTTCATCCTGGCGGTCATCATCTTCGCTGGCATGGCGCTGTATTTCGGCAAGCCGAACACGACCCCGCGGGTCGATGCGGTGCAGTCGGACAGCGTCGCGGCCGCCGCCGGCTTTAAGGACGGTGACGTCATCGCCGCCATCGATGGCCGGGCGATCGAGACCTTCGCCGACATGCAGCGGGTCGTCTCGGTCAACGCCGGCACGGAATTGTCCTTCCTGATCAAGCGTGACGGCACGGAACTCACCCTGAAGGCGACGCCGGCGCTGAAGGAGGTCAAGGACCTGTTCGGCAACAGCCACCGGATCGGCGTGCTCGGCATCCAGTACAACGCCAAGCCGGACGAATCGCGGTCGATCCCGGTCGGGTTCCTCGAATCGATCAAGATCGGCTTCGAGCAGGTCTGGTTCATCATCTCCACGACCTTCAAGTTCATCGCCTCGCTGTTCGCGGGCGCCGGGAGTGCCGGCGACGTCGGCGGACCGATCCGAATCGCACAACTCTCGGGGCAGGCGGCCAGCCTCGGCTTCCAGTTCGTTGTGCAACTGTGCGCGACGCTTTCGGTCTCGATCGGGCTCCTGAACCTGTTCCCGGTTCCGCTGCTCGATGGCGGGCACCTGTTGTTCTATGGGGTCGAGGCCGTCCGCGGCCGGCCGCTGTCCGAGCGGGCGCAGGAGATGGGGTTCCGAATCGGCCTCGGGCTGGTCCTCATGCTCATGGTCTTTGCAACCTATAACGATATCCTTCACCTCGCCGGGTCCTGAGCGCGGCTTTTTTACGACGTGGCCGTTGGGCAACGTTTTGAAACGAATTTGAAAATTCAGAGAGATCCGGCGTTTGCCGTCGGGTCCAAATTGGCTACAAGCGAACGACAAATGGGAATCTGTCGGGTTCGTAGGGGTACGGAACCGGCAACGGAATATAAGGGCGCGTAGCGCATGAAGTTCGGATTGCGGGTGCGGGGGGGCTTGGCGGCCGCCTTTATCATGTTCGCCGGACCGGTGGCTTTGCCGCTGGCGAGCGTGGTTCTTTCGTCGCCAGCTGCGGCTCAGACGGTCAACTCGATCGAAGTGGTCGGTAACCGCCGCGTCGAGCTGGAGACCATCCGCTCGTACTTCAAGCCGGGCCCCGGCGGGACGCTCGACGCCGGCCGGGTCGACGACGGCCTCAAGGCGCTGATCGAGACCGGCCTGTTCTCCGACGTGAAGATCAATCGCCAGGGGGGGCGCCTGATCGTCACGGTCGTCGAGAACCCGGTGATCGGCCGCGTCGCTTTCGAGGGCAACAAGAAGGTCAAGGACGAGCAGCTCCAGGCGGAAGTGCAGTCGAAGCCGCGCGGCACGCTGTCGCGTCCGATGGTGCAGTCCGACGCCCAGCGCATCGCGGAGATCTACCGCCGCTCGGGCCGTTACGACGTGCGCGTCACGCCGGAAATGATCGAGCAGCCGAACAACCGCGTCGACCTGATCTTCACGGTCGAGGAAGGTGCCAAGACCGGCGTGAAGTCGATCGAGTTCGTCGGCAACAACGCCTTCTCGTCCTATCGCCTCAAGGACGTCATCAAGACCCGCGAGACCAACCTCCTGAGCTTCCTCGGCTCGGGCGACGTCTACGATCCGGACCGTGTCGAGGCCGACCGCGACCTCATTCGCCGCTTCTACCTGAAGAATGGCTATGCCGACGTACAGGTTGTGGCTGCGCTCAGCGAGTACGATCCGGAGCGCAAGGGCTTCCTCGTGACCTTCAAGATCGAGGAAGGCCAGCAGTACCGGGTCGGTTCGGTCGACTTCCAGTCGTCGATCGCAACGCTCGACGCCACCACGCTGCGCGGCTATTCGCGCGTCAGCGTCGGCTCGCTCTACAACGTCGAGAACATCGAGAAGTCGGTCGAGGAAATGCAGATCGAGGCCTCGCGGCGCGGCTACGCGTTCGCGGTGGTCCGTCCGCGCGGCGATCGCAACTTCGAGGCCCACACCGTGTCGGTCGTCTTCGCCGTCGACGAGGGCCCGCGCACCTATATCGAGCGCATCAACATTCGCGGCAACACCCGCACCCGTGACTACGTCATTCGCCGCGAGTTCGACATCTCCGAGGGCGACGCCTACAACCGCGCCCTGGTGGATCGTGCCGAGCGCCGCCTGAAGAACCTCGACTTCTTCAAGGACGTGAAGATCGTCACCGAGCCGGGCTCTTCGAGCGACCGCGTGGTCCTGAACGTCAACCTGGAAGAGAAGTCGACCGGCGACTTCTCGATCTCCGGCGGTTATTCGACCACGGACGGTGCGCTCGCCGAGGTCTCGATCTCCGAGCGCAACTTCCTCGGCCGCGGCCTGTTCGCCAAGGCGTCGGTGACCTACGGCCAGTTCGCCCGCGGCTACTCGCTGTCGTTCGTCGAGCCCTATCTGCTCGACTACCGGGTCGCGCTGGGCCTCGACCTCTACCAGCGCCAGCAGCTCGCCAACAACTTCATCTCCTACGGCACCAAGACGCTCGGCTTCAGCCCGCGCCTCGGCTTCCAGTTGCGGGAAGACCTGTCGCTGCAGCTGCGCTACTCGATCTATCGCCAGGAGATCTCGCTGCCGGCGACGCTGTCGGACTGTAACAACGTCGCGGCCGGCACCCTGATCGGCAACCGCTTCGTGCCGTTCAATCCGACGCCGGCGTTCATCAATGCCAATGGTCTCGCCGATCCGAACGGCGGTCTCGGCTGCTTTGCCAACGGCGAGGCCTCGCTGCCGGTGCGCCAGGAGCTGGCGAACGGCGCGACGCTGACCTCGGCACTCGGCTACACGCTGAACTACAACACGCTCGACAACAACAAGAACCCGACCGACGGCCTGCTGGTCGACTTCAAGCAGGACTTCGCTGGTGTCGGCGGCGACGTGTCGTACCTGAAGACCGCGTTCGATGCGAAGTACTTCACCCCGCTGGTGTCGGACATCGTCAGCATCGTCCACCTCCAGGGCGGCATCCTGAACAAGATCGGCAATACGCAGCTGCGCATGCTCGATCACTTCCAGATGGGTCCAAACCTGGTTCGCGGCTTCGCTCCGAACGGCATTGGTCCGCGCGATATCAATCCGTTCGGCACGCAGGACGCGCTGGGCGGCACCAAGTACTGGGGCGCTTCGCTCGAACTGCAGATGCCGTTCTGGTTCCTGCCCAAGGAGACGGGCCTGAAGGGGGCCGTCTACGCCGACGCTGGCGGCCTGTGGGGCTATCAGGGTCCGACGTCCTGGGCTGCGACGGGCGAGGTTAATACCCCCGGCTGTATCAAGCCGACGCGCAACCCGAACAACGCCGGCACCTGCCTTGGTCTGCAGTTCGATGACCAGAACAAGGTCCGGACCTCGGTCGGCGTGGGTCTGGTGTGGGCGTCGCCGTTCGGTCCGCTGCGCTTCGACTACGCGATCCCGCTCACCAAGGGGCAGTTCGACCGGACGCAGGAATTCCGGTTCGGCGGCGGTACCTCGTTCTGAGCCTGGGCCGATCGAATCCGGGTTGGCATCGACCAACCTCGCCGGTGTAAGAAATGGGAGCTCGGTTCCGGGACACCGGAGCCGGGCTCTGACTTTTTGTCTTGAGAGTACGACGGAATGGCCCAGCCGACCTTCTTCCAATCGCCGCCGCCCACGACCCTGGCGGCGATCGCCGCCGCCGCCAAGGCCACCCTGGTCGACCCATCCCGCGGCGAGCAGGTCGTCAAGGGACTGGCGTCGCTCGACGAGGCCGGTCCGATGCATCTGGCATTCTTCGACAACCTCAAATACGCCGACCAGCTCGCCGGGACCAAAGCGGGCGCCTGCCTGGTCAGTCCGCGATTCGAGGCGCGCGTGCCGTCCCATGTCGCAGTGCTTCGCGCCAATCAGCCGTTCCGCGCCTTCGTGCAGCTCGCGCGTGAGTTCCATGCCGACGCACTGCGGCCGCAGCCTTGGTTCGGCGACGACGGAATCTCGCCCCAAGCCATCATCGATCCCACCGCGCGCCTGGAGGACGGCGTCATCGTCGAGCCGCTGGCGGTGATCGGCGCCCATGTCGAGATCGGCTCGGGGACGATCGTTGGCGCGGGTGCCGTGATCGGCCCCCACGTCAAGATCGGTCGCGACTGCAATGTCGGCGCCCGCACCGTCATCCAGTGCGCGCTGATCGGCAATGACGTTCTGATCCATCCCGGCTGCAGCATCGGCCAGGACGGCTACGGCTTCATCTTCTTCGGCGCGGACGGGCACACCAAGGTGCCGCAGACCGGGCGGGTTCTGATCCAGAACCATGTCGAGGTCGGCGCCGGCACGACGATCGACCGGGGCAGCCTGCGCGACACGGTCATCGGCGAAGGCACCAAGATCGACAACCAGGTGCAGATTGGCCACAATGTCACAATCGGGCGGCATTGCCTGCTGGCGGCCCAGATCGGGCTGGCAGGAAGTCTCACGATCGGCGACAACGTTGCGCTCGGGGCGAAGGTTGGCATCAACAATCACCTGACGATCGGCGATGGTGCGCAGGTGACCGCGATGAGCGGCGTCAAGGACGACATTCCGCCGAACGGCCGGTGGGGCGGTTTCTTCGCCAAGCCGACCAAGCAGTGGTTCCGCGAGATCGTTGCGGTGGAACGGCTGGTGCGGGATTCGACCGCGACGAACAGGGACGAGGGACGGGAGTGATGGAGGAGTCACCCATCAAGTTTGCGGACGTCGACATCAACGAGATTCTCAAGACGCTACCGCACCGTTATCCATTTCTCCTGATCGACCGCGTGAAGAACATCCGGGCCGACTACAGCGGCATCGGCGTCAAGAACGTGTCGATCGGCGAGCCCTGCTTCCAGGGGCACTTTCCGGAGCGGCCGGTCTATCCGGGCGTGCTGATGATCGAGGGCATGGCCCAGACCGCCGGCGTGATCGGCATCAAGTCGGTCGAGGGCACGGAAAAGCCGCGCGCGGTGTATTTCCTCACCATCGACAAGTGCAAGTTCCGCAAGCCGGTGCTGCCCGGCCAGACCATCGAGTACCACATGCGCTCGATCGGCCGGCGCAAGACGATGTGGTGGTTCCACGGCGATGCCAAGGTCGACGGCGTCGTCGTCGCCGAGGCCGATGTCGGCGCGATGCTGACCGACTGACGGGCTGGTAGAAAGTTGATTGCGTCGACATGAGCAAGATTGATCCCACCGCACGCGTCGAGGATGGCGCCGTCATCGGTGAGGGGACCGTGATCGGTCCTTACTGCATCGTCGGCCCCAACGTCGTGATCGGGGCCAACTGCAGACTGATCAGCCACGTCCAGATCATGGGCCACACCACGCTCGGCGACGACAACGTGATCTCGCCCTTCGTCGTGCTCGGCGGCGCGCCGCAGGATCTCAGCTATCGCGGCGAGCCGCATCGGCTTGAGATCGGCTCCGGCTGCACCTTCCGCGAAGGCGTGACGATGAACATCGGCACCACCAAGGGCGGCGGCCTGACCAAGGTCGGCAATGCCGGGTTCTTCATGAACAATGCCCATGTCGCCCACGATTGCGTCGTCGGCGACAACGTGATCTTCGCGACCTCGGCCACACTCGGCGGCCATGTCGAGGTCGGCGATTCCGTCTACATCGGCGGTCTCTCGGCGGTGCATCAGTTCACCCGCATCGGCCATGGCGTGATGGTCGGCGGCGTCTGCGGCGTGCGCGGGGATATCATTCCGTATGGCCTGGTCAACGGCCAGTATGCCGCCCTCGAAGGCCTCAACGTGATCGGCATGAAGCGCCGCAAGTTCACCCGCGAGCGCCTCGCCACGGTGCGTGCCTTCTACCAGAAGCTGTTCCACGGTCCCGGCGTGTTCGCCGACCGCCTCGCGGCGGTGCGGCCGCTCGCTGGTGAGGATCCTGCCATTGCCGAGATCCTCGCCTTCATCGACGGCGGTCGACATCGCGCCTTGTGCCTGCCCGAGATCGGCAGGCCGACGATCGAGCCTTGAGCGCGATGGGGACGCCGGCCGCCGAGACCACGCCGCCGATCGGCATGATCGCCGCGGGCGGGGTGCTGCCCTTTGCGGTCGCCGACGAGATCGTCGCGCGCGGCCGGACGCCGGTGCTGTTCGCCCTGAAGGGCATCTGCGATCCGAAGCCGCTGGCGCGTTTCCGGCATCACTGGATCGGCCTCGGCCAGCTCGGCAACGCCTTGAAGCTGCTCAAGGCCGAGGGTGTCCGTGACCTGATGTTCATCGGCAATCTCGTTCGTCCGGCGGTGTCGGAGATCCGTTTCGATTGGGGGACGCTGCGCGAGCTGCCCTACATCTGGTCGGCCTTTCGTGGCGGCGACGATCATCTGCTGTCCGGCGTTGGCCGCATCTTCGAGCGCCACGGCTTTCACATGATCGGCGTCAAGGACGTCGCCCCCAATCTGCTCGTGCCCGAAGGGCGGCTGACGCGGAGCGGGCCCAACGATCTGGTGACCGGTGACATCGCCAAGGGGCTCGCCGTGCTGCGCGCGATGGCGCCGTTCGATGTCGGGCAGGCGGTGGTCGTGATCGACGGCCACGTCGTTGCGCTCGAGGACATCGAGGGCACCGACGGGCTGCTGGCCCGCGTGGCGCGGCTGCGTGCCGATCGCCGTATTCGTGCTGCGGCCGGGCGCGGCGTGCTGGTGAAGGCGCCCAAGGCCGGCCAGGATCTTCGCTACGACCTGCCGACCATCGGCCCGCGCACCGTCGAGGGGCTTTCAGCCGCGGGTCTCGCCGGAGTCGCCGTCGCGGCCGCCTATACGCTGCTCGCCGATCCCCAGGAGACAGTGGCTGCCGCCGATCGGGCAGGCGTGTTCATCACGGGCGTCACTGCGTGACGGCGCGGCCTCTGGCAGGCGCGGCCATGCGCAGGATCTGCCTGGTCGCGACCGAAGAGTCCGGGGATCGCCTCGGCGCCAGCCTGATGAAGGTGCTGCGCCAGCGGCTCGGCGACGGCGTCGAATTCTCCGGCGTCGGCGGCCGCGGCATGACACGCGAGGGGCTCGCCTCGCTGTTTCCGATCGAGGAGCTCTCGATCGTCGGCTTCGCGGCGGTGCTGAAGCAACTGCCCAAGATCCTCCGCCTGATCCGCGGCACGGTTGACGCGATCGTTGCGGCCCAGCCCGACGTGCTCGTCATCATCGACAGTCCCGACTTCACCCAGCGCGTGGCGAAGCGGGTTCACGCGCGCGATCCCGAGATTCCGATCGTGAACTACGTCGCACCGACCGTATGGGCGTGGCGTCCGGGCCGGGCGGGCGCGATGCGCGGCTACGTCGATCACGTGCTGGGCTTGCTGCCGTTCGAGCCGGAGGCGTTCCGAAGGCTCAATGGTCCGCCCTGCACCTATGTCGGCCATCCCCTGATCGAGCAGCTCGCCAGCCTGCGCCCCAATGCGGCAGAGCAGGCGCGCCGAGATGCCGACCCTCCCGTTCTGCTGGTGCTTCCTGGCAGCCGGCGCAGCGAGGTCGCTCGCCACATCGCCGTGTTCGGCGAGACATTGGCGCGGCTGCGCGCCCAAAACCTGGCCTTCGAAGCCGTGCTGCCCACCACCCCGCATCTCGAAGCCGCGGTGCGGGCCGGAGTCGCAAACTGGCCGCTCGTTCCGGAGATCGTCACGGGCGAGGCCGAGAAGCGGGCAGCCTTCAGGCGCGCGCGCGCCGCGCTCGCCAAGTCCGGCACGGTAACCCTGGAGCTCGCGCTGTCCGGCGTGCCGATGGTGACCGCGTATCGCGTCGGCGAGATCGAGGCGTTCATTCTCCGGCGAGTCGTCAACGTGCAATCGGTCATTCTCGCCAATCTCGTGATCGGCGAGAACGTCATTCCGGAGTTCCTTCAGGAAGCCTGCACGGCCGACAATCTCGCGCCCGTTCTCGCCGATCTCCTGGGCGACGGTCCGATACGAGCGCGCCAGGTCGAGGCATTCGATCGCCTCGACGCGATCATGTCCACGGGCGCGGCCTCGCCGAGCGTGCGCGCGGCCGACATCGTGCTGGCGACGATGCGAAGCGGGCGGCGCTGATCAGGCCTGAAGCGGCATCTTGAATTCGAAGGTCGTTCTGTCCTCGGTCGAGGTGGCCTGCAGCGTGCCGTCATGCGCTCGCGCAATCTCGGAAGCGATGTAGAGTCCAAGCCCGAGACCATGCTGGCTTGGACGCTCGCCGCGCATATAGGGCTTGAACAGATTCTGCATCGCCTTGTCCGAGATCGGCGGCCCGTGATTGGTGACATCCAGCACGAAACAGCCCTCGCTCGTCGTTGCGGAGACCTGGATCGGCTTGTCCTTGTCGCCGTAGGAGATGGCATTGCCGAGCAGGTTCGAGAACAATTGTCCGATCTTGCTGCGGTCGCATTTGACCGGCTCCGCGATGTCGATGTGGGTCTCGATCTCATGGTCGGGCCAGGCCAGCCGGATCTCGGAGACGACCTGCTCGATCACCGGCGCCAGCGGTTGCCGCGCGTCGGGCTTGATCGTCAGGCCGCCGCCGAGGCGCCCCCGGGCGAAATCCATGATGTTGTCGACCAGTCCGGCCATGCGCATGACTGATTTCTGAATCATGGAAATGATCTCGGGCGCTCTGGCGCTGTCCTGGTTGCGCAGCAGCACGCGCATTCCGGCGTCGATCGAGGCCAGCGGATTGCGGAGGTCATGGCCGAGAACGCCGATGAATTGCTCTCTCAGCTCGGCGGTCCGGCGCTCGTCGAGCAGATCGGCCTCGGTGATCTTGAGCCGTTGCTCGATCGAAAACCTGCTCTTCTCGCTGAGGCCGAGGCTGGCCTGACTGAGCGCGAAGCGCTGATGAAGCTCCAGCTGGGCCGCGATCAACTCCCCGAACAGCTGAAACGTGCTGACGATTTCGGGCCGGTCCAGCTCGCGCGGCGCTGGATCGATCGCACACAGGGTGCCCCAGATGGTCCCGTCGGACAGGGTGATCGGAGCGGAGATGTAGCTGCGAAAGCCGTAGAGCTTTGGCGTCGGGTGATCGCGAAACATGTGATCCGTCTCGACGTCACCGATGACGACAGCTTCGCCTCGCTCCCGGACCTCGCTGCAGATCGTCGTCTTGACGCGCAGCTCGCCGCCCTCTTTCAGGCCGAAATTGATGTCGTCGCGGACCGCACAACAGACCCATCGATCCGAGGTCACGCGCGCGACCGCAACGAATCCCATCCCGGTGATCCTGCTCACCGAGTCCAGAATTTTGGGAACGGCGTCGAGCTGCTGGACAGCATGGACGTCCGGGTTGGGATTGGTCGTCATCGTATGCTCGAGCTGGTCCCCGATCCAGGATGCAAGTCGTGTCTTCAATTTGCACCGTTCAACGCATTGAGCCCCGGAACGTTCGCCGGAACAAAATGATCGTCGTGCGATTGAATGACATTGGACAGGAGACAGAGTGTCCCGCGGTCGGCTCACAAGAAAAACAGTTCTGGTCGTTGAGGACGAGGGGCTGATCCGCGCCAACGCTGTCGACATGATCAGAGACCTCGGTTTCGAAGTCATCGAGGCCGTTGACGCCGATCAGGCCATTTCGCTTCTCGAACGATGTGACCGTGTATCGGTCGTTTTCACGGATATCCAAATGCCCGGTTCGATGGACGGCCTTCGGTTGGTCGCCGTCATCAGGGACCGCTGGCCCCCGGTTGCGCTCCTGGTGACGTCAGGTCAGGTGACCCCTTCGGAATTGCCGTCGGGCGCGCGCTTCCTTGCCAAGCCATATGGGGCCGAGCAGCTCAGGTCTCATCTCGAGGCGCTGGCCTGATGCACTCCCGACTGGTGCCGCGAGTTAGAAAGGTGCTCAGAAAGGTGCGACCTCACAAACGAAACGGCGCCGTCGGGATCGACGGCGCCGTTCGAGAGCGGAATTGCGCTGCGGTGCGGCTCAGCCGCGCTTGTCCATGTCGACATAGTTGCGCGTCGTGACGCCGGTGTAGAGCTGGCGCGGACGGCCGATCTTCTGTTGCGGATCCTCGATCATCTCGCTCCACTGGCTGATCCAGCCGACGGTGCGGGCGACGGCGAACAGCACCGTGAACATCGACACCGGGAAGCCCATCGCCTTCAGGGTGATGCCCGAGTAGAAGTCGACGTTCGGATAGAGCTTGCGCTCGATGAAGTACTGATCGCTGAGCGCGATCTTCTCGAGCTCCATCGCGACCTTGAGCATCTGATCGTCGGCGTGGCCCGTCTCCTTGAGCACCGCGTGACACATCTTCTGCATGATCTTGGCGCGCGGGTCGTAGTTCTTGTAGACGCGATGGCCGAAGCCCATCAGGCGCACGTCGCTGTTCTTGTCCTTCACCTTGGCGATGAAGTCCGGGATCTTGTCGACGGTGCCGATCTCGGCCAGCATGTTTAGTGCCGCCTCGTTGGCGCCGCCGTGTGCCGGACCCCACAGGCAGGCGATGCCGGCGGCGATGCAGGCAAACGGGTTGGCGCCCGAGGAGCCGGCGATGCGCACCGTCGAGGTCGAGGCGTTCTGCTCGTGGTCGGCGTGCAGGATGAAGATCTTGTCGAGCGCGTCGGCGAGAACCGGGTTCGGCTTGTACTCCTCGCACGGCACCGCGAAGCACATGTTCAGGAAGTTCTCGGCGAAGGAGAGCGAGTTCTTCGGATAAACGAAGGGCTGGCCGATGGTGTATTTGTAGGCCATCGCCGCCAGGGTCGGGATCTTGGCGATCATCCGCATCGACGCGATCATGCGCTGCTTCGGATCATTGATGTCGGTGGAGTCGTGATAGAACGCGGCGAGCGCGCCGACCGAAGCGACCATGACCGCCATCGGATGCGCGTCACGGCGGAAGCCGTGGAAGAAGCGCGACATCTGCTCGTGCACCATCGTGTGATGGGTCACGCGATAGTCGAAATCCTGCTTCTGGGCCTTGGTCGGAAGCTCCCCGTACAGCAGCAGATAGCAGGTTTCCAGGAAGTCGCCCTTCTCGGCAAGCTGCTCGATCGGGTAGCCGCGGTATTCCAGGACGCCGGCGTCGCCGTCGATATAGGTGATCTTGGACTGGCAGCTGCCGGTCGAGGTGAAGCCGGGGTCATAGGTGAACATCCCGGTCTGGGCGTAGAGCTTGCCGATGTCGATGACGTCGGGACCCACGGTGCCGCTCAGGATCGGAAGATCGAAATTCTTGTTGCCGACGGTGAGGGTCGCGGTCTTGCTTGCGGATTTTGCGTCCATCGTTTGTCCCCGATGAGATCGTTAGGCTTGGCCCTTGTTCTTTTTGAGAGATGGCAGGGCAGGTGGACTTTATCTAGTGCGGTGGCTTTGACATTCGCGTCACTGTCGCTGCCAACAGCTTAAGCGAAGGTCAAATCCGAAACCGTACTGGAATCTTATACTTACTAGTGTCCTTCGGCCCTAACATCCGTCAACGAGCCCGCCGCAACGTATGAAGAATGTCCGAGCCGGGAAAACCAGTGGGTGCCGCGCAAATGCGTATCGTATTGCCCTGTGCGCTGCAAGATGGGGAGCAATGCGACCTTATGAGGTGGTCTGGTCCTCCAGACGGCCCAAGGATTCATCACGCCCCAGGATCGCCAGAACGTCGAAAATACCGGGTGAGGTGGTTCGGCCGGTGAGCGCCGCGCGCAGCGGCTGCGCCACCGCGCCCAGCTTGAGGTTGTTGGCTTCAGCAAACGCACGCAGCGCGGCTTCCGTGGCCGGTCCGCTCCAGGACTCGACAGCGGCCAGCGCCTCATGCAGCCGGCCGATCAAGGCACGGCTGTCCGGCGTCAGCAGGGCGGCGGCCTTGGCGTCGATCGGAAGCGGCCGGTCGGCAAAGATGAAGGCGGCGCCGTCGATCAGCTCCAAGAGCGTCTTGGCGCGCTCCTTGAGGCTGGGCATCGCCTGGGTGAGCTGCGCGCGCGTGGCGTCGTTGAGCTTGGCCTTGAGAGCCGCGCCGTTCGGCACGTAATTCAGCACGTCCTCGAACTGGCGCACCAGCGCCGCATCGTCGCTGTGGCGGATATAGTGGCCGTTGAGGTTCTCGAGCTTGGCGAAGTCGAACCGCGCCGCCGAGCGGCCGATCGCCGGCAGGTCGAACGCCTTGATCATCTCCTCGGTCGAGAAGATCTCCTGGTCGCCATGGCTCCAGCCGAGCCGCACCAGGTAATTGCGCAGTGCCGACGGCAGATATCCCATCGCACGGTAGGCGTCGACGCCGAGCGCACCGTGGCGCTTCGACAGCTTCGAGCCGTCCGGCCCGTGAATCAGCGGGATGTGCGACATCGACGGCACCGTCCAGCCGAGCGCATCGTAGATCTGCTTCTGGCGCGCGGCGTTGATCAGATGGTCGTCGCCGCGGATGACGTGGGTGACGCCCATGTCGTGGTCGTCCACGACCACCGCCAGCATGTAGGTCGGATTGCCATCGCCTCGCAGCAGCACGAGGTCGTCGAGGTTCTCGTTCTGCCAGACCACGCGGCCCTGCACCTGATCCTCGATCACGGTCTCGCCGGTCAGCGGCGCGCGCAGCCGGATCGTCGGCTTGACGCCTTCGGGCGCCTCCTTGGGATCGCGGTCGCGCCACATGCCGTCGTAGAGCCGGGTGCGGCCTTCCGCGCGCGCCTTCTCGCGCATCGCGGCCAGCTCCTCGGCGGTAGCATAGCAGCGATACGCCATGCCGCTGGCGAGCAGTTGCTCGGCGACCTCGCGATGGCGTGCGGCGCGGCTATATTGGTAGATGACCTCGCCGTCCCAATCGAGCTCGAGCCATTTCAGGCCGTCCAGGATGGCGTCGATGGCCGCCGTGGTCGAGCGCTCACGGTCGGTGTCCTCGATCCGCAGCAGCATCTTGCCGCCGCGGCCCCGCGCATACAGCCAGTTGAACAGGGCCGTCCGGGCGCCTCCGATGTGGAGAAAGCCGGTCGGGGAGGGGGCAAAGCGCGTGACGATCGGGGAGGTCATGGGCGGCAGCACGAAATCCAGGCAGGGGCTATGAAGGGCGGGGGGTGTATAGCAGGCCTATCGCATAACTAAAGCCTTCCTTGGGGGAAGCGGATTTGGCAGATAGGCTGCCAAATTCCGGAGCAGGATATTCTTGATGACCACGACGACAGACACGGCGGCGACGGCAGAGGCAGGGCGCGACTTCATCCGCGACATCGTCCAGGCCGATCTCGACAGCGGCAGGCACAAGACGGTCGTCACCCGGTTCCCGCCGGAGCCGAACGGCTACCTGCATATCGGCCATGCCAAGTCGATCGGTCTCAACTTCGGCATTGCCCAGGAGTTCGGCGGCCGCTGCAATCTGCGCTTTGACGACACCAATCCGACCAAGGAAGAGCAGGAATATATCGATTCCATCCAGGCCGACGTGCGCTGGCTCGGCTATGACTGGGGCGACAACCTGTTCTTCGCTTCGGATTATTTCGAGCGGCTCTACGATTGGGCGGAAGGGCTGATCAAGGCCGGGCTCGCCTATGTCGACGATCAGTCGCAGGAGGAGATCCGCCTGTCGCGCGGCACGCTCACCGAGCCCGGCAAGAACAGCCCGTTCCGCGACCGCACGGTCGAGGAGAATCTCGACCTGTTCCGGCGCATGAAGGCCGGCGAATTCCCGAACGGCGCGCGCGTGCTGCGCGCCAAGATCGACATGGCCGCCGGCAACATCAACCTGCGCGACCCCGTGCTGTACCGGATCATGCACGCCCATCACCCGCGCACCGGCGACGCCTGGAAGATCTATCCGAGCTACGACTACGCCCACGGGCAGTCGGACGCGATCGAGGGCGTGACGCACTCGATCTGCACGCTCGAGTTCGAGGACCACCGGCCGCTCTACGATTGGTTCCTGGACAAGCTGCCGGTGCCGTCGCATCCGCACCAGTACGAGTTCGCGCGGCTCAACCTGACCTACACGCTGCTGTCGAAGCGCGTGCTGACGCGGCTGGTGCAGGACGGCCATGTCTCAGGCTGGAACGATCCACGCATGCCCACCATCGCCGGCCTGAAGCGGCGCGGCGTGCCGCCGGCGGCGGTGCGCGAGTTCATCAAGCGCATCGGCATCGCCAAGGCCAACAGCGTCGTCGATGTCGGCATGCTCGAATTCTGCATCCGCGAGGAGCTGAACCGCACGGCGCTGCGTCGGATGGCCGTGTTGCGGCCGCTGAAGGTGGTGATCGAGAATTATCCGGAAGGCCAGGTCGAGGAGCTCGAGGCGATCAACCACCCCGACGATCCCGCAGCCGGCACGCGCAAAGTCGCCTTCGGCCGCGAGCTCTATATCGAGCAGGACGACTTCATGGAGAACCCGCCGAAGAAGTTCTTCCGGTTGTCGCCGGGCAACGAGGTGCGGCTACGCTACGCCTATTTCGTCAAGTGCCGCGACGTCATCAAGAACGACGCCGGCGAGATCGTCGAGCTGCGCTGTACCTATGATCCGGCGACCAGGGGCGGCAACGCACCGGATGGACGCAAGGTCAAGGCGACGATGCACTGGCTGCCCGCTGCACAGTCGCTGACCGCCGAGATCCGCCTCTACAACCAGCTGTTCGCCAATCCGAGCCCCAATGCGGCCGACTTCACCGCCGATCTCAATCCCAACTCGCTTGAGGTCCTGACCGACGCGCGCATCGAGCCGGCGATCGCCGAGAGCAATTCGGACGCACCGATGCAGTTCGAGCGCCAGGGCTACTTCGTCCGCGATCCGGATTCGACGCCCGACAAGCTCGTGTTCAACCGCACCATCGGCCTGCGCGACACCTTTGCAAAGGAGGTCGCGAAGGGATGAGATGGGGACCGCAGCCGCAGCTCAATTGATCGCTGCGAGGCCGGCCTCGGTCAGCGTTGGCACGCCATCGCTGACCTCGACCAGGCCGCGCTCCGCGAGGAGCGAGAGATCATCGTCGGCGACGGGGGAGAGCGTGAGCCGGTGGGCCTTGATGTCCCGCAACGTCCAGCGCAGGTGGATCGCCGTGTCGAGCGCGAGGTCGGCAAAGGGATCGTCATTGTCATGGTGGTCCATACCCGCATAAGCCGGTGCGGTGCAGAAAGTTCCAATGACGTTCCCGGCACCGGGATTGGATTCTCGTTCCGTTCCGCTAGTCGGATTCCCCGTCGTTTCGCTAGCCTCCATGCCCGTAAAGTAACGGGTGGTGTGGGCAATGGCGGAGCCGGTCAGGCCGCCGGGAGGGCGTCGCGGGATCGCGGGCGCGATGGCCGATGTCTGGCCGCCGCGCGGCGCGCTGGCCGGCGGCTGGCCCGCGATCGGGTCCGGCGCGTCGTCGGCATTCGCCGCCCGCCTGAAGAACTGGGCGGTCGAGGAGGCCGGGGCAGGCCGGCTGCTGCCCTGGGTGCCGGTGGCGTTCGGGGCCGGCATCGCGCTGTACTTCACCGCCGATCACGAGCCGGTGCTCTGGATCGCCGCCACCACCGCGGCGCTGCTCTGCATCGTCGCCATCATGATGCGGCGGCATCGGATGTTTCCGGTTGCCGTGATGATCGCAGCTGCAGCGTGCGGCTTTGCCGCGGCGACCATCAAGACCGCGCGTGTCGCTCATCCAGTGCTGGCGCGGCCGTTGTATTCGGTGGCGCTGTCCGGCTTCGTCGAGGCGCGCGACATTCGCGAGCGCAGCGATCGGATCGTGCTGCGCGTCGCCGCGATGGAGAGCCAGCGCAGCAGCATCAGCCTCGCGCGCGTGCGGCTCGCGGTGCGTAAGGGCACGGCGCCCGAGGTCGGCAGCTTCGTGCAGCTCAAGGCGCGGCTGCTGCCGCCGATGGCCCCGGTGCGGCCGGGATCCTACGACTTCGCGCGCGACATGTTCTTCCAGGGCATCGGCGCCTCCGGCTTCGTGATGGGCGCGATCACGACGGCGACGCCGCCGCAGGCCGCCGGCTTCGGCCTGGGCTATGCGGCGGCCATGCAGGGCCTGCGCGATGCGATCGACGCACGCATCCGCGCCCGTCTGACGGGCGATGAGCGCGCCATCGCCACCGCGCTGCTGACCGGCCGGCGCGACGCCATCACGCCCGATGTCAACGATGCGATGTTCGTCTCCGGCCTCGGCCACGTGCTGTCGATCTCAGGCTATCACATGGCCGTCGTCGCCGGCGTCGTGTTCTTCGCCGTGCGCGCGCTGCTTGCGCTGATCCCCGGCCTCACTATCAGCCATCCGATCAAGAAATGGGCGGCCGCGGCGGCGCTGGTCGCGGCGGCGTTCTACCTGCTGCTGTCGGGCGCGGAGGTCGCGACGCAGAGATCGTTCTTCATGACGGCCGTGGTGCTGATCGCGGTCATGGTCGATCGCCGCGCCGTCACCTTCCGCACGCTCGCGGTCGCGGCGATGATCGTGCTGATCGCGGCACCCGAAGCGCTGGTGCATCCGAGCTTCCAGATGTCGTTCGCGGCGACGCTCGGCCTGGTCGCGCTGGTGCAGTTCGGCCTGCCCAAACTGTTTGCGACGCCGGACAGCTCCCCGGCGCAGCGCATCGCGCTGTGGGGCGGCCGCGAGCTTGCGATGCTGCTGCTGGCCTCGCTGATCGCGGGGCTTGCGACCACGCCCTATGCCGCGTTCCACTTCCATCGCGTCACGCCCTATGGCGTGCTCGCCAATCTCGCGGCGATGCCGGTGGTTTCGGTGCTGGTGATGCCCGCCGGACTGCTCGGCCTGCTGGCGGCGCCGTTCGGGCTCGACGGTCCCTGGTGGACGCTGATGGGCCTCGGCATCGACTGGATGATCGCGGTGACGCGCTGGGTGGCGGCGCTGCCCGGCGCGGTCGGGCGCATCCCGGGCTTCGGCATCGGTCCGCTGATCCTGGCCAGCCTCGGCGTCATCCTGATCGGCCTGCTGCGCACACCGCTGCGCTGGTCGGGCGCCGTCGGGCTCGTGGTGGCCACCGCGTGGGCCGCCACGACGCCGCTGCCCGACGTCCTGATCGCCGGCGACGGGCGCACGGTGGCGGTGCGCGGCCGTGACGGACGCCTGCATGTGATGCGCACCGGCAAGGACGTGTTCGCCACCAAGGAGTGGCTCGCGGCCGACGCCGATGCCCGGCTGCCGGCGGATTCATCGCTCGCCGATGGCGTCTCCTGCGACGAGGCGGGCTGCGTGGTCGCGATGGCCGACGGCCGATTCGCCGCCTTGACCCTGCGCGCCGAGGCGCTCGACGATGATTGCGCCCGTGCCGCGCTGATCGTCACCGCGCGCGCCGTGCCGTCATCCTGCGCGGCGGCCGTCATCGATCGCCAGCGCCTGCAGCAGCAGGGCGCCTTGATGCTGGTGCAGCGGGGCACCGGCTTCTCCGTCACGCCGGTGCGCGCTGGCGGCACCGATCGCCCGTGGTGGCCGGCGCCCGCCGAGGCCGGCGAGTTCGACACGACGCTGACGCCGCGTGCGCCGGTGTCGCGGCTTCAGGACGCGACGCCGCCGGAGACGGAGCAGGGCGAACAGGATTGAGCGCCGGACAGCTCGAACGTGCTGAGATGATACAACGTGCCGAGATGATACTCGGTGTCGTCGGGTCCATCGAACAGCGAGGGACCTTCGACCAGCGTGAACGCAGCGCCCGGATATCGTTGCCAGATGGCGATGTCATCAGCCGTGACCGTCAGCCATCCGAACGCAAGCATGTAGCGGTCGGGCTCGGTGATCCGGTCAGCCTTGTTCCAATCGATCTTGTTGACCGCGGCGGCAAGCTCCCCCGGCACACAATGCTGGCCGAGGGATGTCGTTCCTATTCGATGCGATGCCGGAGCGTGAGGGTCGCCCGAAAGGACCTTGCGCTTGCAGAAACCAAATCTCCCCCGGCCGAAAGCTCGCTCATGACCGAGAGAAATGCGGACGCGCAGGCGCTCAGGTGATGCTGATGCGGCGAATCGGTGTGGCCTGCGAAGCCGGAACGTCCTCCGCCACGCCCGGGCGGCGCTCGGCCGGCTGCTTGCTGACCGGCAATTGTAGCACGGTGACGCGCTGGCCCTCGCAGAGCTGGGTCACCAGCACGTGGCGGCCGTCGGCGAATTCGATCGCGTCGTGATGGCGATCGGGGATGTGCGTCTCGATGCTGTTGAACTTCGCGACGCGCTCGCGGATCGTCCGGGTCCAGAGCCAGCGGCTGTCGTAGCGGACGTCCTCGACAAATGCCAACTCGGTGCCGGGCAGCATGCAGACGGCGACGGTCGGCTCGCTCTCGAGGGCGAAGCCGCGGGTGGCGGTGCCGCGAAACGTCGTCGAGATCAACGTCTCGCCGACCTTGGCGGGACGGGACGCAACCGCATGGAGGCTGTAGTCACACATCGGATCGCTCCTCGTTGAGAGATAGCCGACCCACGCTCCCCCCGGACAGGCGCAGGCCTCTATCAGAGTGGACATCGATGGTGATGTTAGCGCGCGCTTCACGGCAATTCTGCGCTGATCTGCACCGCGTGCGCCCGCGGGCGATCACAAGCGTTTGAGCATGCCGCGCTGCACATCCTGAGGTGCATTCGCGTGTGACCAATTTCGATCGGCGGCGAAGCGCGTGCGCCCGTCGCCGATCGACCGATCGCGTCCGCGATCAGTACTTGCGATACAGCCCGACCAGCTTGCCTTGGATCTTCACCCGGTTCGGCGGCAGGATGCGGACCTCGTAGGCGGTGTTGGCCGGCTCCAGCGCGATCGATGCGCCGCGGCGGCGGAAGCGCTTCAACGTCGCTTCCTCGTCGTCGATGAGCGCTACCACGATGTCGCCGGTGTCGGCGGTCTCGTTGCGCTGGATCAGCGCCATGTCGCCGTCGAGGATGCCGGCATCGACCATGGAGTCGCCGCGCACCTCGAGCGCATAGTGATCGCCGTTGCCGAGCATGTCGGCAGGCACGCTGATGGTGTGGCTGCGCGTCTGTAGCGCCTCGATCGGGGTACCGGCGGCGATGCGGCCCATCACCGGCACCGCGACGGGGCGCTCGCCATCGTCCAGCGCGGGACTGCTGGTGCGCACCTTGCCGAGATTGCCCTCGATCACCGATGGGGTGAAGCCGCGGCGGTTGTTGGCGGCCTGTGACAGCTCGGGCAGCTTGATCACCTCGATCGCGCGGGCGCGGTTGGGCAGCCGGCGGATGAAGCCGCGCTCCTCGAGCGCCGTGATCAGGCGATGAATGCCGGACTTCGAGCGCAGATCGAGCGCATCCTTCATCTCGTCGAAGGACGGCGGCACGCCGGCTTCCTTGAGCCGCTCGTTGATGAACCGCAGAAGTTCGTACTGTTTGCGCGTCAGCATCTCGACCTGGTCCCCAGTTTGTTGTCGTCCGAGTCCAGGAGCTGCGCCTTGAGCACAAACCGGCTGAGAGCGCCTTGGAGTCGGACCATCATCGCGTCGCCCGCAACATACTAAAAACAAATCATGAACGGACACTATATGTTCGATGTGTGTTCCGCAATCCTTAAATTGTAGTGAACGGACCGGGCTTTGCCGGGGGGAAACGGCCTAGCTCGGCAGGCGCAGGATCTCGCACGGGCTGCCGGCGGCGGCCTTCGGCGCAAACGCCCGCCGGATCACCAGCGCCTGCGAGAGCGCGAGATTGCCGAGCAGCGACGAATCCTGCTGGGTCACCGGCGTTGCGATCAGGGTGCCGTCGGCGCGCTCCTCGAGCTGCGCCCGCAGATAGTCCTCGCGCGAATCGTTGGCCCCGAGTTCGCGGCCGAGCAGGGCGGTCTCGCGTGGCATGCGAGCTTCGTCGCGGCCGAGCAGCCGCCGAATCAGCGGCACCAGGAACAGGATGGCGCAGACATAGGACGACACCGGATTGCCGGGCAGTCCGATCACCCTCATGTCGCCGAGCCGTCCGTGCATCATCGGCTTGCCCGGCCGCATCGCGATCTTCCAGAACGCCATCTCGACGCCCTCGGCTTCGAGCGCCTGCTTGACGAGGTCGTGATCGCCGACCGAGGCGCCGCCGGTCGTGATCAGGATGTCGGCCTTGGCCTCGCGCGCCCGCCGGATCCCGGCGATCGTGGCCTCCATCGTATCCGCGGCGATGCCGAGATCGATCGGTGTCGCGCCCTCGCTGCGCACCAGCGCCCGCAGGGCGTAGCCGTTGGAATAGACGATCTGGCCCGGGCCGGGCGTCGAGCCAGGCATCACGAGCTCGTCGCCGGTGGCGAGCAGCGCCACCTTCGGCCGGCGCCGCACCGGCAGTGCCGGATGATTCATGCTGGCCGCCAGCGACAGGTCGCGGTCGCTGAGCCGGCGGCCCGCCTTCAGCAGCACCATGCCCTCATGAAAGTCGACGCCGGCGGGCCGGATGTGCCGGCCCTTGATCGCGGCCTCGGTGATCACGACGTGGCCATCTTCGGCGATCGTGTCCTCCTGGATCACCACCGCGTCGGCGCCCTCAGGGACAACGCCACCAGTGAAGATGCGCGCCGCCTCGCCGGGTCCGACCACGCGATCGAACGGCCGCCCCGCCGCGACCTCGCCGATCACCCTCAGCCGCACCTTGGCCTGGGCTGCGTCCGCCGCGCGCACGGCGTAGCCGTCCATCGCCGACATCGCCTCGGGCGGCTGCGTCCGCAGCGCCGCGAGGTCGCGGGCCAGGATGCGGTGATGGGCCTCGTCCAGCGTCACCAGCTCCTCGGCCAGCGGCTCGGCGCCGGCGAGCACGGCGGACAACGCATCAGACACCGGCATCAGGGCCATGAGAGTTCCTTCGGACGGAGACGGCAGATCGAATGAGTCGCCTTCTAACCGAACGCGCACGGCCCGGCCAAGGGCTCAGGCCGCTTCCTGCCTTCTGATCGTCTGATGTTGGCCGCGTCCGGGCCGCTGCCTCACGACCGCGCGAGAAACCCTGCAATCAGTGCGCAGAAGGTCGACCGCAGTGCCAAGGCGTTGGCCGATGCGCCGTTCCGATTAGCTCCCGCCCCGCGTTCTATCCAGCAGCCGCGCGACAGGCGGCGCGCTCGGTCGTGTGCAGGATGTCCGCCACCATGTTCCGCAGCCAGACCGATGCTGCATCACGATCGAGCTGCAGCGGCCAGACCATCGAGACGGCCGGCAGCCGCAGCTTCAACGGCGCGGGACAGAGCGTCAGCCCAAATCGCGGCCCGTAGAGCTTTGCCATCCTGGTCGGTATCGTCGTGATCACCGGTGATGCGGCGACCGTCGCCAGCACGCTGAGGAATTCCGAGGAGGCCGAGACCACGTTGAGCTCGGTCCCGATCTCATCCAGCGCCGCCTCCAGACAGCCCTGCAGGCTGTTGGTCAGCGTCACCAGCGCGTGCGGAAGCGACAGATAGTCGGCGAGGCTGATCGGCGTTTTCATCGCGATGCGCTTTGGATTGTAGACGCAGCTCAGCGCCTGCTCGAACAGGAGCTGGGATCTGTGCCGCTGTGCGACGGCGTCGAAGCAGCCGACCGCGACATCCAAGGCTCCGTCGTCGAGCAGGCGATGCACCTCGTTACGTTCGGTCGGCCGGCTGAGAAGCCGCACGCCGGGCGCCGTTCGACGGAGCACCGCGGTGAGCTCGGGGATCAGCAGCAGCTCGACCTCACTTGAAAATCCCAGGCGGATGGTGCGCTGCTCGGTCGCCGGGTCGAACTCCGGTGCGGCATGCAGCGCTGCCTGCATCTGCCCCAGCGCCGCCCGAACCGGCCCGGCGAGCACCGCAGCCTTTGGCGTCGGCTGCATGACGGCGCCGACGCGGACGAACAGCTCGTCCTGCAGCAGCACGCGAAGCGTCGACAGCGTATGGCTCATCGCAGGCTGACCCACCTTGAGGCGTGCGGCCGCGCGCGTCACGCTGCGCTCCTGCATGAGCGCGTCGAACGCGACCAGCAGATTGAGGTCGAAGGAGCGAAGATCGAAGTGATCGATGGACTGCATGAGCTGGATCGATTTGAGGAATGTATGACCTAGTCCTAGATCTCGGCCCAGACAAGACCACCGTTCGGATCGAGGCCGCCAGACATGCAGGACATCACGACCTATCGCGTCGGAGACGCCACCATCACGAGGATCTTCGAGATCGGCCTCGATGCGGTCGAGGGAGAGTTTTTGTTTCCGGGCGTAGAAGCAGACAGCATCGTTCGGGAACGAGGCCAGGTGGGGCCGGGATCGGTCGATCCGCACACGGGATCGTTGCGCCTGAGCATCCATAGCTGGCTGGTGCGGACGCCAGAGCGGGTGGTCCTGATCGACACGGCCACCGGCAATGACAAGGAGCGGCCCGGCGCAGCAGTTCTGCATCGCTTGAACGAGCCGTTTCTCGACCGGCTGCGGGCGGCCGGCGTCGCCCCTGGCGATGTCGATCTCGTCCTGATGACGCATCTGCACGCGGATCATGTGGGGTGGAATACGCAGCTTGCCGATGGCCGTTGGACGCCGGTGTTTCCGAACGCCCGGTACGTTTTCTCAGGCCGCGAGCGCGCCTATCTGGCGGCACTGTCGGCCGCTGACGGCTCGGATGCCGCGATCAGGGATGCGGCCGGTCTCGGTCGCATGCTGCATCCGCCGCTGCCAGGGGTCTACGAAGACAGCGTGCTGCCGATCGTCGAGGCCGGCCTCGCGCGTGAGATCACGGTCGATGGCAGCGAGGTCGTGGATGGCTTCCGCTATCTGCCGAGCCCTGGTCACAGCATCGATCACGCCTGCATCAGTCTCACCTCGCGCGGCGAGCGCGCGCTGTTCTGGGGCGATGTGATGCATCATCCGCTGCAGGTCGCGCGTCCGGATTGGAACTCGGTCTATTGCGAATTTCCGGATGCGGCGCGGACCTCACGCCGATGGGCGATGAACCATGCCGCCGAGACCGGCTCCCTCGTGTTCACGACCCACTTCGCCGAGTCCTCGGCCGGGCGGATCAGCCGCGACGGCGACCGGTTCGCGTGGCAGTTCGCCTGATCCGAGGTGACCATGACCGAGAACGCAACGTCCTCCTCGCGCATCGTTTCCGAGCGCCGCCTGATCGAAGGCCCGGTGTCCGATGTACAGCTTCAGCTCATCAACAAGCGCCGGCATGACGTGCAACGGTTCTCGGCCGAGCGCACGCTGGTGATGATGCACGGCGCCACCTTTTCATCCGCCAGCCTGTTCGACGTCGCGGTTGGTGGCGCCTCCTTCATGGATGTCCTGGCGCAGGCCGGCTACGATGTCTGGGCCGTCGATGCGCGCGGCTATGGCGGCTCCAGCCGGCCGCCGGAGATGTCGCGGGCGGCCGAGGAGGGATCTCCATTGGTCAATGCGCGGACCGCCGTGGACGATTTCGGCGCGGCGGTGGACTTCATCTGCCGGCATCGCGACGTCCCGCGCGCCAACGTGCTCGGCATGTCCTGGGGCGCCACCGTCGCGGGCAAGTTCGCGAGCGCGGCGAGCGCGAAGCTCGAGAAGCTGATCCTGGTGACGCCGCTCTGGCTGTCCAGCGAGCCGCTGCGCATCGACGCCGGCGGACCGCTCGGCGCCTATCGGATCGTCAGCCCGCGCGCGTTCGAGGCTGCGTGGCGCGGCGCCGCTCCGGAGCAGGCGCGGGACAAGCTGATTCCGGACGGCTGGTTCGAGTCCTGGGCGGAGGCGACGCTCGCGACCGATCCGGACTCGCCGTACCCCGGCGCGATCCGCGCGCCTTCGGGCGCGGTGCAGGACGTGCGCGAGCATTGGACCGTGGACCAGCCGATCTACGATCCCAGCACGATCAACTGCCCTGTTCTCGTGCTCTCGGCGGAATGGGATGTGGACGTCCGCTTCGAGATGGCGCACGACCTGTTCGTTCGTCTCGTGAGCGCGCCGTACAAGCGCCTGGTCGAGATCGGGCAGGGCACGCACATGATCCTGATGGAGCGGAATCGACGGCAGGCGTTCGATGCGGTGATCGGATTTCTGGACGAGCGCGTCGTGCCGGCGCGTTGATCGTCGCGCGGACGGCCTGCACCGCGTTAGAGCGGATGCCGAATCCAGACATTCGGCTCGACATAGGCGGCATGGTCGTGCTCGACCGACGCGAGCACGGGCACGAGAGCAGCGGGGACCTCGATCTCACCCGAGCGATCGAAGGTCACGCCGGTCCATTGCGACCACTCGGCGAGCGTGCCGACGATGGTCATCGAGCACGGCGCGATCTTGACGATCTCGCCACCGATGCCGAGGTGCGTGCGCAGCCAGGAATCGACCAATCGGCCGTCTTCGCGCCGCTGATCGAGATAGGCGCGCATTGGCGTCCGCGGCGCCAGATGTTTCTGGTTCGGCCGCACCGGCGCGTACAGCTCGGCAAAACCTTTGGCGCGTGCGCAGCCTTTCAGAGCCGCGAGCATGGCGAGCGAGCTGCCAGGCACGCGCGCCTTCGGCAGCAGCGCAATCTCCAGCGCGCTCATCGTCGTCGGCCGCCGTCCCAGCAGGCGGTCCTCGTGACCCCAGCGGATCACCTCGTCCCAGCCCGCATCCGGCAGCGTGCGGCGGCCCTCGATGCCGAAGGTGAAGGGGACGGCGAAGGCGCGCCCGACCACCTCGTCACCGGCGAGCGCCACGTAGGCGCAGTCCGCATATTGGTCGAACACTGGCGGATCATAGTACAACGTCGCCGTCCGGTCCTGCCGCATGAACTCCGGCCAGATGGCATCCAGCTCGGGCGAGAACACGCGCGGGATCAGGTCGGGCCGATCACGCAAACAGATGATGTCGAGGGGCATTCGGTTCTTCCGGGCCGCGGGGGCGTGCAGAGCGGACAGCTTAGGCGGTCGGGCCGTCTGCGACCAGCGGATGTGGCGGGAGACGGGCCGGATCGCTCCCTTGCCGGCGGTCGATTTTAGGATTCGCTTTTTCGGAAAAGTCTGCTATGCTGATTTGGTCCCGTGCTCGACAGGAGGGGCGCTTCGCGATCGTCACGGACGTGGAGCGCGGGATGCGGTGGCCGCGACGTGTCGCAGCGTGCCCTGATGGCGCGCGGACGAACGGCATGGCGCGGACGTGAAGTCGCGTGGTCCTGGCATCCCGAAGCTGATGCCAAGCCGGCGGGTGATGATGATCCCGACGGCGACGGTGGCCAACAAGCCGGGCACCGGGGAGATCGCGTATAAACGTGAAGACCATCGCGCAGGGAATGCCGGATGTCGGCTGGACCTGTGGTGACTGCCGCCTGCTTTTTTTCTGCAGGCGGGCCATGGGTTGCGGCCAGCAGCCCGGCATTCCCTGCGCCCTCCGATTGGAGGAGGGTGAGATGAGAGCAGCAAAGCTCGGGCACATCGTGTCGCGAAAACAATCTTGCATGAGTGGGCACCGTCATTGCGAGCGCAGCCTTTCAGAACGTCACGCCGCTGGCCATGACGCACCCTTGCGCGATGCGATCAGATCCCGAGCGCCTCCAGCGCCGCGGCGATGTCGTCCGTCGAGCGCACCAGCACCGCCTGCAGCCCGCTGGCCCGCGCGCCGTCGATGTTTTCAGCGAGGTCGTCGAAGAACAGGATGCGCCCGGCGGGCACGTCGATCGCCTGCACGACGTGATCATACGCCTCGGCATCCGGCTTTCGCAGGCCGATCGACGACGACAGGAAGATCTCGCGAAAGTGACCAAGCAGGTCGGCGTAGCGCGGCGAGAAGTGATCGATGTGCGGCTGGTTGGTATTGGAGAAGGCATAGAGCGGCAGTTTCTCCGCCGCGCGTGCGAGCAGCGGGGCGATGCCGGGCATCGGACCGACGAAGATCGCGTTCCAGCCCTCGAGAAACTGCGCGTCGGTGATGTCGATGCCGAGCTGCCGGCGCAGGTTGGCGAAGAAGTCGGCGTCGGAGACCGTGCCGCGCTCATGCCCGTGGTAGATCTCGTCGCGCACGAAGCGCGCGGCGAGATGCTCCGGCGCGCAGCCGGCATGCGCGGCCCAGCGCGAGACGACCTGGACGAAATCGATGTCGATGACGACGCGGCCGAGATCGAACAGCAGCGCGTCGGCGTCGCCGGGGCGGAGAGCGGAGGAGGGCATGGAGGGGGGCGTCGATGGCTGGCGTTGAACGGAAGGGCCTCCGCCTCAATAACGGTAGGGCTCGATGTCGACCAGCGGAAACGCGCTGACGACGCTCGGCTGGTTGGTGGCGGTTGCCGGATGCAGGTAGGAGCCGTTGAGCTCGGCGAACGAGGTGACGCCGAGCAGGCCGAGCGCGCGGATGACCTCGTCCTCCAGCAGCTCGAGCATGCGCAGGATGCCGTCCTCGCCGGCCGCGGCGAGCGCCCAGCATTGCAGCCGGCCGATGCCGACGAGGTCGGCGCCGGAGGCGATCGCCTTGACGATGTCGGTGCCGCGGCAGAAGCCGCCGTCGACCATGATCTTTGCCCGGCTCTTCACGGCGGCGACGATCTCCGGCAGCACATGCATGGCTCCGCGGCCATGGTCGAGCTGGCGGCCGCCATGGTTGGAGACGTAGATCCAGTCGACGCCGTGATCGACCGCAATCTGCGCGTCCTCGGCGGTCGCGATGCCCTTGATGATCAGCGGCAGCTTGAACTTGTCCTTGATCAGCTTGACGGTGTGCCAGCTCAGCGCCTTCTGGTGGTCGCCGCCGGTCGCGCGCAGCCGGCTTTCGCGGACGTAGCGCTTGGCGATGTCGCGCTCGCGCCGGCTGTAATGGGCGGTGTCGACGGTCAGGCAGAACGCGGTGTAGCTGTTGGCGACCGCCCGGCTCACATAGTCCTCGACGAAGGCGTCGTCGCCGCGGACATAGAGCTGGAAGATTCGCAGCGCGTCGGGCGCGGCCTCGGCGGTCTTCTCCAGCCCGGGTTCCGACACCGAGCTCAGCATGTGCGCCGCTCCGAATCGGCCCGCCCCACGGGCCACGCTGGCCGCCCCTGCCGGATCGAAGATTTCGAGCGCACCGACCGGGGCCATGACCACCGGCAGGCGCAGCTTGCGTCCGAAAGTTTCGACCGAGGCATCGACCCTGGACACGTCGCGCAGCACGCGCGGACGGAACGCGATCTCGTCGAGCGCCATCCGGTTCCGACGCAGCGTGGTCTCGGTTTCGGCCCCGCCGATGATGTAGTCCCAGGCGTTCTGGTTGAGCTGGGCGCGCGCCTTGCGGATGAGCTCGTGCAGGTTCTGGAACTTCTCGTCGCTCGAGCCGAGTTCGACGTTCCGCCACCCGGCCTCGATCGGGGTCCGTTGGTTCATGTTTGCCTCCCGGCGACTGTCATGCTTGCGGTTTTGCCGCGGAGCATTGCCCATCGAGCGGGCCGGGAGCAAGCCATTCCGAACTCGAGCTTCCCGGGCGCGCGCAGGGAGCGGCGCCCCGCAGGCCCAGGCCATCAAATCGCGGCGTGGTACACGGCTCGTCGAATTGTGATCATGGGTGTCCGGGAAAGACGGAGTATGTTCAGCCGGGCCCGGCGCCGGCGCAGCCTTGAGCTTGATTTCAGCCTGTGAACGTCCATTTCGGATGCGAGCGCCGGCGGTCGGGCCCCGGTACGGCGGCGCAATATCGGCCTTGAAGAAACCGGAAATGTGGTGTGTGTTCGCAACATAAATCGCGCCGGCGATGCGTGCGGACCATTTGATCGGCCGGCCATCCAACAAACGCTCGGGAAGCAAACAATGCGGAAAAACTGGCTGTTCTTGGCGGGCACGATGACCGGCGTCGGGCTGACCCTGATGGTCACGGGTCCCGACGGCGCGCAACTCGTTGCCAAGGCCAAGGCCGCGGCCGGCATGGCCGACACCTATTCGCAGCTCAATCTGTTCGGCGCGGTGTTCGAGCGTGTTCGCGCCGACTATGTCGAGAAGCCGAGCGATCCCGCGCTGATCGAAGGCGCCATCAACGGCATGGTGTCCTCGCTCGATCCGCATTCGCGCTACATGAACGACAAGTCCTGGCGCGACATGCAGGAGACCACATCCGGCGAGTTCGGCGGACTCGGTCTCGAGGTCACCATGGAGGAGGGCCTGGTCAAGGTCGTCGCGCCGATCGATGACACGCCCGCGTCCAAGGCCGGCGTTCTCTCGGGCGATCTCATCGCCAAGATCGACGGCGAGGCGGTGCAGGGACTGACGCTCGAGCAGGCCGTCGCCAAGATGAAGGGCGGCGTCAACACCAAGACCAAGCTCACCATCATGCGCAAGGGCAAGGACGCACCGCTCGACGTTACGCTGACGCGCGAGATCATCAAGGTGCGCCCGGTGCGCTATCACACCGAAGGCGGCGACATCGGCTATATCCGCATCACATCCTTCAACGAGCAGACCACCGAGAGCCTGCGCAAGGCCGTCGCCAGCATCTCCAAGGACATTCCGCAGGAGAAGCTCGCCGGCTACGTGGTCGACTTGCGCAACAATCCGGGCGGCCTGCTCGATCAGGCGGTGTCGGTCTCCAGCACGTTCCTCTCGCGAGGCGAGGTGGTTTCGACCCGCGGCCGCAATCCTGAGGAGACGCAGCGCTTCACCGCACGCGGCGGCGATCTCACCAAGGGCAAGCCGCTCGTGGTGCTGATCAACGGCGGCTCGGCCTCGGCGTCGGAGATCGTGGCGGGCGCGCTGCACGATCACAAGCGTGCAACCCTGGTCGGCACGCGCTCGTTCGGCAAGGGTTCCGTGCAGACCATCATTCCGCTTGGCGCCGGCAATGGCGCGCTGGCGCTGACCACGGCGCGCTACTACACGCCGTCGGGACGCTCGATCCAGGCGCAGGGCATCGCGCCGGACATCGAGGTCAAGCAGGACGTGCCGGACGAGCTGAAGGATCGCGGCGATCTCAAGGGTGAGGCCGGCATGCGCGGCCATCTCTCGGCGCCCGACGGCACCGAGCAGACCGGCTCGCAGTCCTACGTTCCGCCGGACGAGAAGGACGACAAGGCGCTGCACGCCGCCTTCAACGTGCTGCGCGGCGTCACCGTGAATGCCGACGTCCGAGCCAAGGCGGCGGTGCCGAACTGATCTGCGAAGTGGGCGGGTGCGCGCCTTGCGGCGCCCGATGCTCACACCCGACGGGGCGGCCCTGAGGCCGTCCCGCCGTGGTTTTCGACCAGCGTGTACAAGCGGACACGGAGTATGTCCGTCTGTGTCCCGTAGATCATGGCGGAGCCGTGGACTTCAAGCGGCGGACGGGACGACTGGTTGGTAGGGTTTGAGTTTGGCTTGTGGAAAAGCCTCAAATTGCAACGGTATTTATCGGTTCGGAACTGGCTCACGCGGCGTTGGGGCGCGAATGGCGGCCGGTTGAGGGATTGGCGCGCTGCGCGGCGAACAATTGCCCCACGTCGGCTGCGGGCTTCGGAGGGCTGAACAGATAGCCCTGCATCTCCGAGCAGCCGAGCCGCTTCAGCACCTGGCGCTGCGCCTCGGTCTCGACGCCCTCGGCGGTCGTCGACATCTTGCGGATGGCGGCGATGTTGACCACGGCCTGGACGATCGCCGCGGAGCCCTCACTCTCGGTGATGTCCTGGACGAAGCAGCGGTCGATCTTGATCTTGTCGAACGGAATGCGCTGGAGGTAGCTGAGGCTCGAATAGCCGGTGCCGAAATCGTCGAGCGCGATACGGACGCCGAGCGCGCGCAACTGGTGCAGGGTGTCGAGCGCGTCGTCGTCGCGGATCAGCACCGCTTCCGTGATCTCGAGCTCCAGCCGATGCGGCGGCAGGCCGGAGGTCGCAAGCGCATTCGCGACCTTGAGCGCCAGGGTGCCGCTCTTGAACTGCACCGGCGAGACGTTGACGGCGAGCCGGATGTCGTCCGGCCAGCTCACAGCCTCGGTACAGGCGACCTGAAGGACGCGTTCGCCGAGCAGGTTGATGAGGCCCGTGTCCTCGGCGATCGGAATGAACTCGGCCGGCGAGACGGTGCCGCGGGTCGGATGCTTCCAGCGCACCAGCGCCTCGCAGCCGACGATGCGGTCGTCCTGCAGGCTCAGACAAGGCTGGTAGTAGACCTCGAGCCGATCGTCGGCGATGGCCTGGCGCAGGTCGACCTCGAGCTGGTGGCGCGCCTTGACCTGGGCGTCCATCTCGGGCTCGAAGAAGCGCCAGGTGCGCCGTCCCGCGGCCTTGGCGGCGTACATCGCCAGATCGGCATTCTTCATGATCTGGTCGAGATCGGTGCCGTGCTCGGGGATCAGCGCCACGCCGATCGAGGCGTCGGCGGTGAGCTGATGGCCGAGGCAGTAGCGCGGGGCGCGGATCGCGCTGAGAATATCCTCGATCAGCTGTTCGACGTCCTCGCGGTTGCGGATGGCCGTCTGAACCACGGCGAACTCGTCGCCGCCGAGGCGGGCGACGAATCCCGTGGTGCCGACACAGGTGCTCAGGCTCGCCGCGACGGATTTCAACAGCTCGTCGCCGACGAGGTGGCCGAGCGAATCGTTGACGCCCTTGAACTCGTCGATGTCGATGTAGTGCAGCGCGAGGCGCCGGCCTTGGAGGACGCCGGTCAGCTCCTCCTTGAGGCGCTCGTGAAACAGGGTGCGGTTCGGCAGATCCGTCAGGGCATCATAGTGCGCCAGATGCGTGATCTGCTCCTCGGACCGTTTGCGCTCGGTAATGTCCTCGTGGGTGGCGAGCCAGCCGCCGCCCGCGATCGGCTCGTTGACGATCTGGATCCAGCGACCGTCCGTGGTCTCGATGATCTGCGAGGTCTTGCGGCCGATGTCGCGCAGCACCGCATCGGCATATTCGCCGTCGTCGCCCGCGAGCGAGCCGGTCGCCTTGCGGTGCGCGATCAACTCGCGGAACGTGCAGCCTGGTTTCACGACGTCGGCAGACAGGCCGTACATGTCGACGTAGCGCTGGTTGCTGATGACCAGGCGCTCCGATGCGTCGAACAGCAGGAGGCCCTGGGTCATGTTGTTGACGGCCTTGTCGAGCCGTTCCTTCTCCAGCGTCAAGCGGCGGCTGGAGGCGTCGTGGTCGCTGATCAACCGGCGCACCACGACGTAGAGCATGCCGGCGATCAGCAGCACCGAGGTCACGCCGACGGCGATCAGGAAGCGCATCTGCTCGCGCCAGTCGGCGAGCGCCGCCGAGACCGTCGTCGTCGCGGTCACGATCAAGGGATAGCTCGTCAGCCGGTGCGACGCGCCGATGCGGTGCTCGCCGTCGACGGGGCTGCTGAAAATGCCCGTGGTGTTGCCATCGCCGGCCAGGATCTGGCGGAAGATCGGCGCGCTCTTGTAGTTCTGGTTCTGCATGCCCTCGTGGCGTGGATGGCGGGCCAGAAGGGTTCCGTCGCGATGCATCATCGAGATCGCCGCGTCGGGCCCGAGCGCGACGGAGGCGAAGAACCGCTCGACATTGATGGGTTCGAGGCTGCGGCCGATGATGCCCAGGAACTCGCCGTTGGGACTGGTCAGCTTCAGGGCGATGACCGCGACATATGTGCCGGTGATCCGGCCCACGACCGGTTCGATCAGCAATTGCGGCGCGGTCGGATCGGCTTTCAGCCGCTTGAAAAAGGTGCGATCGGCAATATTGACGGGCGGCACCGGCCAGGTCGCTCCGGAGTTGATCAGGTTGCCGTCGGAGTCGAAGATGTTCAGACCGCCGACATAGGTCACCGCGCTCAGCTTGTCCTTCAGCATGGCATTGACGGCGGCGCTTCCCATCTGCTCCTTGAAGCGGGCGCCGGTGTCGATATGGTTCTGTCGGACGTAGTTGGCGAGATCGCGCTGGATCGCGCCGAGATCCTCCATCTGCTGATCGAAATGACGCGCCAGTAGAAGGACGGTGTTCTCCAGCTCGCGCGTCGCGCTGTTCAGCGCGCGTTCCCGGAAACTGTCGGCCATGATGGTCGTGCCGATCGCGATGGCTGCAATAAGCACGAGGCCTCCGCCGACCAGCCAGCGGATCGGTCCACCGCGGTCGGTCGAAGCTCTGAGGGCATTCCGTGGACTAGCGTTGGTCGTCATCGGTCCTGAATACGCTTGCGATAGGCGCTTCGGGATGGAACCGCTACGATGTCCCTCCCACAACCATTGCTATAGGCCCGCTATGGAAGTGAGGTTAGGAAGTTGAGTTAGCGAACAATTAATTCGAAGTTGTATTTGGTTTTCCAATACCTTCAGGCGCGATAATGCCCGGACTTGCCGCCGATCTTCTCGGTCAAACGGATACCTTCGATGCGCACGCCGCGCTCGGCGGCCTTGATCATGTCGTAGATCGTCAGGCAGGCGACGGACACGGCCGTCAGGGCTTCCATCTCGACGCCGGTCGGCCCGGTGACCTTGACGGTTGCACTGACGATGCAGCCGGGCAGCGCAGCGTCGGGGGTGATGTCGACGGTGACCTTGGAGAGCGCCAGCGGGTGGCACAGCGGAATGAGCTCGGATGTGCGCTTGGCGGCCATGATGCCGGCAATGCGGGCCGTGCCGAGTACGTCGCCCTTCTTGGCGTTGCCGGAGATGATGAGCTCGAGCGTCGCGGGACTCATCACCACGCGGCCTTCGGCTGTTGCCGTGCGCTCCGTTGCAGCCTTGTCCGACACGTCGACCATGCGGGCTTCGCCACGAGCATCGATGTGGGTGAGGGCGGGAGCGCCGAGTGACTTGTCGGACATTGTCACTCAGCCGCGCTGGCGGAGGCGGCATCGCGCGCGAGCAACGCGCGGGTCGCCGCCGTGACGTCCGCCTGCCGCATCAGGCTCTCGCCGACCAGGAAGGTCTGGATGCCGACGCGCGCCAGGCGCGCGAGATCGGCCGGCGTGAAGATGCCGCTCTCGCCGACCAGCAGACGCTCCTTCGGGACCAGCGGCGCCAGCGTCTCGGAGGTCGCCAGCGTGGTCTCGAAGGTGCGCAGGTTGCGGTTGTTGATGCCGATCATCGGCGAGCGCAGCTTCAGCGCGCGATCGAGCTCGGCGCGATCATGGATCTCGATCAGCACATCCATGCCGTGGGCGAGCGCGGCGGCCTCGATCTCCGCAGCCGCGGCGTCGTCGAGCGCGGCCATGATGATCAGGATGCAGTCGGCGCCATGAGCGCGAGCCTCGACCACCTGATAGGTGTCGAACATGAAGTCCTTGCGCAGCACGGGCAGGGCGGTCGCGGCGCGTGCGGCGACCATGAAGTCCAGATGGCCCTGGAACGACGGCGTGTCGGTCAGCACCGAGAGGCAGGCCGCGCCGCCGGCCTCATAGGCCCTGGCGAGAACAGGCGGATCGAAATCGGCGCGGATCAACCCCTTCGACGGTGAAGCCTTCTTCACCTCCGCGATCAGCGCGTAGTCGCCGTTCGCATGCTTGGCTCGGATCGCCGCGACGAAGCCGCGCGGCGCTGAGGCATCACGCGCTCGCGCCTCGAGATCCGACAGCGGGCACGCCCGCTTGGCGGCCGCGATCTCCTCGCGCTTATAGGCTTCGATCTTGGCCAGGATATCCGACATGGCGCGCTCCGCAGATCAGTCGTTCGAGACGTCGATCAGCTGCTTCAGCCGCGCCGCTGCGGCGCCGCTGTCGAGCGAATCCCGGCCGATTGCGACGCCTTCCTTCAGCGTCTTGGCGCGGCCGGAAACGACCAGCGCCGCCGCGGCGTTCAGCAGGGCCACATCGCGATAGGGACTCGGCAGGCCATCGAGCACACTCTGCAGCGCCACGGCGTTGGCCGCCGCGTCACCGCCCTTCAGACCATCGCTGCCGCACAGGCCAAGCCCGGCCTCCTCGGGCGAGACCTCGAAGGTACGGATATGGCCGTCCTCCAGGGCGGCGACGAAGGTCGGGCCGGTCAAGGTGATCTCGTCGAGCCCGTCGGAGCCGTGCACGACCCAGGCGGCTTCCGAGCCAAGATTCTTCAGCACCTGTGCCAACGGCTCCACCCATTGCCGCGAAAACACGCCGACCATCTGGCGCCTGACGCCGGCCGGATTGGACAGGGGACCGAGCAGATTGAAGATCGTGCGAGTGGCGAGCTCGACCCGGGTCGGACCGACGTTCTTCATCGCCGGATGATGCGCGGGCGCGAACATGAAGCCGATGCCGGCCTCACGCACGCAGCGTCCGACCTGGTCGGGCTTCAGATCGATCTTGACGCCGAGCGCGGCGAGCACATCGGCTGCGCCCGAGCGCGACGACAGCGCGCGGTTGCCGTGCTTGGCGACCGGCACGCCGGCGCCGGCCACGATGAAGGAGGCGCAGGTCGAGACGTTGACCGAGCCAGAGCCGTCACCGCCGGTGCCGACGATGTCGACCGCGCTCGCCGGCGCGTCGACGCGCAGCATCTTCGCCCGCATCACGCTGACGGCGCCGGTGATCTCCTCGACCGTCTCGCCGCGCACACGCAGCGCCATCAGCAGCGCGCCCATCTGCGACGGCGTCGCCTCGCCCGACATCATGCTGTCGAAGGCGGACGCCGCCTCCTCGCGGGACAGCGGCGCGCCGGTCGCCACCTTGCCAATGATCGACTTGAGATCGTCCATCGCGTGCCCCTAGCGATCCGTCATTGGTTGCTGCTGCCGCCGCCGACCACCTGGGCCACGGCAGCCTCGTTGATCGTCGTCCCGATGTCCTTCTCGAGCTTCATGACATAGGCCGTGCCTTGCTCGTCGGCGAGCGCGCGCTGCAACTGGTCCTTCAGCTTCTTGGTGTCTTCGGACGCGAGGTCGACCTTCGGCTCGATGATGTCGGTGACACGGAACACAATCCACTGCCGGCCGCCATCAGCCTCGGTCTGGCCGACGCCGTCCTTCGCCGTGCGGAATGCGGCGGTGATCGCTCCGGTGGGGACGCCGGGAACCGAGGCGTCGCGCTTGAACGCGCTGGCCGTCTCGACCTTCACGCCGAGCGATGCCGCCTCGTCGGCGAGCTTGCCGCCCTCGTTGAGCTTCTTGACCAGTTCGGTGGCCTTCGCGCGCAGCTTGGCTGCGACCTCGTCGTCGCGCCAGCGCGCGGCGACCTGATCCTTGACCTCGTCGAGGGGGCGATCGCGCGGCGGGGTGATGCCGAGAACCTCGAACCAGACAGAGCCGCCGCGGAACGAGATCGGCTCGTTGTCGACACCGACGTCGCTGTTGAAGGCCTGCGCAACGACATCTAGGCCAAGCGGGATGTTCGAAACGGGCTGGCCGTTGGGTTGCTTGCCGGACCTGTCGACCGCTTCGAGCGTGACGGCATTGAGACCGAGCTTCTTGGCGGCCTCTGACACGCTGGCGCCACCGCCGCGCTCGTCTTCCATCTTGTCGCGAAGATTGGCGACTTGCGACTTGGCGCGGTCGGCTGCGATCTCTTTCTTGATGTCGGCAGCGACGCTCTCATATTCCGGCTGTTGGCCCGGCTGAATCGCGCTGACCTTGACCAGCGCCACGTTGAACGCGCCCTTGACCGGCTGGCTGACCTCGCCGGTCGGCAGCGAGAAGGCGGTATCGGCAACGACAGGGTCGAGAATCGCCGATTTCGTCACCAGACCGAGATCGAGATCGGCTGGGTTGAGGTTGCGCTCCTTGGCGAGCTCGTCGAACGTGACTTCACCCGCGGCGATCCGGGCGCGCGCCGCTTGTGCCTCCTCTATGGTGGAGAAGGTCATCTGCTGGACTTGGCGCTTCTCCGGCGTGCCCATCAGCGCCTTGCGCTGGTCGAACAGCTTCCTGGCGTCCTCGTCAGATACGTCGGTCCACTTGCCGATCTCTTCGGGCGTCACCACGACGAAGGAGATCTTGCGATATTCCGGCGCCTTGAACTGGGCTTTGTGCTCTTCGAAATAGGACGCGAGAACCTCGGGCGAGGGCGCATCGATGGTGCCGGCCTGCGCCGCGTCGAGCTTGATGTAATCGATCGAGCGCTGCTCGTTCTGGAAGCGGCCGAGCGCCTCGAGCATCGTGTTGGACGGCTCCAGCCCGGCCGCGATCGTGCCGGTGATCTGCCGCCGCAGCGACTGTCGGCGCTGGTCAGCCAGATAGCGCTGCTCGGTGAAGCCGAAATTGCGGATGATGGCCTGGAAACGCTGCGGGTCGAACGCCCCGTTCGGGCCCTTGAAGTTGGGATCGCTGAGGATCACCCGCATGGTCTCCGCATCGGACTGGGCGAGACCGAGACGGCGGGCCTGCTCGTCGAGGGCGGCTTCCGCAATCGTCTGCTGCAGAACGGAGCGGTCGAGCCCGAACATGCGGGCCTGCTCGGTGGTCAGCGGACGGCCGAGCTGGCGGCCGATCTGCTGCAGCCGGTCGGTATAGATCTGCCGGAACTCGTTGACCGAGATCTCCGTGCGTCCCACGGTTGCAGCCGTCGACTGCCCGAAGCCGCGGAAGATGTCGGCGATGCCCCAGATGCCGAAACTGACGATCAAAACGCCCATGACCACCGCCATGATGGTCTTGCCGAGCCAGTTTGATGAGGCCTTGCGTAATCCTCGAAGCATGGGTCCAGTCTGTCTGCAGGAAAAAGGATGAAGAGGCCGCGCCTTAAAGCAGATTCCGCAAAAGGCCGTCACCGAGTTGAAACGGCTTATAAAGAGGCCGCCGCCCGGTCGCAACCTCGGCCCTGAGGCCGATTGAAGCGGTGGGAAGACGGCTCCCGCTCTGGTGCTCGTCGAAGGGCTCTGCTAGCCGATGTCCGTCACAACATTTGCTGGAATCCCGCCATGACCGACCGCATCCGGCCGCTGATCGCCGGCAACTGGAAAATGAACGGCCTGAAGGCCTCGACCGCCGAGTTCGACGCCATGCTGGCCGGAGCCGCCGAGGTCACCGGCAAGGCCGATCTGCTGGTCTGTCCGCCCGCCACTCTGGTGGCAGGCTTTGCCGAGAGGGCACGCGGCACCCACGCGATCGCGGTCGGGGCCCAGGATTGCCACCCCAAGGCGTCGGGAGCCCATACCGGGGACATCTCGGCGGAGATGCTGGCCGATGCCGGCGCCAGCGCCATCATCGTCGGCCATTCCGAACGGCGCGCCGATCATGGCGAAACCGATGTTGTGGTGCACCAGAAGACTGAGGCGGTGTGGCGCGCCGGATTGGTCGCGATCGTTTGCGTCGGCGAAACCCAGCAGCAGCGCGATGCCGGGCAAACGCTCGACATCCTGCGCGGCCAGCTCAACCTCAGTCTGCCGCAGGGCTCACGGGCCGACAACCTGGTCGTGGCCTATGAGCCGGTCTGGGCGATCGGCACCGGCCTGACCCCGACCGCCAAGGATGTCGAGCAGATTCATGCCTTTATCAGAGAGCTGCTGATCGATCGCTTCAAGCAGGAGGGAGCGCGGACGCGCATCCTCTATGGCGGCTCGGTGAAGCCCTCCAATGCGGCCGAGCTGATGGCGGTCGCGAATGTCAACGGCGCGCTGGTCGGCGGCGCCAGCCTGAAAGCCTCGGACTTTCTCGCCATTGCGAAGGGCTGTTGAGAAGCGACGTGAGCGAAAACGCGCCAGGCGTTTCAGTCCGCCTGTTCGATTCGCTTCCAATAGATCTTCGTGCCGGTGAGGCCGCCATGGGGCTTCAAGGCATAGTCCGGAATGGTTCCGCTCAGCTGGAAGCCGACGCTCTCATAAAGCCGTGAGGCGCCCCCATCCTCGGCGGTATCGAGGACCAGCATCGTCCGCCCATGCGCGCGGGCGAGGTTTTCGGCCGCGCAGAGCAGCGCGGTCGCGATTCCGCGTTTGCGGTGGCTGATGCGTGTCATCATCTTTGCGATCTCGGCGCGGTGCGGCTGGTTCGGCGGCAGCTTCAGCTGCAACGTCACGGTCGCGATCACATCCTCGCCGTCGAAGGCGCCAAGAACGGCTCGTTCGCCGCGCGCCGCGGCCGACAGCGATTCCCGCCAGAACGCGTCGGCATCCTCCTCGCGAAGCGGGTGCATGAAGCTGACCGAGCCACCATGGGCGACCGTTTCGATCAGCATTGCGCGAAGCGCAGCCCGGATTGCCGGCGTATCTGACAGGGCCGCGATTCGGGGCGGGGACATTCTCAACTCCTGGCAAGGGCGACGACGTAGACGCAGGGCGCGTCGGTCTCATTGGCAAAGGTGGTGTCGATCGGTGGGCCGAAGCCGAGGCAGTCGCCCGGCCCGAGCACGTGGCGTTCCGCGCCTTCCGTGATGGTCAATTGCCCGCTCTGAACCCAGAGGAGCTGGCGGATGTGGATGTAGGAGGAGGCCGGCAAGGTTACGCTGCGGTGCGCCGGCATCTCGACGGTCACCAATTCGATCGGATGATCCGGCCTGAGAAAGACCTGGCGCCTGACGTAGCCCGTGTCCGGGTCGCGCCAGACCGGCTGCTCGGCGGCCTTGGACAGGCGCTCCGACTGGGCTTCGGCTCGGAGCATCAGGCCGGCCAGCGTGAGATCGAAAGCGCTTGCGAGCTTGACCAGGATCACCGCGGTCGGGCTGACTTCGGCACGCTCGATCTTGCTGATGGTCGCCTTCGACACGCCAGAGCGTTCGGCGAGGTCGGCCAGCGACCACCCACGGCCGTCCCGTTCCAGCAGCAGGCGACGGGCGAGCCTCTGGCTGAAGTCGTCTACTATTTGATCCATTCGTCTCTAATAATAGATATTGAAGCGGCCGGCAAGTGTCGACCCGGAGGGCGACGTCGGCGCTTGTGCGAAGCGCGGTTGCGATTATCTGCGGGGTGGCGTTGCTCGACATGATCGTGTAACACCGCGCAAATTTCCGAATAGCCCGCGAAGCTCTCGCGATCCCGGCCCCCGGTCGGGGCCTGCGAGGGCTTGTGACGGAAGGTCACCATGCAGACTGTCTTGATCGTCATCCACCTCATGATTGTCGCCGTCCTGATCGGTACGGTGCTGTTGCAGAAATCCGAGGGCGGTGGCCTTGGCATGGGCGGCGGCGCCGGTTTCATGTCGAGCCGCGGCACGGCCAACCTGCTAACGCGCACGACCGCGATCCTGGCACTCCTCTTCTTCCTCACCAGCCTGGCGCTGACTTGGCTCGCGGGTCTGGATCGCAAGCCGACCTCGATTCTCAACAACCTGCCGGGGCAGACCCAGTCAGGCGGAGCGACCCCAGTGGCGCCGACCGCGGGCGGCGTGCTCGACCAGCTCAAGAAGGCCGACGAGCAGCAGGCACCCGCGGCTCCGGCTGCGCCGCAGGCCCCGCAGTCGCAATAACGCGGGCAAGCCATGCAGGAACGCAATTGGCGTCCTGCGTCATGAGGCGGTCTCAAGTACCTGAGACCATTAATATTTTGAAGTAACCCACAGGCCCGCGACATGGTTGCGGGCTGCAAGCGATTCGTTTTGGCGAATCGAGCGCGCGGCATTAAAGGTAGGGTCCCATGGCGCGGTACATCTTCATCACCGGCGGCGTGGTTTCCTCGCTCGGAAAGGGTCTGGCTTCAGCCGCGTTAGGCGCGCTGCTGCAGGCCCGCGGCTACAAGGTCCGGCTTCGCAAGCTCGACCCCTATCTCAACCTCGATCCCGGCACGATGTCGCCGTATCAGCACGGCGAAGTGTTCGTGACTGACGACGGTGCCGAGACCGATCTCGATCTCGGCCATTACGAACGCTTCACCGGCCGGCCGGCGACCAAGGCCGACAACATCACCACGGGCCGGATCTATCAGGACATCCTGACCAAGGAGCGGCGCGGCGACTATCTCGGCGCGACCATCCAGGTCGTCCCGCACGTGACGAATGCGATCAAGGATTTCGTCCTGTCCGGGAATGACGAGTACGATTTCGTGCTGGTCGAGATCGGCGGCACCGTCGGCGACATCGAGGGCCTGCCGTTCTTCGAGGCGATCCGGCAGCTCGGCAACGAGCTGCCGCGCCATCACGCGATCTATATCCATCTCACGCTGCTGCCTTACATTCCGAGCGCCGGCGAGTTGAAGACCAAGCCGACGCAGCATTCGGTCAAGGAGCTGCGCTCGATCGGCATCCAGCCGGACATCCTGCTGTGCCGCACCGACCGCCCGATCCCGAAGGAGGAACGGCGCAAGCTCGGCCTGTTCTGCAACGTGCGCGAAAGCGCCGTCATCGAGGCGCGCGACGTCGACAACATCTATGCCGTGCCGGAGGCCTATCATGCCGCCGGCCTCGACGACGAAGTGCTGGCCGCGTTCGGCATCGAGCTGCGGGTGCCGCCGGCGCTGGCGAGCTGGCACACGATCAACGAGCGCGTCCGCAATCCGGAAGGCGACGTCACGATCGCGATTGTCGGCAAGTATACCGGCATGAAGGACGCCTACAAATCGCTGATCGAGGCGCTGTCGCATGGCGGCATCGCCAACAAGGTCCGCGTCAAGCTCGACTGGATCGAGAGCGAGGTGTTCGAGAACGAAGACCCGGCGCCATTCCTCGAGCACGTCAACGGCATCCTGGTGCCCGGCGGCTTCGGCCAGCGCGGCGCCGAGGGCAAGATCCGCGCGGCGCGGTTCGCCCGGGAGCGTGACGTGCCGTATTTCGGCATCTGCTTCGGCATGCAGATGGCGGTGATCGAGGCGGCGCGCAATCTCGTCGGCATCACCGAGGCCAACTCGACCGAGTTCGGCCCGACGCCGGAGCCGCTCGTCGGCCTGATGACGGAATGGCTGCGCGGCAACGAACTGGAGAAGCGCTCCAAGAGCGGCGATCTCGGCGGCACGATGCGGCTCGGCGCCTATCCTGCGGCGCTCAAGCGCGGCAGCCGCGTCTCCGAGGTCTATGGCGGCGCCACCGAGATCTCCGAGCGCCATCGCCACCGCTACGAGGTCAACACCGCCTACAAGGACCGGCTCGAGCAGCACGGTCTGAAGTTCTCCGGCCTGTCGCCGGACGGCGTGCTGCCGGAGATCGTGGAATACGAGGACCATCCCTGGTTCATTGGCGTGCAATTCCATCCCGAGCTGAAGTCGCGCCCGTTCGAGCCGCATCCCTTGTTCGCGTCCTTCATTCAGGCCGCGGTGGTGCAGAGCCGGCTTGTGTAGCAGGCCTTTGTCGCCAGGTGCCGTCATTGCGAGCGGAGCGAAGCAATCCAGAGTCGCGGGCGGGACTCTGGATTGCTTCGTCGCTGACGCTCCTCGCAATGACGGTCGAGGTGCGCAACGCGACCTTTGACGGCCGCGACGATTGTTGCGACAACGCTCCCCGATCGCGCGAAGCCAGAAAAGATCAGGGAGGATCAGATGATCTACGAGAGCCGCATCTATCGCTGCATTCCAGGCCGGCTGCCGGCGCTGCTGAAGCGCTTCGAGACCACGACGCTGAAGCTGTGGGAGAAGCACGGCATCCGGCCGGTCGGCTTCTTCACGACCCTGATCGGCGAATCCAACCAGGACCTGACCTATTTCCTGGCCTGGGAATCGCTCGCCGAGCGCGAGATCAAGTGGACCAAGTTCATGACCGATCCCGATTGGATCGCGGCGCGCGCCAAGAGCGAGGAGGACGGCCAGATCGTCGCCAACATCACCAGCCAGTTCCTGGTGCCGACGGCGTTCTCGGCGTTGAAATAGGGCCCTTGCACGGGAGCCGGGATGCGCGGATGGCCTCATCCCCGCAACCCTGCTATTCGCGGGCACGCGCCGGGTTGATCCGGCAGCCAGCGCTGGGCCATGGTCGCGCGCCCACAAGAGGATGATGTCGTGAACGCTTCGATCTCTGCCGCGCCGGTCGTCAACCTCGGCTCCGTCAAGTTTGGCAATCAGCTGCCGCTCGCGGTCATCGCCGGCCCGTGCCAGCTCGAGAGCCGCGCGCATGCGCTCGAGGTCGCCTCGGCGCTGAAGGAGATCGCGACGCGGCTCGGCATCGGTCTCGTCTACAAGACCTCGTTCGACAAGGCCAACCGCACCTCGGCTTCTGCTGCACGCGGCCTGGGGCTCGCGCAGTCGCTGCCGATCTTCGCCGAGATCCGCTCTTCGCTCGGCCTGCCGGTGCTGACCGACGTGCACGACGCCGGCCAGTGTGCCGAGGTGGCGCAGGCCGTCGACGTGCTGCAGATTCCGGCGTTCCTGTGCCGGCAGACCGATCTGCTGCTCGCGGCGGCGGCGACCGGCAAGGTCGTTAACGTCAAGAAGGGCCAGTTCCTGGCGCCCTGGGACATGGCCAATGTCGTGGCCAAGATCACGGGCTCCGGCAATCGCAACGTGCTGGTCACCGAGCGCGGCGTCTCGTTCGGCTACAACACGCTGGTCTCCGACATGCGCGCGCTGCCGATCATGGCGCGCACCACCGGCGCGCCTGTCGTCTTCGATGCGACCCACTCCGTGCAGCAGCCGGGCGGCAAGGGCACGTCCTCGGGCGGCGAGCGCGAATTCGTGCCGGTGCTGGCGCGCGCGGCGGTGGCGGTCGGCGTGGCCGGCGTCTTCATCGAGACGCATCCGGATCCCGATCATTCGCCTTCCGATGGGCCGAACATGGTCCCGCTCGCGCAGTTCGAGGGGCTGCTGCGAACGCTGATGGCGTTCGACGCACTCGCCAAGGCGCCGGCGGCGGACGCCGGGCGCTGATGCACCAGACCGCCGCCAAGCCCGCGGGGCAGAAGTTTCCGCCGGCGGTGAACATCATCGCCCTCGCAGGCTTCTCGGCGGCGCTGTCGACGCGGGCGCTCGATCCGGTGCTGCCGCATGTCGCCGAGGATTTCGCGATCAGCATCACCACGGCGGCGAGCATCGCCGCGGGCTATGCGCTGATCTACGCATTGATCCAGCCGGCGATCGGCGCCGCCGCCGATCTGTTCGGCAAGGCGCGGCTGATGACGCTGTGCCTGGCGCTGCTCGGTGTCGCCAGCCTGCTCGGCGCGCTCGCCACCTCGTTTCCGCTGTTGTTCGCGACGCGCATCCTCGCGGGCATCGCCTCGGGCGGCGTGTTTCCGGTGGCGCTTGGGCTGACCAGCGATCTCGTCGCGCCCGACAAGCGGCAGGTCGCGATCGGCCGCACGCTCGCGGGCTCGATGGCGGGCAACCTGCTCGGCGCGACGGCATCCGGCATCATCGGCGATTTCATCGGCTGGCGTGGCGTGCTCGCGATCCTCGGCGCGCTCGGGCTGATCGCCTCCTTGGCGGTGGCGGCAGGCTTTCGCGGCGCCAAGGTCACGCATGCGCCGACCACCGATCTCGCCGCGCTGAGGAAGGGCTACCGCACCATCTTCACCAACCCCAATTCGCGCTTCTGCTTCTCGGCGGTGTTCGTCGAAGGCTGCTGCGTGTTCGGGCTGTTTCCGTTCATCGCCTCGTTCCTGTTCGATCTCGGCGAGACCTCGCTGTCGATCGCGGGCATCGTCATCGCGGGCTTCGCGGTCGGCGGCCTGTTCTACACGTTCACGGTGTCGAACTTCCTGCCGCGGCTCGGCGTCAAGGGCATGATGATCACGGGCGCTGCCCTGGTCGGGCTGCAGCTCGCCGCGCTCGCCTTCGGCCCGGGCTGGAAGCTGCAGTTCGGCTGCATGCTGCTGATGGGCTGGGGCTTCTACATGATCCATGGCTGCCTGCAGGTGTTCGCCAGCGAGCTGTCGATCGGGGCGCGCGCGACCGCGATGTCGCTGCACTCGTTCTTCTTCTTCATGGGCCAGACGGTCGGCCCGATCGCCTATGGCTTCGGCCTGGTCCATGGCGGCAAGCAGCCGACCTTGCTCATCGCCGCCATCATGATGGTCGCCCTCGGTTTCGCCTGCGCCGCGCTGCTGCGGCAGCGGCCGCCGGCGGATGCGGCGGTCAGCTGACGGCCATGTCGGACACGGGCGCGGGCCCATTGCATCTGAAGACATGGTCCCGTCGCGGCAGCAACGCCTGCTAATTTGTTGCTCCGTCATGGCCGGGCTTGTCCCGGCCATCCACGTCGTTCGGCGCGCTGCGAAGGACGTGGATGCCCGGGACAAGCCCGGGCATGACGACGTGGAGACGGGCGAGGGCAAAATGCCCATCGTTAGCTGCGATGGTCCTGGGAAAGTGCGGCGAGGGCGTTTCTCGCTCTCGATGCTGAAGATGCGCGGCTGAGACATATCGGCGCTTTCGTTGGCCGCGGGACGCACCGCCGCCGTCTCGCGGCGCGTCTGCGTCCGAGCTTTGCCATTGGGCATGCCCTCTTCTCGAGGAGAGGGCACGGGGAATGCCGGGAGCTGGCCGCCCCCATGGCCCGCCTGCGGAAAAAAATGCAGGCGGCAGGAACCACAGGTTCAGCCGAGTCATCCCGGCATTCCCCGCGCGATGGTTGGGCGGCTTATACGCACTCTCCCCGGGGACCGGGCTGTCTTGCCCCCGTGACCGGCGGATCATCATCACCGCCAGCGTAGCCTCAGCGTCGGGAGGCCAGGACCATACGATTTCGCCGGCGCATCAGAATCGTTCGTCCGCATGAGTGATCACGCTGCGACCCGACACGCCCACCGCATCCCGCCTCAACGTCCGTGACGACCGCGAAGCGCCCCTCTGATCGAGACGGGATGGTGATAGTCAATCACAAATTCCGATAAAGCGAAAGTGGAATATTTTTAGCGGGATGTCTGAGAGCGGTGATCGGCTTGAAAGCGCGGCACAAACTGGCTTTCGGGGCAGCGGTTTGATGGTTGCGTCGACTGAGAAGGTCGAACGGGAGCGTGCCCGTCGGGCGACTCAGTGGCCATAGGCTCGCGGGCGGGAGAAGATTCATTCAGTGGTGCGGTACAGGGCTGAGACCCAGGAAGGCCTGCTCAACTGAAAAGTACCAAGCCAAATAGATGAGTATCAGTGAGGCCACACAGGCGCAGGCTACCTTTTCCCGAAACACTGTCTGACTTGTTCGTAATGCCCACAACGAGCGGGTATAAGTCTGCCAGTTTGTATGGTGTTTGAGGACTCACGGATGGTTTCTTTCGACGAAGCGAGAGAGTTGGCCGCCAGACACGTCGCGGAACTGGAGCAAGTGGCTGGATGCGAGTTGGTGGTTCTTGAAGAGGCCACGAAAAATGTGGAGCAAGGATGGGTCTTCTTTTATGACTCAAAGTTGCATCAAGAGACGGACGAGTTTCAGTATTCGCTTGCCGGAAACGCTCCCATCTTCATAGATCGGGACGGCAAGCTCCGAAATTTGCCTACCTACCTGTCGTGGCAGGAAGGGCTGAAGCTGGTGCTTGCAGAAAATTGAGACGGGTTTGATCGTCGCTCTAGAAGAGAACTGCCGGAAATACGTCTTTGCTCCTGCCAAATCTTCTTGCAGGATGGCGGAATGACAACCGAAGGTTGTTCTTCCGCCGATATCTCGCCCAGCAACGCAGACGCTGCCGCATGCGTTCGTGCAATCCTGGCCGCCGTCTGCCCCCTGGCGGCCGAGTACTATGCCCTACAGGTAAGCCCCTGGGCGTCACCGGTGAGATCGCCGAGTTCGCCGCCGCAGAATGCCTCGGTCTTGGCGCGTACCGCTGGGTATGACGCCGTTCGCCAAAGTCCGAACGGACCCGTTCGTATCCAGATCAAGGGCCGCGCCTGCACCGGGAATGCAAACCGAGGCCAGCGGATCGGGCGCATCGAGCTCGACTCCGCCTGCGACGTGGCTCTACTGGTGCTACGAAATACGGTGACATTGCTGGACTGCACCCCTTAAGTGAGACACGATAATTTCTGTGACAGTGGGGTAGCCACGACGACTATCGTGCCTTGTTTTGCGCGAACGCGGCTTCGAACTCAATAGGCGATCGATAGCCGAGCGCCGAGTGCAGGCGCTCCTTGTTGTAGACATCCGCAATGAAGCTATCGATCCGGCGGCGAGCGTCTCTTATGTCGGAGAACGCCTTGCCGTTGACCTCCTCGGCCTTGAGCGTCTTCATGAAGCTCTCAGCCTTGGCGTTGTCGAAGGGGTTGCCCGGCCTGCTCATGCTGATCGTGATGTCGCGATCCGCTAATATTTGGCGATAGGCGATTGACGCGTATTGCACGCCGCGGTCGGAATGGTGGATCAGGCTGCTGCGTTGCGGCTTGCGGGCCTCGATGGCCTTGTTCAATGCTGCAATCGCGAGCGAGGCATTGAGCGTGTTCTCGAAGGCCCAGCCAACCGCCTTGCGCGAGAAGGCATCGAGGATGACCGCGAGGTAGGCGAAGGTCGTGGCGAGATGGACGTAGGTGATGTCTGCGACCCAGATCTGATCGGGAGCGGACGGCACCAGGCCGCGCACCAGATTGGGCACCACGACGATGTCCCTTGGTCGCTCTGCAGGCGGCTTCAGGAATGGCGCCTTGCGCTGTGCGAGAAGATTGTCCTCGCGCATGAGCCTGAGCACCTTCTTAGCATTAACGACCATGCCTTTACGTCGGATGGTGGCCGTCACGCGCCGGTAGCCGTAGAACGGATGCTTCAGGCAAATGCGTTGGATCTGGTCGCGCAGCTCGCAGTCGGCAGTCTCACGACTGCGTTTGTTGAGATGCCGGTAATAGGTCGCGCGTGGCAGGCCGGCCAGACCGCAGAGCCGTTGCACGTCGGCGTGGGACTCCGTTGCCTCCGATGTCATGGCTTGGATGACTTCGATGATGCGGGTGCGGGTCCGCCTTGCGCTGCCGGCCGCTCCAATGCGCGCAAGGCTTGCCGAAAAAAATCGAGATCCATCTGCTGACGGCCGACAAGCCGTTCGAGTTCGGCGATGCGAGCATTTGCGCGCGTCAGCGCAGACCGCTTGTCGTCATAGGTTGCCGTAGCTTTGAGCTTCCGGGGGCCGGGCTTCGGCCCTCGCTTGCGGTTCAATCCCTCGGGTCCTTGCGCCTTCCAGGCCTTGATCCAGTCATGCAGGATCTTGCGAGATATCCCAAGCTCGCGAGCCACAGGCAGAACGCCTTCGCCTCGCTCGACGCGCTTGATCGCCTTCAGTTTGTAAGCCGTCGGAAACTGACGGTTCTTCCCTCTTGCTGCCACAGGTCATCCTCGAAATGCCTGTCACAGAAATTATCGTGTCTCACTTAAGGGGTGCAGTCCAGTGCACTAAATGCCCCGGAGCGGCGGATTGTGAATTAAGTGCACTGTCACCATAATCCTGGGATTGTGAATTAAGTGCACTGTCACCGTAATCCCATACGATTTCGCCGGCGCATCAGGACCGCTCGTCCGCATGAGTGATCACGCTGCGACCCCGACACGCCCACCGCATCCCGCCTCAACGTCCGTGACGACCGCGAAGCGCCCCTCTGATCGAGACGGGACGGGAGCAATCAATCACGAATTCCGATAAAGCGAAAGAAGAATGTTTTTCGCGGAAGATCTGGACAGGGGTGATCGCCCTGAGCGGACAACAAAATTCAGTTTTGAGGCGCAGGAGGTTCAGCAGTCGAAATCGATGGCGAAGGGCCTCGCCTGATAGCAACCATGCCCGACGGGCGACTCGCCGCCACGGACGGTCATTGATGCGGGACTTTGCATGCGCTGCGCCGCAAATGCGTGCGCCGGCCAATACAACCTGAAGGTATTTTGACTTGTGTTTCTGATTTGTTCTATCTAATATTCTTGGCGGTGAGTGAAGGGAGAACGACGGTGAAGCGGGCGGGGCATTTGTTGCTGTATGTCGCGATCGTTGCGGGCGGTTTCCATCAGGCGCTGGCGCAGCCCTCGGCCAAGTCCGAGAGCCCACGCGTTGCTGCGACGGCGCCTGCCAAGATCCTGCTCAGCGCCCACAGGGGCGATGCGACCATTCTGACCATCTCCGACCAGGATAGCGACACCGCCGCGGTGACGTTCCGGATCGAGCTCGACGACGCGATCGAGAGCTGCCTGCGCGAGCCGCCGCCTGACGACATCAAGCCGGCGGAAGTGGCGCGTTGCGCCAAGCAGGTCATGGATCTCAACGCCGGCAAACAGACCAAGCGGCGGGCGATGTGCTCCAAGAACACGGTTTATACCGAGTTCGGCAACTACTCGCTGGTCGGCACCGGGGAGCCTCAGTCGAGCGGCGAAGGAAAGAAGATGATCCGCACCAACTGGAAGGATCATCGCAACGAGCAGATCGTCGACAACAGCACGGCGGCGAGGACGGACGCAATGCTGAGTACGTTTCAGATCCTGTGTCCATCCGCCTACAAGGCGAAGTTCGACGGCTACTACGCGTATTGAGGCAGGAGCGCGCGATCGGCGACTACCAGTCGAGGTTGGCCGAGCGGCACGTCTCGCAGACGCTCACATCGTCCTTCCGGGAAAGCGGACGACGGCAGCGGTGGCACGTGCCTTCCGTCAGCGTTACATGCAGCGTCAGAGCTTTGGCTTCCCTCATCGAGAAGCCAAACTGGGCGACGAGCAGTTTGTGGCCCTCAATCTGGCTGCGGCGGATTTCGGCTGCAATTCTCGCCTTGTCCGTTGCTGACAGCGAAGGCGGCCACGTGACGGTTGTGGTGCACTTGGGACAGAACACCGACAGGCGGGCATATTCGACTGCGCCGTTCACGACCGCACCTTCCGCTTCTCGATCGTCATCACCCCCGCCCGCGATACGGCGCCACGCCCTGGTCCGGCACCCACAGGCCCTTCGGCAGCTTGCCCGTTTGCCAGAACACGTCGATCGGGATGCCGCCGCGAGGGTACCAGTAGCCGCCGATGCGCAGCCATTTGGGCTTGATCTCTGACGCCAGGCGCTTGCCGATCGCGACGGTGCAGTCCTCGTGGAAGGCGCCGTGGTTGCGGAAGCTCGCGAGGTACAGCTTGAGCGACTTGGATTCGACCAGCCAGGGACCGGGGGCGTAGTCGATGACGATATGGGCGAAGTCCGGCTGACCGGTCACGGGGCAGAGCGAGGTGAACTCGGGCACCGTGAAGCGGGCCAGGTAATCCGTGTCCTTCTGCGGATTGGGAACGCGGTCGAGCTTGGCCGCGTCCGGACTGTCGGGCGTCGCCACCTCGCGGCCAAGCTGAAGGCCGGCGGATGTCAGGGATGGGTTGGATTTTTTCGCCATGTGTCGTGTCACCTGCCGCAGAGGCGCCCCTTTAGCCAATCGGAGCGCCCACGTCATCCGCTTCGTGATTTCCGCGTCAGGTGGCCTTTTCGCCCCCGTGACCTTGCGGTAGAAGCAGCGCAACAACGTCCACCCAGAAACGCCCGCGAGAGGACCTCATGACCGCCATCGTCGACATCATTGGCCGCGAAATCCTGGACAGCCGTGGCAATCCCACGGTCGAGGTCGACGTCGTGCTGGAGGACGGCTCGGTCGGCCGCGCCGCCGTGCCGTCCGGCGCCTCCACCGGCGCCCATGAGGCGGTCGAGCTGCGCGACGGCGACAAGCACCGCTATCTCGGCAAGGGCGTGCTGAAGGCCGTCGAAGCCATCAACGACGAGGTCTATGAGGCGCTCAGCGACATGTCGGTGCAGGACCAGGTCCAGATCGACCAGATCCTGATCGAGCTCGACGGCACGGAGAACAAGAGCCGGATCGGCGCCAACGCCATTCTCGGCGTCTCGCTCGCCTGCGCCAAGGCGGCGGCGATTTCCTACGACATGCCGCTGTATCGCTATGTCGGCGGCACCTCGGCCCGCACCCTGCCGGTGCCGATGATGAACATCGTCAATGGCGGCGTGCACGCCGACAACCCGATCGACTTCCAGGAATTCATGATCATGCCGGTGGGCGCGCCGAGCTTCGCGGAAGCGCTGCGCTGCGGCTCGGAGATTTTCCACACGCTGAAGGCCGAGCTGAAGAAGGCCGGCCACAACACCAATGTCGGCGACGAGGGCGGCTTCGCGCCCAACCTGCCGTCGGCGGACGCCGCGCTCGACTTCGTCATGAGCGCGATCGGCAAGGCCGGCTATACCGCGGGCGAGGACGTGATGCTGGCGCTCGACTGCGCCGCAACCGAGTTCTTCAAGGACGGCAAGTACGTCTACGAGGGCGAGAACAAGTCACGCTCGCGCTCCGAGCAGGCCAAGTATCTTGCGGACCTGGTCGCCCGCTACCCGATCGCTTCGATCGAGGACGGCATGTCGGAGGACGACATGGACGGCTGGAAGGAGCTGACCGACCTGATCGGCCACAAGTGCCAGCTGGTGGGCGACGACCTGTTCGTCACCAACGTCAACCGTCTCGCCGACGGCATCCGCAACGGGCGCGCCAATTCGATCCTGATCAAGGTCAACCAGATCGGCACGCTGACGGAGACGCTGGCCGCGGTCGAGATGGCCTACAAGGCCGGCTACACCGCCGTGATGTCGCACCGCTCGGGCGAGACCGAGGATTCGACGATTGCCGATCTCGCGGTCGCCACCAATTGCGGGCAGATCAAGACCGGCTCGCTGGCGCGAGCCGACCGCACCGCCAAGTACAACCAGCTGCTGCGCATCGAGCAGGAGCTGGATGCGCAGGCCAAATATGCGGGCAGGGCGGCGCTGAAGGCCTTGGCCTGAGCCTGCGCTGAATAAGAACCAACAGGGGAGGCGCGCATGGGTGTCGAGGCAGGCCTGCAACTGCGGACGCTGATCAAGCGCAGCGGCGAGCTCGAGCTCTCGCTGGTCGACGTGCCGACCCCCGAGCCGGGGCCGGACGAGGTCGTGGTGCGCATCGAGGCGGCGCCGATCAACCCGTCCGATCTGGGCCTCCTCGTCGGCGCGGCCGATCTGTCGACCCTGCAGGCGTCCGGCACGAAGGACCGCCCCGTGATCACCGCCAAGGTGCCGGAGGCGGGGATGCGGGCGATGGCCGGCCGGCTCGACGAGTCCTTGGCCGTCGGCAATGAGGGCGCTGGCGTCGTGGTCAAGACCGGCTCGTCGGACGCCGCCAAGGCGCTGATGGGCCGCACCGTCGCCGCCATCGGCGGCGCGATGTACAGCCAGTATCGCTGCCTGAAGGTCTCCGAATGCCTGCCGCTGCCGGCCGGCACCACGCCGGCCGAGGGCGCCTCCTGCTTCGTCAATCCGCTGACCTCGCTCGGCATGACCGAGACGATGCGGCGCGAGGGCCATACCGCGCTGGTGCACACCGCGGCGGCCTCCAATCTCGGGCAGATGCTCAACAAGATCTGCCTCAAGGACGGCATTGCGCTCGTCAATATCGTACGCAGTGCAGCACAGGCCGAGCTGCTGCGCGGCATCGGCGCAAAATATATCGTGGATTCGACGGCGCCGACCTTCATGGATGACCTGATCGCTGCGCTGGTCGAGACCGGCGCCACCATCGCCTTCGATGCGATCGGCGGCGGCAAGCTCGCCGGCCAGATCCTCAATGCGATGGAGGCCGCGATCAACAAGTCCGGCAAGCACCCCTACAGCCGTTACGGCTCGAACGTGCACAAGCAGGTCTACATCTACGGCAGCCTGGATACGCGCCCGACCGAGATCACGCGCGGCTTCGGCATGACCTGGAGCGTCGGCGGCTGGCTGCTGTTTCCGTTCCTGATGAAGATCGGCAAGGCGGATACCGAGCGGTTGCGGCAGCGCGTCGTCGACGAGCTCAAGACGACCTTTGCGAGCCACTACACCAAGGTCGTATCACTTCCCGAAGCCCTCGATCCGGCCAATCTCGCCGTGTACGCCAAACGGGCCACCGGCGAAAAATTCCTCATCGACCCCAACAAAGAGAAGTGACCTAACGTCGCTCCCCGGACGTTGCTGACGGGCTTGCGTTTGGCCCGCATGCGGAGAAAATCCGCCCCGTTTGTCTGGGGGCGGTGTCAGCCGCATGGAGCACTGAGGAGAGATTTGTCATGACCCGATTGGATCGCCGTCGATTTCTGGCCGGTGCGGCCCTCGCCGGAGCTGCAACCGCTTTGCCGCCGCTGGCCGCGCCGGCACGCGCGGCGGTTGCGCCCGCCGGCGCGCAGGCGCCCGGCTTCTACCGCTACAAGGTCGGCGACTACGAATGCACCTCCGTCAATGACGGCGCGCGTACCTTCCCGATGCCCGACAAGTTCGTCGTCAACACGGCGAAGGACGACGCGCTCGCGGCTGCCGAAAGCGCCTACATGCCGAAGGGCATGATCACGATCCCCTTCAATCCGCAGTTGATCAACACCGGCTCCAAGCTGGTCCTGATCGACACCGGCAACGGCGCTGGCGCCTTCGAGGCCAGCAAGGGCGCGGTCGGACGCACGCTGCAGAACCTCGCCGCGGCCGGCGTCGATCCGAAGTCCATCGACGTCGTCGTGCTCTCCCACATGCACGGCGACCACATCAACGGCCTCAAGCTCGCCGACGGCTCGCTGGCATTTCCGAACGCCGAGCTGAAGGTGCCGGCCAAGGAGTGGGCGTTCTGGGCCAGCGACGAGAATGCCGCCAAGGCGCAGACCGACCTGATGAAGGGCAATTTCGCCAACTTCAAGAAGGTGTTCGGCGGGCTCGAGAGCAAGGTCACCCAGTACGAGTGGGACAAGGAAGTCGCGCCCGGCATCACCGCGCTCGGCACGCCCGGTCACACGCCGGGCCACACCTCGTTCGCGGTCGCCTCCGGCAATGCCAGGGTCCTGATCCAGGCCGATGTCACCAACGTCCCCGAGCTGTTCCTGCGCAACCCGGACTGGCACGTGATGTTCGACACCGATGCCGCGATGGCGCAGGAGACGCGGCACAAGTTCTACGACATGGCCGCCGCCGAGAAGGCCCGAGTGATCGGCTTCCACTTCTCGTTCCCCTCGGTGGGCTATGTCGAGAAGGACGGCGCCAAGTACCGGCTGATTCCGGCGCCGTGGAATCCGGTGATCTGAGGTCTCATTGCGAGCCAACGGGTCCGCGCGAACGCGCGGCCCGATGACAGGCTCTGCGAAGCAATCCAGGGCCAGGTCGGGACTCTGGATTGCTTCGTCGCTGCGCTCCTCGCAATGACGAAGAGGAGAGATCGCGCGAACAGCCCGCCTTCGGGCGGCCTGAGCGTTTTTGCATATGCGAAATGTCGGGCTTTCCGCGCCTGTTGCCAACCCCTATGTCGAGCACCTCGGAAATCCCGCAGGATTCGTATGTCGACCGATCCCTCTCCCTCCAACGCCGATCTCTCCAACTGGCGCACTGCTCCGTTCAGCCGCTGGGCCTTTCACAACATCCGCGCGATCCTGCCGGTCGCCGACATCGAGAGCGCGCCCGGCAGCGCATGGCCGCTGCCGGCGAGCCACGTGTCGTTCGACGATTTCAGCGTGCGGCTGCCCAAGGGCGGCACGCTCGATCTCGACGGTTTCCTGAAGGCGACGGCGACCGACGGGCTCCTGATCCTGCAGGACGGCCGCATCGTCTTCGAAATGTATGACGGCGGCACCGATCGCGACACGCCGCACATCCTGATGTCGGCGACCAAGTCGATCACCGGCCTCATCGTCGGCATCCTGGCCGGCCGCGGCGAGCTCGATGTCGACGCCGAGGTCACGCGCTATGTGCCGGAAGTGGCCGCCACGGCCTATCGCGGCGCCACGATCCGGCAGCTGCTCGACATGCGTGCGGGCGTCGTGCTCGATGGTGCCGGCCTGCAGGCCTATGCCGACGCCGCGGGCTGGGAGCCGGTCGCGCCGGGCACGACGCCGAACCTGCACGATTTCCTTGCGACGATGCGCGCCCGGGCGGCGCCGCATGGCGGCGCCTTCAGCTACGTCTCGTCCAACACCGATCTCCTGGGCTGGGCGATCGAGCGCGCCACCGGCCGCAGCTTCGCGAGCCTGGTCAGCACCCTGTTGTGGAAGCCGATGGGCGCCAGCGGCGAGGCCTTCATCACTCTCGACCGCAAGGGCGCGCCGCGCTGCACCGGCGGGTTCTGCGCCACGCTGCGCGACGTTGCGCGGCTCGGCCAGCTCGTGCTGTCAGGCGGCCGGCGCGGCTCGCACACGATCATCCCCGAGGGCTGGCTCGACGACATCAGGCACAATGGCGACGCCCAGGCGTGGCGCGACGGGCAGTGGCGCGACAGCTTTGCCGCCATCAGCCGCAACATGCATTATCGCAGCGGCTGGTACGTCATCAACGACCAGCCGCAGCTCATGTTCGCGATGGGCATTCACGGCCAGAACCTGTTCGTGGATACGTCCAACGACATCGTGATCGCCAAGGTCTCGTCATGGGCGCAGCCCGTCGATGGCCAGGCGATCTGGCTGACGCACCAGGCGGTGGCGGAATTCACCCGTCACCTCAAAGAGACGGGTTGAGCCCGAGGGAAGCGGCAGGCGGGTGGGGGCATCGAGCGCCTCTTGCGATGAAGCGCAGTGTTTCGCGGGATCCGGTTTCATGCACTTGCATGTTCCTGCCGGAGCGCTTTAAGTGCCCCTCACACGCCGCTCCTCAAAGGATCTCCCCATGCCTGCACCCTATTCGATCGTCGCCCTCGTCGGCAGTCTCCGCAAGGAGAGCTTCACGCTCAAGATCGCCAAAGCCCTGGCCAAGCTGGCGCCGGTCAGCCTGAAGATCGACGTCACCACGCTCAACGGCCTGTCGTTCTTCAACCAGGATCTCGAAGCCAATCCGCCGGCCGACTGGCTCGCCCTGCGCGACAAGCTGAAGGCCTCGAACGGCGTGCTCATCTTGACGCCCGAATACAACCGCTCGATTCCCGGTGTGCTGAAGAATGCGATCGACATCGCCTCGCGCCCCTATGGGCAGAGCTCGTTCCTGGGCAAGCCGGTCGGTCTCATCGCCAACTCGCCGGGTGCGCTCGGCGGCGTCGCGGCGGCCAAGCACCTGCAGAACATCATGCCGGGCATCGCGGGTCCGGTCATGGGGCAGCCGGAGATCTACCTGAACGGGGTCGGCGACGCCTTCGACGTCCAGGGTGAGCTGGTCAAGGATTCGCTCAAGACGGTGCTGCAGCAATATCTGGAGGCGTTTGCCGCCTTCGTGGCCAAGCAGAACGGCTGACCAGGGGCGTCGCAGTGCCTCCGCCCGTGCGGCGGTCGCCAACTGCATGACGGGTATGATGCGGGCAGGGCGTTGACGCGCCTTGCCCGATCCGTTTCAAGGCAACGCCGGACCTGCGCAAGGATGCGCATTGCCAAGGAAGCACGATGGCCCATTCGTTCACACCCGCGTCGTCGGCGAAGCCCGGCCCGAACCAGCCGGATCTCGACTCGGAGGCCGTCTGGCAGGCGCGGGTCGATCTGGCGGCCTGTTTCCGGATGGCGGCGCGGCATGGGCTCGAGGAGGGCATCTGCAACCACTTCTCGGCGCTGGTGCCCGGCTATGACGACCTCTTCATCGTCAATCCCTACGGCTATGCCTTTCGTGAGCTGACCGCCTCGAAGCTGTTGGTTTGCGATTTCGACGGCAACGTCATTGCCGGCGACGGCCGCCCGGAGGCGACCGCGTTCTACATCCACGCCCGCATCCACAAGGCGCTGCCGCGCGCCAAGGTCGCGTTCCATACGCATATGCCGTATGCCACCGCGCTCTCGATGACCGAAGGCGATCCGCTGATCTTCGCCGGGCAGACGGCGCTGAAATTCTATGGACGAACCGCCGTCGACGCGAACTACAACGGGCTGGCGCTCGACGCGCGCGAGGGGGACCGCATCGCCGGGGCTGTCGGTGATGCCGACATCGTCTTCATGAAGCATCACGGCGTCATGGTCCTGGCGCCGACCATCGCCGAAGCCTGGGACGATCTCTATTATCTCGAGCGCGCCTGCCAGGTTCAGTGCCTGGCGCTGTCGACCGGGCGCAAGGTGGTGCCGGTGGCGCCCGACATCGCCGAGGCCGCCTATCGCCAGATGCGGGAGGGGGATGCGGAATCGGCGCGGCTGCATCTCGAAGCGATCAAGCGGACGCTCGACGCCGAGGAGCCCGCCTATCGGGCTTGAGCGCGTAGCGGCACGGGGGCTCAGGGTTAGCGTTTCCTTAACCGGGGCGCCGCATTCTCGGGCCATGGTCTCCCGCGCGCGCCTCAAATCCTTCCTGACCGGGCTAGCCCTCTACACGATGGCGGCCGCCATCATCGGCTATTTCGGCATCAACGCCTATACCGGCCGGTACGGCCTGACCGCGCGTCAGGAGCTCGACCAGGAGATCGTTGCGCTCACCTCCGAGCTCGCCCGGTTGAAGCAGGAGCGGGCGGAGGGTGAGAAGCGCGTATTGCTGCTGCGCTCCGACCGGGTCGATCCCGACATGCTCGATGAACGCGCCCGTTTTCAGCTCGGCTATGCCAACCCGCGTGATCTGATCCGGATCAATCGGCCGCAGTGACGCGTGTCCCTTCGCCGCGGTGCCTAAACTTTAGCAGGCCGTGGCGTCAGGAATTTCAAAAACGCGCTCATCAGCATTCGTTTATTTCGCGCTCGTTTGCAGTGCGGCAAAGCAAAATGAACCGCAATTCACGCAGTCCTTTTACGTGCCTTGGAGTTGAGCTAGAGAGAGCTACTTTTTCTCTCATCCGGAATTGCCATGGCCGCACCCAAGAAGACCGCCGCAAAGGAACAAGGGCAGGACAGAGACAACGGCCCGCCGCCGGAATTCACCAGAGAACAGGAATTGGCCGCGCTGCGCGACATGCTGCTGATCCGTCGCTTTGAGGAGAAGGCGGGTCAGCTTTATGGCATGGGTGCGATCGGCGGTTTCTGTCACCTCTACATCGGGCAGGAGGCTGTGGTCGTCGGCATGCAGATGGCGCTGAAGCCGGGCGATCAGGTCATCACCGGCTATCGCGATCACGGCCACATGCTGGCGACCGGGATGGATGCCAAGGGCGTCATGGCCGAGCTCACCGGGCGCCGCGGCGGCTACTCCAAGGGCAAGGGCGGCTCCATGCACATGTTCAGCATGGAGAAGAATTTCTTCGGCGGCCACGGCATCGTCGGCGCCCAGGTGTCGCTCGGGACGGGCCTCGCGCTCGCCAACCGCTACCGCGGCAACGACTCAGTCAGCATTGCCTATTTCGGCGACGGCGCGGCAAATCAGGGGCAGGTCTATGAGAGCTTCAACATGGCGGAGCTCTGGAAGCTGCCGGTGATCTACGTCATCGAGAACAACCGCTATGCGATGGGCACGGCCGTGTCGCGCGCCTCGGCGCAGACCGACTTCTCCAAGCGCGGCATCTCCTTCAACATCCCGGGCGAGCAGGTCGACGGCATGGACGTCCGCGCCGTGAAGGCTGCCGGTGAGAAGGCCGTCGCGTGGTGCCGCGAGGGCAAGGGCCCGTACATTCTGGAAATGCAGACCTATCGCTATCGCGGCCACTCGATGTCCGACCCGGCCAAGTATCGCACCCGCGAGGAAGTCGAGAAGGTGCGTCACGACCAGGATCCGATCGAGCAGGTGCGCAACCGCCTGCTGGCGGCCAAGGTCACCGAGCAGGATCTCAAGGCGATCGACGCCGACGTGCGCAAGATCGTCAACGAGGCCGCCGATTTCGCCCAGGCCGATCCCGAGCCGGATGTCGCCGAGCTCTACACCGACGTTTACCGTTAAGCGCAGACGCTGTTTTGTCCGGAGCTGATATGCCAATTCAAGTTTTGATGCCTGCGCTGTCGCCCACGATGGAGAAGGGCAATCTCTCCAAATGGCTGAAAAAGGAAGGCGAGGCGATCAAGTCGGGTGACGTGATCGCCGAGATCGAGACCGACAAGGCCACGATGGAGGTCGAGGCGACCGACGAGGGCACGCTCGGCAAGATACTGATCCCCGAAGGCACCGCCGACGTCGCGGTCAATACGCCGATCGCGACCATCCTCGCGGACGGCGAGACCGCGGCCGATCTCGGCAAGGCCGCAGCACCTGCGGCCGAGACGAAGGCTGCGCAATCGGCGCCGCCGTCCGAGCCTGCCGCAGCCACGCCGGCCGCGCCCGCGCCGACCGGCGTGGCTGCGCCGCAGAGCGTTGCTCAGCCCGATCCCGAGGTGCCCGCGGGCACCGAGATGGTCACGCAGACCATCCGCGAGGCGCTGCGCGACGCGATGGCCGAGGAGATGCGTCGCGACGGCGACGTCTTCATCATGGGCGAGGAGGTCGCCGAATATCAGGGCGCCTACAAGGTCACCCAGGGCCTGCTGCAGGAGTTCGGCGCCCGCCGCGTGATGGACACGCCGATCACCGAGCACGGCTTCGCCGGCATCGGCGTCGGTGCCGCGATGGCCGGCCTGAAGCCGATCGTCGAGTTCATGACCTTCAACTTCGCCATGCAGGCGATCGACCAGATCATCAACTCCGCAGCCAAGACGCTCTACATGTCCGGCGGCCAGATGGGCTGCTCGATCGTGTTCCGCGGCCCGAACGGCGCGGCGGCGCGCGTTGCCGCCCAGCACAGCCAGGACTACTCGTCCTGGTACTCGCACGTGCCCGGTCTGAAGGTGGTCGCGCCGTATTCGGCGGCGGACGCCAAGGGCCTGCTGAAGGCGGCGATCCGTGATCCGAACCCGGTGATCTTCCTCGAGAACGAGGTGCTGTACGGTCATTCCGGCGAGGTGCCGAAGCTCGACGACTACGTGATTCCGATCGGCAAGGCGCGCATCGCGCGCGCCGGAAAGGACGTGACGATCATCGCGTGGTCGAACGGCATGACCTATGCGCTCAAGGCCGCCGACGAGCTCGCCAAGGAGGGCATCGAGGCCGAGGTGATCGACCTGCGCACCCTGCGCCCGATGGACACGGAGACCATCGTCGCCTCGGTCAAGAAGACCGGCCGCGCCGTCACGGTGGAAGAGGGGTGGGCGCAGAGCGGCGTCGGTGCCGAGATTGCCGCGCGGATCATGGAGCACGCCTTCGACTATCTCGATGCGCCGGTCGTCCGCGTGTCCGGCAAGGATGTGCCGATGCCGTATGCGGCCAACCTCGAGAAGCTCGCGCTGCCGTCGGCGGCGGAGGTCGTGCAGGCCGCCAAATCCGTCTGCTACCGGTAAGGGAAAGCCCAGATGGCCGGACCCAAGGAGCAGCCATTGCCGCCGGACGTCATCGGCCGCGAGGACGCCACCGAAGTGTTGCGCGCCTTCGTGCTCGATGGCGGGCTCTCGATCGCCTTCCAGCGCGCCTTCGAGGAGCCCGACGTGTGGGGGCTGCTCCTGGTCGACGTCGCCCGCCATGCTGCGCGCGCCTATGCGCGCGAGAGCGATTATTCCGAAGACGAGGCGCTGCAGCGCATCGTCGAGATGTTCGAAGCCGAGCTGGCTCGGCCGACCGACACGGGCACCACCAGCCCCAGGTCGAAACAAGGTCACTGATCATGCCGATCAACATTCTCATGCCCGCGCTGTCGCCGACGATGGAGAAGGGCAACCTTGCTCGTTGGCTCAAGAAGGAAGGCGACCAGGTCAAGTCCGGCGAGGTCATCGCCGAGATCGAGACCGACAAGGCCACGATGGAAGTCGAGGCGGTCGACGAAGGTACGCTCGCCAAGATCCTGGTGCCGGAAGGCACGCAGGATGTACCCGTCAACGACGTGATCGCGGTGCTCGCCGGCGAGGGCGAGGACGTCAAGGCGGCCGGCAGCGCGCCGGCGGCCGCAGCTCCCAAGCCAGAAGCAAAGCCCGCTGCCGCAGCGGCAGCCGCTCCTGTCGCCACGCCTGCGCCGAAGCCGGCCGCAGCTCCTGCTGCTCCCGCGCCCGCCGCTGCGCCGCAGCTGAACGGCCACGCCCGCATCTTCTCCTCGCCGCTGGCACGGCGGCTCGCCAAGGATGCCGGCATCGATCTCGCCCGCATCACCGGCACCGGCCCGCATGGCCGCGTGGTCGCGCGTGACGTCGAGGAGGCGAAATCGGGCAAGGGCCTCAAGGCCGCGCCGTCAGCCGCAACCGCCGCGGCAGGCGCCCCCGCGCTCGCGCCCTCGATGTCGGACAAGCAGATCCTGGCGCTGTTCGAGCCGGGCTCCTACGAGGTCATCCCGCATGATGGCATGCGCCGCACCATCGCGCAGCGCCTGACCGCGTCGGTGCAGAACGTCCCGCACTTCTACCTGACGATCGACTGCGACATCGGCAAGCTCTTGGCCGCGCGCGAGGAGATCAATGCGGCGGCGCCGAAGGACAAGGAGAAGAAGCCGCTCTACAAGCTGTCGGTCAACGACTTCGTCATCAAGGCGATGGCGGTGGCGCTGCAGAAGATCCCGAACTGCAACGTCAGCTGGACCGAAGGGGGCATGGTCAAGCACAAGCATTCCGACGTCGGCGTCGCCGTGGCGATGCCGGGTGGCCTGATCACGCCGATCATCCGCAAGGCCGAGACCAAGACGCTATCGGCCATCTCCGGCGAGATGAAGGATTTTGCCGCGCGCGCCCGCTCGCGCAAGCTGAAGCCGGAGGAATATCAGGGCGGCACCACGGCGGTGTCGAACCTCGGCATGTACGGCATCAACCACTTCACCGCCGTGATCAATCCGCCGCATGCGACGATCCTCGCGGTCGGCACCTCCGAGGAACGCCCGGTGGTGCGCAACGGCAAGATCGAGATCGCGAGCATGATGAGCGTGACCCTGTCTTGCGACCATCGCGCCATCGACGGCGCGCTCGGCGCCGAGCTGATCGGCGCCTTCAAGCAACTGATCGAGAATCCCGTGATGATGATGGTGTGATGTTGCTTTCCGGAGCGGGATGGCAAACGGGGCCAGCGCATGCGCATCAGAACGCGGTGGCCCTGGATCACGGCACTGGTGAGCGTCGCATTGTTCGCCAACCCGCTCGGGATCGACGTCATCCATTCTGCTTTCTTCTCCGGCGAGGCGCTGTCGCGCGGCATCTGGGCGCCAATCGTGCTCGCTGGATTCGCGATCTGCGCTGTGCTGATGCTGCTGGAGGCAATTGTTCGAGCCTTGATCTGGCGACGTTCCGTCGGCAGCACCACGACCATCTGATTTCCAACTGCTTCAGTTGAATGGGAGCCGTAATGGCCGACACATCCTTCGACGTCATCATCATCGGCTCCGGCCCGGGCGGCTACGTCGCCGCGATCCGCGCAGCCCAACTCGGGTTCAAGACCGCGATCATCGAGAAGTCCTACCTCGGTGGTATCTGCCTGAACTGGGGCTGCATCCCGACCAAGGCGCTCTTACGCTCGGCCGAGATCTATCACTACATGCAGCACGCCAAGGATTACGGCCTCTCTGCCGAGAAGATCTCCTACGATCCGAAGGCGGTGGTGCAGCGCTCGCGCGGCGTTTCCAAGCGGCTGAACGACGGCGTCGGCTTCCTGATGAAGAAGAACAAGGTCCAGGTGATCTGGGGGCGCGCCGCGATCGATGCGCCCGGCAAGATCACGGTGACCAAGTCGGATGTCGAAGCGCCCAAGGGCGCGCTGGGCGAGGGCGTCTATCAGGCCAAGCACATCATCGTCGCGACCGGCGCGCGGCCGCGCGTGCTGCCGGGCCTCGAGCCGGACAAGAAGCTGGTCTGGACCTATTTCGAGGCGATGGTGCCGGACAAGATGCCGAAGTCGCTGCTGGTCGTCGGCTCCGGCGCGATCGGCATCGAGTTCGCCTCGTTCTTCCGCACCATGGGCTCCGAGGTCACCGTGGTCGAGGTGCTGCCGCAGATCCTCCCCGTGGAGGACGCCGAGATCGCAGGCCTTGCCCGCAAGCAGCTGGAGAAGCAGGGCCTCAAGATCATGACCGGGGCCAAGGTCACCAAGCTCGACAAGAAGAGCGACAGCGTGGTGGCGACGATCGACGACGGCAAGGGCAAGACGGAGTCGGTCGAGTTCGATCGCGTGATCTCGGCGGTCGGCGTTGTCGGCAACATCGAGAATCTCGGGCTCGAGAAGTTGGGCGTGAAGACCGATCGCGGCTGCATCGTCATCGACGGCTACGGCAAGACCAATGTGCCCGGCCTCTACGCGATCGGCGACGTCGCCGGTCCGCCGATGCTGGCGCACAAGGCCGAGCATGAGGGCGTGGTCTGCATCGAGGCGATCAAGGGCCTGCATCCGCACCCGATGGACAAGAACCTCATTCCCGGCTGCACCTATTGCCATCCGCAGGTCGCCTCCGTCGGCCTCACCGAGGCCAAGGCCAAGGAGCAGGGCCGCGACATCCGCGTCGGCCGCTTCCCCTTCGTCGGCAATGGCAAGGCGATCGCGCTCGGCGAGGACCAGGGTCTCGTCAAGGTGATCTTCGACAAGAAGACGGGACAGCTGATCGGCGCCCACATGGTCGGCGCCGAGGTCACCGAGCTGATCCAGGGCTATGTCGTGGCGATGAACCTCGAAACGACAGAGGAAGAGCTGATGCACACGGTGTTCCCGCATCCGACCCTGTCGGAGATGATGAAGGAAGCCGTGCTCGACGCCTACGGCCGCGTGCTGAACATGTAGTCTCGTTTCCCGTCGTCATGCGCGGGCTTGACCCGCGCATCCATCACCCCTGGCATGACTCTCGAGGAAGAAGATGGATTGCCGGGTCAAGCCCGGCAATGACGACACTAGCCAGAGGTCTCACCGTGAAATCCAACGACAATCTCACTATCGAACGCCCGACCTTCGTCACCCACCTCGAATGCGCGATGGAGGGCGATCATTATCCGGCGGACCAGGTCCACAACCTGTCCAAGGCCGGCAAGCCGCTCCTGGTGCGCTACGATCTCGCCGGCGTGAAGCAGGCGCTGACCAAGGACGCGCTCGCGCAGCGTCCGGCCGACATGTGGCGCTATCGCGAGCTGCTGCCGGTGCGCAAATGCCAGGACATCGTCAGCCTCGGCGAGGTGATGACGCCGCTGATCAATCTGCCCAAGCTGTCGAAGAAGCTCGGCGGCGGCGAGATCATTGTCAAGGATGAGGGCCGGCTGCCGACCGGCTCGTTCAAGGCGCGCGGCCTCGTGATGGCGGTGTCGATGGGCAAGGCGCTCGGCATCAAGCACATGGCGATGCCGACCAACGGCAATGCCGGTGCTGCGCTCGCGGCCTACGCGACCTCCTGCGGCATCAAGACCACGATCTTCTGTCCGGCCGATACGCCGGAGGTGAACGTCAGCGAGATCGAGCTGCAGGGCGCGACCGTCTATCGCGTCAACGGTCTGATCGACGATTGCGGCAAGATCGTCGGCGAGGGCAAGGCCAAGGTCGGCTGGTTCGATACCTCGACCCTGAAGGAGCCCTATCGCATCGAGGGCAAGAAGACGATGGGCCTGGAGCTCGCCGAGCAGCTCGGCTGGGACGTGCCCGACGTGATCTTCTATCCGACCGGCGGCGGCACCGGCCTGATCGGCATGTGGAAGGCGTTCGACGAATTGGAGAAGATCGGCTTCATCGGCTCGAAGCGCCCGCGCATGGTGGCGGTGCAGGCCTCCGGCTGCGCGCCGATGGTGCGCGCCTTCGAGCAGGGCGTCGAGCATGCGACGCGCTGGGAGGATGCCCACACCATCGCGTCCGGCATCCGTGTGCCCCAGGCGGTCGGTGATTTCCTTATCCTGCGCGCCGTCCGCGAGAGCAAAGGTTTCGCCATCGCGGTCGATGACGAGAAGATTTCATCTGCGCTCAGCGAAGTCGCGCGCGAGGAGGGGCTGCTGTTGTGCCCGGAAGGCGCGGCGACCTATGCCGCCTACAAGCAGAGCCTGGCCGACGGACGCGTGACGAAAAACGATCGCGTCATGCTGTTCAATTGCGCGACAGGACTTAAATATCCGCTGCCGCCGGTCACCCGGACGCTCGATCGTCACCAGCCGATCGACTTCGGGCAGTTCTAACTAACAAAACAGCACCGCGGCCTCGAGCACATGCTCCGGCGCAGACGCATTCGCGTCTGTGACCGGCGCGTGCGACACAAGGGAGGACGTGATGCGACGAGCTCTTTGCGCCGTGCTGTTTGCGTGCCTGGCTCTGGCGGTGCCAGCGCGCGCCGACACCTACCCCTCGCGCGCGATCACCGTGATCGTGCCGTTCGCCGCCGGCGGCCCATCGGATGCGATGATGCGCATCCTCGCCGAGCACATGAAACGGACGCTCGGCCAGCCGGTGCTGGTCGAGAACGTGACGGGCGCGGGCGGCTCGATCGGCGTGGGACGCGCGGTGCGCTCGAAGCCCGACGGCTACACCGTGAGCTTCGGCCATCTCGGCACCCACGTCGCGAACGGCGCCGTCTACCGGCTTGGCTATGACCTCGAGGCCGATCTCGAGCCGGTCGTGCTGCTGCCGAGCAATCCGATGATCATCGTCAGCAGGAACAACATCCCGGCCAAAACGCTGCCGGAGTTTCTCGCCTGGGTGAAGTCGCAGCCGAACCCCGTATCGGCCGGCACGGCGGGCAACGGCTCCGGCAGCCACATCGCAGGCCTCTATTTCGAGCAGGTCACCGGCCTCAAGCTGCAATACGTGCCCTATCGCGGCACGGGGCCGGCGATGAACGATCTCGTCGCCGGCCAGATCGATCTGATCGTCGACCAGACCTCCAACGCCATCAACCAGGTCCGCGCCGGCACGATCCGCGCCTACGCCGTCACGGACGCCAAGCGCCTCGATTCCGCGCCCGAGATCCCGACCACCGATGAAGCCGGCCTGCCGGGCTTCCACATGACCCTGTGGTCGGGACTCTGGCTCCCGAAGGGCGTCAGCAAGGAGATCGTCGACACGCTCAATGCGGCCGCGGTGGCTGCGCTGGATGAGCCGGATGTGAAAAATCAGTTGAAAAACCTGGGGTTGCAGATGCCGGCGGCGGACCAGCGCAGTCCGGCCGCCCTTGGAACCCTGCAGCGCGCCGAGATCCATAAATGGTGGCCGATGATCCGAGCCTCCGGGGTGGTGCCCGAGTAGCTTTCGCTCTCCATGCTAACCGCGGATGGTTGCGCGTCGGCCACGAATGTTGCGACGTCGCCACAGTTTACGAAGTTTTGGTAACAATCTCCGGCGCTCCGCAAACGCGCCGCTTTTTAGCCACACCTGGTCGTGAAATACTTTGATCAGAACATAACCAGTGCGTGTGAGGCTGCCGAAAATCCATTTCTAGGATTTTAGCGTTCTCCTCAGCACCGGGAGGCCAGAACAGCGATGGACGCGAAGACCGACATCAAGCGCAGGCTGCCCAGCCGTCATGTGACGGAAGGGCCCGAGCGTGCGCCGCATCGGTCCTACCTCTACGCGATGGGCCTGACCACGGCCCAGATCCACCAGCCCTTTGTCGGCGTCGCCTCGTGCTGGAACGAGGCCGCGCCCTGCAACATCGCGCTGATGCGGCAGGCCCAGGCGGTCAAGAAGGGCGTGGCGCATGCGGGCGGCACGCCGCGCGAATTCTGCACCATCACCGTGACCGACGGCATCGCGATGGGCCATGACGGCATGCGCTCGTCGCTGCCGTCGCGCGAGGCGATCGCCGATTCCGTCGAGCTGACGATTCGCGGCCATTCCTACGATGCGCTGGTCGGGCTCGCCGGCTGCGACAAATCGCTGCCGGGCATGATGATGGCGATGGTCCGGCTCAACGTGCCTTCGATCTTCATCTATGGCGGCTCGATTCTGCCGGGCAATTTTCGCGGCCAGCAGGTCACGGTGCAGGACATGTTCGAGGCCGTCGGCAAGCATTCGGTGGGTGCGATGTCGGACGAGGACCTCGACGAGCTCGAGCGCGTCGCCTGTCCATCCGCCGGCGCCTGCGGCGCCCAGTTCACGGCCAATACGATGGCGACGGTCTCCGAAGCGATCGGGCTGGCGCTGCCTTATTCGGCCGGCGCCCCGGCGCCTTACGAAATCCGCGATTCGTTCTGCATGACGGCTGGCGAACAGGTCATGGAGCTGATCGCCGCCAATATCCGCCCGCGCGACATCGTCACGCGAAAATCCCTGGAGAATGCCGCTGCGGTTGTGGCGGCGTCCGGCGGGTCGACCAATGCTGCGCTGCATCTACCTGCGATTGCACACGAGGCGGGCATCAAGTTCGACTTATTCGACGTCGCCGAAATCTTCAAAAAGACACCTTATATCGCGGATTTGAAGCCGGGTGGCCGCTATGTCGCCAAAGACATGTTCGAGGCTGGTGGCATTCCGCTCTTGATGAAGACGTTGCTCGACCATGGCTATTTGAACGGCGACTGCCTCACAGTCACCGGCCGGACGATCGCCGAAAACCTCAAAGGCGTGAAGTGGAATCCGCACCAGGACGTGGTGATGCCGGCCGACCAGCCGATCACTGCAACCGGGGGTGTCGTCGGTCTGAAAGGCAATCTCGCGCCGGAGGGCGCGATCGTGAAAGTCGCGGGCATGTCGAACTTGAAATTCTCTGGGCCGGCCCGCTGCTTTGATCGGGAAGAGGACGCCTTTGACGCCGTCCAGAAGCGCACCTATCGCGAAGGCGAGGTGATCGTCATTCGCTACGAGGGGCCGCGCGGCGGTCCGGGCATGCGGGAGATGCTGCAGACGACGGCGGCGCTGACCGGGCAGGGCATGGGCGGCAAGATCGCGCTCATCACCGATGGCCGGTTCTCGGGCGCGACCCGCGGCTTCTGCATCGGCCACATCGGACCAGAGGCGGCGGTCGGCGGAACGATCGCTCTGGTCGAGGATGGCGACATCATCGAGATCGACGCCGAGGCGGGTATCCTTAACGTGAAGTTGAGCGATGCCGAGCTGGCGACACGCAAGACCAAGTGGACGCCGCGTGAGACGCATCACACGTCAGGTGCACTTTGGAAATATGCCCAGCAGGTGGGGCCGGCCGTGGCGGGCGCCGTGACTCACCCAGGTGGTGCGCAAGAGAAGTATTGCTATGCGGACATCTGATCGGATCATTTTCGCATTGATGCTGGGGGTTGCCCCGCTCGCGTTGCCGACGCCATCGTTCGCGTTCGATGGCGCTCCGGTCAACCAGGAGCCGGCGATCCCCGTGGCTGGAGCTCAGGCCGGCGCCGGCGCGCTGCGCAAGGCGTTGCCTGCGACCACGTCCTCCACGTCGCCCACGCAGTCGCTGACGGCGCTGCAATACGCGGCGGAGGAAGGTCACCCGGTTGCGCAGTTCAAGCTCGGCCGCATGTATGCGGCTGGCGATGGCGTTGCGCGGGATGACATGCGCGCCTTCGACTATTTCAGCCGCATCGCCAATGCGCATGCGGAGGACAGTCCGTCGGCGCCGCAGGCGCAGATCGTCGCCAATGCCTTTGTCGCGCTTGGCCGCTATTACCTGAGCGGCATCCCCAACACGAAGGTGAAGGCCGATCCGGATCGCGCGCGGGAGATGTTCTCCTATGCGGCGTCCTACTTCGGCAATGCCGACGCCCAATACGACCTGGCGCGGATGTACCTGAAGACGGCGGATGCCTCGCGCGACGACTTCCGCTATGGCGCGCGCTGGCTTGGCCTCGCCGCGCAGAAGGGCCAGCATCAGGCCCAGGCGCTGCTCGGCCAGATGCTGTTCAACGGCGACCGGCTGCCGCGCCAGCCGGCGCGCGGCCTGATGTGGCTCACCTTGGCGCGCGACAGCGCCGGTGCGGACGAAGCCTGGATCAAGGAGAGCTACAACCGCGCCTTCGCCAAGGCCTCCGACGATGACCGCGCCTCGGCGCTGCAGATGCTCGAGAGCTGGGTGCAGGGCAAGCGCGAGTAGCAGGAGCGCATCGCGTTCCCTCCGTTCGAGAGAGGGATTGAATGGTCATTCGCGATGCGACACCGGAAGACGCAACGGCGGCCTGCGAGATGCTGCGGGCATCCATCATCCAACTGTGCGTGGCTGATCACCGCGGCGATCCCGACATCCTTGGCCGCTGGCTCGCCAACAAGACGCCGGACAACGTCGCGACCTGGGCCGACGGGCAAGGCCGGTCGCTGTTGGTGGCGGTCGAGGAGGGGGCGATTCTCGCCGTCGGCGGGCTCGCGCACCCCGGCGAGATCACGGCCAACTACGTGTCGCCGCAGGCGCGCTTTCGTGGAATCAGTTCGGCGCTGTTGGCGGAGCTGGAGCGCCGGGCGATGGCACTGGGCGCCCGCGACGTCGCGCTGCTCAGCACCGAAACGGCGCACCGATTCTATCTTGCCCGCGGCTACGCCGATGTCGGCGTGCCCGCCGGCAAGTTCGGCACCGCGGCCTCCTATCCAATGAGCAAGACGCTCGCCACCGCGCCGTGAGTCGCGGGCCACGGTGAGACATCAAGGCCACGGCAGCGGCTGCCCAAGGAGTGGGCGATGACGCGCCGATGTTTTGACCAGCGTCAGGTTCCAGAACCAAAATCGGCGATCTTTGGTACACGAACGACCCCGATGACGCCAAAACGCGCTTGGCACGATTCGTGAGTGCAATTCCTCTGCAACAGCAGAGGCGGCACGTTTGCGCAGCGTTCGGATCGGCCTGATCATTCCTCAGCGCGGCTCGGCAGGGTTGTGGGCGCCCTCCGCCGAAGCCTGCGGGCGGCTGGCCGTGACCGAGCTGAACCAGGCCGCCGGCATCCGCCGCCGACAGGTCGAGCTGATCGTGATCGACGCCGGCGCGACCGCCGCCAGCGCGGGCCGGGCTGCGGTCGAGGCGGTCGACGAGCTCGCCGTCGACGGCCTCGTCGGCATGCTGCCGAGCTACGCGCGCGATCCTGTCGCGCAAGCCGCGCGCGGCCGCGTGCCGTTCGTCTACACGCCCCAGTTCGAAGGCCTGTCGGCGAACAGCGACGTGATGACCACGGGCGAGACCGCCGGCGAATTGCTGGGGCCGGCGGTGCAGTGGCTCTCGGAGGTCAAGCGCGCCAGGCGGTTCTTCCTCTGCGGCAACGACTACATCTGGCCGCGCTCGTCGCTGCAGATCGCCAAGCGGCTGATCGCGCGCTTCGGCGGCACGGTGACCGGCGAATGCTACGTGCCGGTCGGCATCCACGATTACGACGAGATGCTCGACCGCATCAAGACGACGCGCAGCGACGTGGTGCTGCCGGTCTTTCTCGGCTTCGACTGCATCGCCTTCAGCCGCGCCTTCTGCGCCGCCGGCCTCAGCCGCCACGTTCTGCGATTCTCGTCCGCCTTCGACGAGACCATCGTTTACGGACTCGACAGCGGCGAGACCGAGAACGTCTACGTGGCGTCGAGCTATTTCGCCTCGCTGCGGTCGCGCAACAACGGCGCGTTCCTCGAGCGCTACTACACGGCATTCGGCGACAATCCGCCGCCGCCCAACGGCTACGGCGAATCCTGCTACGAAGGGATTCACGCGCTCGCCGCGCTGATCGAGCGCGCCGAGAGCTTCGACGCCCGCAACCTCAGGCGCTTCTACGGACGCACGCTGCAGCGGCGCACGGCGCGCGGCAACGAGGCGCAGCCGGTGGTTGGCGGACGCCACCCGATCCATCTCGCCGAGCTGGACGGCTACGACTTCGCGGTCGTCGCGTCGCGCTAGCGCGCAGGGCGCTTCCTAAAAACACTTGCCTTTTCAAATATTGTCATTTTAAACTTATCGCGGATCATGAACCAGCATCATCAACCCATGGGGACCTTTATGACTCTCTCCCGACGTCGTTTCCTGCAACGCTCGGCCATCGCGACCTCGACATTGATCGCGGCACCCGCCGTGCTGCGCTCGGGTGCGCTCGCGGCCGAGAACCCGATCACGGTCGGCAGCCTGCACGACCAGTCCGGTCCCATCGGCACCTCCGGCACGCCGATGGTCTATGCGCTGCAGCTTGCCGTTGAGGAGATCAATGCCGCGGGCGGCCTGCTCGGACGTCCCTTGAAGGTGATCCACTACGACACCCAGTCCAACATCCAGATGTACTCGCAATACGCCCAGCAGTTGGCGGTGAAGGACAAGGTCGACGTCGTTCACGGCGGCATCACCTCGGCCTCGCGCGAGGCGATCCGGCCGACCTTCGACCGCTTCAAGGTGCTGTACTTCTACAATACGCTGTACGAAGGCGGCGTCTGCGACCGCAACACCTTCTGCACCGGCACGACGCCGGCGCAGACCGTGGAGAAGCTTGTGCCGAGCGCGATGAAGAAGTCCGGCAAGAAGGCCTACATCATCGCGGCCGACTACAATTACGGTCAGATCACCGCGAAGTGGATGACCAAATACTGCAAGGACAATGGCGGCGAGATCCTCTCGACCGACTTTTTCCCGCTCGACGTCACCAATTTCGGCTCCACCATCTCGAAGATCCAGGCGGCCAAGCCCGACCTCATCCTGTCGGCGCTGGTCGGCGGCAACCACACGGCGTTCTACCGGCAGTGGACCGCGGCCGGCATGAAGGGGAAGATCCCGATCGCCTCGACCACCTTCGGCCTCGTCAACGAGCCCTCGACGCTCGATGCCGCCGAGAGCGACGCCATCATCGGCGCCTACGGCTATTTCGAGGAACTCACCACGCCGGCCTCCAAGAGCTTCGTCGAGAAGATCAAGAAGGCGCATCCGGATTCGCCTTACATCAGCGAGCTCGCCTCGTGCACCTATGAAGGGGTGATGCTCTGGGCCGAAGGCGTCAAGAAGGCCGGCAGCATCGACCGGATGAAGGTGATCGAGGCGCTCGAAAGCGGCCTCGTCTTCGATGGTCCCAGCGGCAAGGTCTCGCTGGACAAGCCGACGCATCACACGGTCCGCAATGCGTTCCTTGCCGAGGTGAAGGAACGCAAATGGTCGGTGCTGGAAACCTACACCGACGCCAAGCCGGCCGACACCGCTGGTGTCTGCGACCTCGTCAAGAACCCGAACGACGTCAAGCAGTACATCATCAATCTCTGACGCTTGCCGGGTCCCGCCATCCGGCGGGACCCGGTTTCATTGGACTGCCCTGAAAGACCTGACGCATGGCGATCTACGTCATCCTCGCGCTCGACGTCCTCAATGGAATCTCCTCGCTGTTCCTGCTGTGCCTGGGACTGGCGATCATCTTCGGCATGATGAAGATCATCAATCTCGCCCATGGCGAGTTCATCATGTTGGGGGCCTATGCGACGGTGATCTCCGCCAATGCCGGGGTGAACATCTGGATCGCGATGCTGATCATCGCGCCGTTGTTCGTCGGCATCGTCGGCCTCGTCATCGAGCGCTGCCTGATCCGCTTTCTCTATGGCCGCCTCGTCGATTCGATGCTCGCGACCTGGGGCCTCAGCCTCCTGATCATCGGGATCATCACGACGATCTATGGCAACACCCAGCAGGGCGTGCCGACGCCGCTCGGCGGCTTCTCGATCGGATCCTACCAGTCGAGCTACTACACGCTGTTCCTTGCGTTGATGGCGGCCGTCATGATGGCGATCATCTACGGCGTGATGCGCTACACCCGCTTCGGCCTGGTGGCCCGCGCGACGATGCAGAACCCGGCGATGGCGGCCACGCTCGGCGTCAATCCGGCCCGCGTCTACATGAGCACCTTCGCGCTCGGCGCGGCCGTGACGGGCCTCGCCGGCGGCCTGCTGGCGCCGGTGTCAGGCATCACCCCGGTGATGGGCGGTGCCTATGTCGCAAAAGCCTTCATGACCGTGGTCGGGGGCGGCGCGGCGATCCTCTCCGGCACGCTGTCCGCGGCAAGCCTGTTCGGCTCGGTCAACCAGATCGGCGCCTATTTCACCACGCCTGTCTATGGCGAGGTCATCGTCTTCACCACCGCGATCGTGCTGATCCGCTTGCTGCCGCAGGGCATCTCCGGGCGCTTCTTCAAGGGGAACCTGTGATGCCCAAGCACTCCCGTCTTGCGGGCCAGATGGGTGCGATCGTCCTTGCCATCGTGGCGATTGCGATCGTGCCGAGCGTGATCGAGCTGTTCGCCCTGATGCAGCTGACGCTGTTTGCCGCGATGTCGGTGCTGGCGCTGAGCCTCGCCTTCATCTGGGGCTTCGGCGGCATCCTGTCGTTCGGGCAGACCGCCTTCTTCGGCCTCGGCGGCTATGCCTATGCCATCGCGGCCATCAACTTCCAGGATTCGACGCCGGCGATCCTGCTGGCCATCGTGATCCCGGCGCTGTTCGCGGCGATCCTCGGCTACTTCATCTTCTTCGGCCGAATCTCCGACGTCTATCTCGGCGTCATCACGCTCACGGTCACCCTGATCCTGTTCAACTCGGTCAACTCGACCTCGGGCGATGCCTACAAGATCGGCAAGGCGCTGCTCGGCGGCTTCAACGGCATGCCGGCGGTGCCGACCTTCAACATGCCGTTCGATCCGTCGACCGTGCTGTCGCCGGAGCAGTCGTGGTGGACGACAGCCTATGTGCTGCTTGGCGTGTTCCTGCTGCTGCGGCTGCTGCTGGCGGCGCCGGCCGGGCGCGTCATCGTCGCGGTGCGTGAGAACGAGGTGCGGGCCTCGCTGCTCGGCTATGACCCGCGGCTCGTGAAGTGCCTGACCTTCATCCTCGGCGGCGCGATCGCCGGTCTTGCCGGCGCGCTCTACGTCAACTGGGGCGCCTTTGTCAGCCCCACCATCTTCAGCCTGTCGCTGTCGGCCGAGATCATCATCTGGATCACGGTCGGCGGTCTCGGCACCTTGCTCGGTCCGATCATCGGCTGCGTCGTGATCGAATACATCGTCGCCTATATCGGCTCGCAGCAGCTCTTGAATTCCAACCTCGTGCTCGGCGGCGTGCTGGTGATCTTCGTGCTGCTGCTGCCGAAGGGCATGGTGCCGACCGCCCGCGATCTTGTGATGCGGCTGATGCCGGACAGGAAGAAGACCGGCGGTCCCCCGATGCAGCCAGCGGCGGCGCCGCATCCCGCAGGAGCCGAATGACATGGCGGACCTGGTTCCTCTGCTCAAGGCCGAGCACCTGACGATGCGCTTCGGCGGCGTGGTCGCTAATGACGACATCACCTTCACGCTTCAGGAGATGGAGCTGCGCTGCCTGATCGGCCCGAACGGCGCCGGCAAGAGCACGTTCTTCAAGACGCTGACCGGACAACTGGTGCCGACGTCGGGCAGCATCGCATTCCGTGGCATGCCGATCGCGGGCAAGCTGTCGCACGAGATCGCGCGGATGGGGATCGGCATCAAGACCCAGGTCCCGAATGTGTTCAACGGCCTCTCGGTGCGCGAGAACATCTGGATGGCGGTGCGCCGCAAGGCGACGCCGCGCCAGCAGGGTCCGGCGGTCAATGCCGTGCTCGAGATGATCCGGCTGACCGACTACGCCGACAGCATCGTCGCCACCCTGTCGCACGGCCAGCGGCAATGGGTCGAGATCGGCATGGTGCTCGCCGCCGAGCCGGAGCTGATCCTGCTCGACGAGCCCGCCGCGGGGATGACCGACGAGGAGACCTTCCACACCGCGGCGATCATCCGCGAGATCAACCAGACCCGCGCCATTGTCGTGGTCGAGCACGACATGGAGTTCATCAAGCAGATCGCCAAGCGCGTGACCGTGTTCCACCAGGGCCGCGTGCTGGTCGAGGACACCGTCGACAAGGTGCTCGCCGACCAGCGCGTGCGCGACGTCTATCTCGGCAAGAAGGTGGCCGCATGAGCGCGCTTCTCGAGGTCAAGGGTCTCAAATCAGGCTATGGCCGGATTCCGATCCTGTTCGGCGTCGACCTGACGGTGGCCGATGGCGAGTATCTCGGCATTCTCGGTCACAACGGCATGGGCAAGACCACCGCGCTGCGCACGCTGATGGGGCATCTGCCGACCACCGACGGCTCGGTCGTGTTCGCCGGCAAGACCATCACGCATCTGAAGCCGCATGAGCGCTCGCGGCTCGGCATCGGCCTTGTGCCCCAGGGCCGCGAGATCTTCCCGGACCTGTCGGTCATGGAAAATCTGCGCATGGGCCTCGCATCCGCGCCCAAGGAAGATCGCAGCGTCATTGATGCCGTGCTCCAGGATTTCCCGCGGCTGGTCCGGCTGCTCGATCGTCGCGGCGGCGCGCTGTCCGGCGGCGAGCAGCAACTGCTGGCGCTGGCGCGCTGCCTCTGCACCAAGCCGAGGCTGATCCTGCTCGACGAGCCGACTGAAGGCATCCAGCCATCGATCATCGAGGAGATCATCGAGACCCTGCTGGCGCTGAAGATGCGCTGGAAGATGTCTTTGATCGTGGTCGAGCAGAACCTCGAATTCATCACGTCGTTGTCGGATCGCATCCTGCACATCCAGAAGGGGCGCATCACCGAGGAGCTCGACCGTGAGACTCTGCTGGCCCGGGAAGGTCAGATGGTCCCGAGCTAGAATCTACCGGCGTGCTGCGCCGGCCCATTAACTGACAATTTGCTGTCTCTGCCCAGCTTGTCCTCACAAGAAAGGATGACTCATGTCCATCAAACGCCCGAATGCCGAGGAAGTCGCCGATCTCGCCGCCAGCCTGCATATGAACATGACGGTCGAGGAGGCCGCCGAATATCTGTCGCTGATGGGTGGCATGTTCGATCAGTACGACATCATCGATGAGTTGCCGAACCCGCTGCCGCCGGTGAAATATCCGCGTACGCCGGGCGCCAAGCCGCCGGCGAAGGAGAACAAGTACAACGCCTGGGCGATCAAGACCGAGGTCAAGGGCGCAGCGGGCGGCAAGCTCGCAGGCCGCACCGTGGTGCTGAAGGACAACGTCGCGCTCGCCGGCGTGCCGATGATGAACGGCTCGACCACGCTCGAGGGTTTCATTCCCGCCGCCGACGCCACCATCGTCTCCCGCATCCTCGATGCCGGCGGCACCATCGTCGGCAAGGCGGTCTGCGAGCACTTCTGCCTGTCCGGCGGCAGCCACACTTCCAATCCCGCGCCAGTGCACAATCCCTGGAAGATGGGCTATTCGGCCGGCGGCTCGTCCTCGGGTAGCGCCGCGCTGGTGGCGGCCGGCGAGGTCGACATGTCCATCGGCGGCGACCAGGGCGGCTCGATCCGCATCCCCGCGTCCTATTGCGGCATCTACGGCATGAAGGCGACCCACGGTCTCGTGCCCTACACCGGCGTGATGCCGATCGAGTCGACGATCGACCACACGGGACCGATGACCAAGTCGGTTGCCGACAATGCGCTGCTGCTCGAAGTGCTGGCCGGCGCCGACGGGCTCGATCCCAGGCAATATGCGCCGAAGGTCTCCGCCTACACCGAGGCGCTCGGCAAGGGCGTCCAGGGCCTCAAGATCGGCGTGCTCAAGGAGGGCTTCAGCGCGCCGAACATGGAAGAGGGCGTCGTCAGCAAGGTCAAGGCCGGTGCCGAGCGCTTCGCCAAGCTGGGCGCCTCGGTGTCCGAGGTCTCGATCCCCGAGCACATGCATGCGCTGGCGGCGTGGAATCCGATCACGCTCGAAGGCTTCCTGGTGCAGATGATGCTCGGCAACGGCATGGGCTTCAACTGGAAGGGCCTGTATGACGTTGGCCTGCTCGATGCGCATTCCGGTTGGCGCACGCGCGCCGACGACCTGTCGGTGACGCTGAAGCTGACCATGCTGGTCGGGCAGTGGGGCCTCGAGCACTATCGTGGCCGCTACTACGCCAAGTCGCGCAACATCGCGATTCAAGCCAAGGCGGCCTATGATGCGATGTTCGGCTCCTATGATCTGCTGCTGATGCCGACCCTGCCGTGCGTCGCCACGCCGATCCCGGCCAAGGATGCGCCGCTCGCCGAGGTCGTGCAGCGCGCCTTCGAGATGACCGCGACGACCAGCCCGTTCGACGTGACAGGCCATCCGGCGATGACCTTGCCGTGCGGCTTGTCGGACGGCCTGCCGGTCGGCCTGATGCTGATCGGCAAGGACTATGGCGAGTCCACGATCTACCAGGCGGCGAGCGCGTTCGAGGCCGACGGTGACTGGAAGACGTTCTGATAATCACCATCACCGCGGTCATCAGGGCCAAGGCGGGACACGAGGCCACGATGCGCGACGCCCTCGTCGCCGTCGCGGCCCATGTCGCGGAGAGCGAGCCGGAGACGATCGGGTTCTTCATCTCGCAGAGCGAGACCGAGCCCGGTCTGTTCACGACCTACGAGCGCTTCGCCGACAAGGCCGCGATGGACCGCCACAACGGCTCCGCCGCGGTGGCGACCTTCTTCGGCATCGCCAAGCCGATCCTTGACGGCGAGGTCATTCTCGTGACCTCGCAGGAGGTCTCGGCGACGCTGCGGTAGGGCGCGGAGGTACTTGAGCAAACCAATCGTCCTTCGAGACGCCCGCCTTGCGGCGGGCTCCTCAGGACGAGGACGGTGGCTGTGGCGGGAGAAAACTCACAGCGAAGCTAACCCACCGCGAAACTCTCAACCCTCATGGTGAGGAGCCCGCCACTTGGCGGGCGTCTCGAACCATGAGGCCCCAATGCCGAGAACTGACGAACAAAGAGGACCAACGCCGATGCTCCGCCTGCACGGCATCATAGGACGCGCCGACGACAGGGCCTATGCCCGGCAACTGCACGCCCTTGAACATCGCGGCGGCATCGAGCTGTTGTTCGTGCCGCCCGCCGATGCCGGCCGCAAGCGCTTCCGCCTGACGACTGATCGCGGCACCGATTGCGCGGTCAGCCTCGATCGCGACGAGGAGCTGGTCGACGGCGCGCTGCTGTATCTCGAACCCGACCGCGCCATCATAGCCCGCTTCGGTGAGGAGCAGGTCTGGCGCCTGCGCGCGCGCGATCCGGCCTGTGCGCTGAAGCTCGGCTGGCACGCCGGCAACCTGCATTGGCGGGTTCGCTTCGAAGACGATCATCTGATCGTGCTGCTCGATGCCCCGCTCGACACCTATCGCGCCCGCATACAGCCGCTGCTCGATGCCGGCGAGGTCGTGGAGCGCGATCATGTTTGACCGCGGCGAGGCGCTCGTGCTGCTGCAGCTCGGCGACAGCGCTTTTCCTGCCGGCGGCTTTGCGTTCTCCTGGGGCATCGAAGGCCTCGCGGCCGACGGCCTGCTGTCCGGTCGCGCCGACCTCGACGGCGTTATTGCCGATCACCTTGCGCAGCGCTGGGCAAGCATGGATCGCATCCTGCTGCGAAGAGCATGGCATGCGAACGACATCGCCGCGATCGCCGCCGTGGATCGCCTCGCGGAGGCGACCACACCGTCGGCCGAGATGCGCGAGGGATCGCGGCGCGCGGGCAGGGCGCTGCTCGGCGTCTGGGTCAAGCTCGCCGGTCCGTTGTCGGTCGCCTATCGCGCCCAGGTCTCGACCGATGTGCGTCTCGGCCATCTGCCTGTCGTGCAGGCCGTCACCGGCCGCGATGCCGGTCTCGGCCTTGCCGCCGCCGAGCTCGTCTCCGGCTGGACGCTCGTCACCGGTCTCGTCAGCGCCGCCGTGCGGCTGGGCCTGATCGGCCACATCGAATCTCAACGCAGCCTCGCGCGCGCCCGCGCGCTGCTCCCCGATTTGCTGGCTGATACGCCCGACGACGACGCGATGCCGTCGAGCTTCACGCCCTTCATCGACATCGCGGTGTCGCGCGGTCCGCTGCGGCACGTGCGCATGTTCACGACCTGAGAGGTTGCCCATGATGAACCTGTCGCCGACCGAGATGGATCGTCTCGTGATCTTCAACGCCGCGCAGATGGCGCGGCGCAACCGCTTGCTCGGCATCAGGCTCAGCCATCCCGAGGCGGTGGCCTACATCACCGACGAAGTGATGACCGCCGCGCGCCGCAATCTGCCCTATGCAGAGATCCGCGACATGGCAGGGCGGCTGCTCACCACCGACGATGTCGAGCCCGGCGTCGCCCGGATGATCCCGATGCTCTATGTCGAGCTGATGTTCGCCGAGGGCACCAAGGTGATGGCGCTGTTCGAGCCGATCCAGCCGGCCGAAGGTGCTCTGCCGGATGAGATCGTGCCCGGCGAGATCATCGAAGGCTCCGGAGACATCGACATGTTCACCACGCTGCCGGCGGTCACGCTCGACGTCGTCAACACCGGGGATCGCGACATCCAGGTGCGCAGCCACACCCATTTCTTCGAGGTCAATCGCGCGCTGTTGTTCGACCGCGCCGCGGCCTGGGGCATGAAGATCGATCGTCCTGCGGGACTCGGCGTCCGCTTCGAGCCTGGTGTCACCAAATCGGTACGCCTCGTGCCGATCACCGGCGACCGGATCGTGCGGGGCCAGGCCGGGCTCGTCAACGGCCCGCTCGATGCCGCCGGCGCGCGCGAGGCCGCGTTGAAACTCGCGCAGTCGCGCGGCTACCTGGGAGCCTGACGATCATGGCCACGCTGACCCGCCGCGCCTATGCCGAGCTGTACGGCCCGACCAAGGGCGACCTGATCCGGCTCGCCGACACCAGCCTGCTCGCCGAGATCGAGCACGACTACACGAGCTACGGCCATGAGCTTTTGGTCGGGGCCGGCAAGAATTTGCGCGACGGCGAGGCCATCGCCGGCCACCGCACGTCGTCCCACAAGATCCTCGACGTCGTCGTCAAGAACGCGACTATCGTCGACGCCGTCGCCGGCATCGTGAAGGCCGACATCGGCATTCGCGACGGTCGCATCGTCGGCATCGGCAAGGCCGGCAACCCCGACGTGATGCCGGACGTGCATCCGGACATGGTGGTGGGACACACCACCGCGCCGATCGCCGGCGGCCCGTTCATCGTCACGGCGGGCGCGATCGAATCCCACGCGCATCTGATCTCGCCAGAACAATCCGATCATGCCCTGGCCGGCGGCACCACGACCCTGGTCGGCAACGGCTCGGGGCCGGTGTTCGACGTCGGCAGCGGCTCGGGGCCGAACTTCGGCCATTTCCTGAAATCGATCGAGTTCTCGCCGCTGAACTACGCGCTGTTCGGCCGCGGCGGCTCCAACCCCGAAGCGGTCGAGGAGGCGGTCGCGGCCGGCGGCATGTCGGTCAAGATCCACGAGGATTTTGGCGCCGCGCCCGACGTGATCGACAAGAGCCTGATCGCCGCCGACCGCAACGATTTCGCCGTGCATCTGCATACTGACTCGATCAACGAATATGGCTTCTGCGAGGACACGATGGCCGCGGTCGATGGCCGCACCATCCACATGTACCACGTCGAGGGTGCCGGCGGCGGCCATGCGCCGGATCTGCTCAAGGTCGTGTCCTGGCCCAACGTGATCCCGTCCTCGACCAACCCGACCAATCCCTACACCTCCTATGGGATGGAGGAGGGCGTGCCGATGACGATGATCTGTCATCAGCTCAACTACAATGCGCCCGAGGACGTCATGTTCGGCGAGGCGCGGGTGCGGGCGCAGTCGATGGCGGCGGAGGATTTCCTGCACGACATGGGCGCGATCTCGATCTTCGGTACGGACACGCAGGGGATGGGCCGGCTCGCCGAGAACGTCGCCAAATGCTGGCAGCTCGCCAGCGTCATGAAGGACCGCATCGGCCGGCTGCCGGAGGAGGCGACTGATCGCGCCGACAATGAGCGCATCAAGCGCTACATCGCCAAGCTCACGATCAACCCGGCGATCGCCGTTGGCATCGATCACGTCGTCGGCTCGATCGAGGTCGGCAAGATGGCGGATCTCGTGCTGTGGCCGCGCGCCTCGTTCGGCCTCAAGCCCTATATGGTGATCAAGAACGGCTTTCCGGTGTGGGCGACGATGGGCGATGGCAATGGCAGCCTCGGGCTGTCGGAGCCGATGATCCAGAAGCGGATGTGGGGCGCGCTCGGCGCGGCGCCCCAGCGGCTCGGCGTCAACTTCATGTCAAAGCTCGCGGTCGAGGCCGACATTCGCCGCAAGCTCGGGCTTGGACGTGAGACCGTGCAGATCAAGAACGTCCGCCGTTTGCGCAAGACCGACATGATCAGAAACGCGGCGATGCCGCATGTCGAGGTCGATCCGCAGACTTTCGAGGTGCGCGCCGACGGCAAGCTGCTGATGTGCCCGCCGGCCACCACGGTGCCGCTCGCCAGAAGGTTCATGCTGCGATGAGCCGTCTCGCTCTCACGCGCGTCGATCAGCCGATGACCGCGGCGCGCGTCGGTATCGGCGGCCCCGTCGGCTCCGGCAAGACGGCGCTGGTCGAACGCCTGATCCCGGCGCTGCAGGCGCGCGGCATCGACATCGCGGTCATCACCAACGATCTCGTCACCGCCGAGGATGCCGAGCGCGTCCGCCGCTCCGGCCTGATCGATCCTGAAAGAGTCTCGGCGGTCGAGGCCGGCGCCTGTCCGCACACCGTGATCCGCGAGGACCCGACGCTCAACATCGAGGCAGCCGACGAATTGGAGCGGCGCTTTCCCGGCGTCGAGCTGATCCTTTTGGAGAGCGGCGGCGACAACCTCGCCTCGACCTTCTCGCGCGACCTCACCGACTTTTGGATGTTCGTGATCGACGTCGCCGGCGGCGACGACATCCCGCGCAAGCGCGGCCCCGGTGTGATCCGCGCCGATCTGCTCGTCATCAACAAGGTCGATCTCGCCCCGCATGTCGGCGTCGATCTCGCCCGCATGCAGCGCGAGGCAACGGAAGTCCGCGGCGGCCGGCCGGTGCTGCTGACCAACTGCCGGCGCGGCGAGGGCATCGAGGCGATCGTCGACCTGCTCGAGCGCGAGGTGCTGTTCCGCACGTGAGCGCTTCAGCCCCAGAGCCGCCGCGGCTCGATCTCTCCTTCGTTCGCCGCGGCGGCCGTACGGTGATCGATCGCCGGTTGTTCGCCTGGCCGTTCGTGTTGACGCGCAGCTTCCATACCGATGCCGAGCGGCCTGATCTCCTCAGCGTGATCCTGCAGACCGGCAGTGGCGCGGTGCATGGCGAGGACCGGCTGACGCAACGCTTCACGCTTGGCCCGGGTGCGGCGGCCTGCTTGACGACGCAGGGCGCAACGTCAGTGCATCGCGCCGAGCCGGGCGCGCGGGCGGTGGAGCAGGTGCTGCTGCGCGTCGCGGCCGGCGCGTCGCTCGACTACCGACCCGAGCCGCGCATCCTGTTTCCCGGGGCGGCCTTGTGCCAAGTGCTCGACCTGGACTGCGCCGCCGATGCATCGGCGCTCGTGACCGACGCCTTCACGATGCATGACCCGGACGGGCAGGGGCGCTTGTTCCGCGAGCTCGACTCCACGCTCGTCGTGCGCCGGACGGACGAGGAGCCGCTCCTGATCGACCGCATGCAGCTGCGCGATCCCGATGTCGCCGTCTTCAAGGGCCATCGCGCGTTCGGCTCGGCCGTGCTGATGCTGCCCCCGACGCACGATCTCACCGCGCTCCGCCAGCGTCTCGCCGATGCGCTGTCCTGCATCGGCGCCCTCTACGCTGCGGCGAGCCTGCTGCCGGATAGCGCCGGTCTCGGCGTGCGCCTCGCCGGTCGCGAGATGCGCCAGCTGCGCACCGGATTCGACGCGATCGCCGCGATCTATCGCGAGGCGGCGGCTCAGGCCCCGAGCGCGCTGGCGACGGCTCGGCCGACCGCCGCGTGAACCGCGTTGCGCTTGTCGTCGCTGGCCTTGGTCTCCGTGAGATAGCTCGTCACGATCACCGGAGCGCGTCCCGTCGGCCAGATCACCGCAACGTCGTTGCTGCTGCCGCGCTCACCCGCGCCGGTCTTGTCGCCGATGCGCCATTCGCCGGGCAGGCCGGCGCGCAGCTTGGCACCACCCGTCTTGCAGCCGATCAGCCAGCCGTTCAGGACATCGCGCGACGCGGCCGACAACGCGTTGCCGGTCGTCAGCTTCGCCAAGGTCTGCGCCATCGCCGCCGGCGTCGTGGTGTCCCTGGGATCGCCCGGCACGCTTTCATTGAGCTCGGGCTCGATGCGGTCGAGCCGGGTGATGGCGTCGCCGAAGCCGCGGATGGCGCGGGTCAGTCCGGTCGGACCGCCGAGCGACGCCAGCAGCAGGTTCGCCGCCGTGTTGTCGCTGAGCGTCACGGTCGCCTCGCACAATTCACCGACCGACAGGCCCGACGTCCCCACATAGGCCTTGGTCACCGGCGCATAGGACAGGATGTCTCCTTGCGCGATCGGAATGCGGCGCGCGCAGCTGCTCGGCGCCGGCATCGACCTTGGTCAGGATCGCGGCCGCCAGCAGCGCCTTGAAGGTGCTGCACATCGGGAACCGCTCGTCGAGCCGGTGGCCGCTCAGGGCGCCGCTCGCGGTGTCCAGCAGCGCCACGCCGAGCCGCCCGCCGCTGTCGGCCTCGATGCCCGCAATTGTCTCTTGGAGGTCGGCTGCGAGCGCGGGCTTCACCAGCAGGGGCACGAGCGCGAGCGGAAACAATTGCCGCCGTGAGTAACGCATCACGGGAACCGTCCTTGAACTCTACGCCGTCTCGAGATCGAAATCGGCCCATACCGGCACGTGGTCGGACGGCTTCTCCCAGGCGCGGACATAACTGTCGATGCCGACCTCGACCAGCCGGTCGCTGGCCTGCGGCGACAGCAGCAGATGATCGATTCGGATCCCCATGTTCTTCTGCCAGGCGCCGGCCTGATAGTCCCAGAACGTGTATTGCCCGGGCGCATCGGTCACCGCGCGCAGCGCGTCGGTGAGCCCGAGGCCGAGCAGCGCCTGGAAGCTCTCGCGCGTCTGCGGGCGGAACAGCGCGTCCTCGACCCAGGCTTCCGGATTGGAGACGTCGGCCGCCGTGGGGATGACGTTGAAGTCGCCTGCGAGGATCAGCGGCTCCTCGGTCTTCAGCCGTTCACGCGCATAGTCACGAAGCCGCGACATCCATTTGAGCTTGTAGGGATATTTTTCCGTGTTCGGCGGATTGCCGTTGGGCAGATAGAGGCAGGCGATGCGCACCACGCCGTGCTTCAGGCTGACTACGCCTTCCAGGAAGCGCGCATGCACATCCTCGGCATCTCCATCGAGCCCGGACTTGGTCTCGTCGAACGGCAGCTTCGACAACAGCGCCACGCCGTTGAAGGTCTTCTGGCCGTGCGTCACCACGTTGTAGCCGAGCGCCTCGATCTCCAGCCTGGGGAATGCGTCATCGGTGCACTTGATCTCCTGCAGGCAGACGATGTCCGGCGCGCACTCCTTCAGCCAGGTGAGGAGGTGATCGATCCGCTGCCGGACCGAATTGACGTTCCAGGTGGCGATGCGCATGGCCTGAGGTTCCCGGGGGAAGGAGAAACGGCCCCGGTTAGATCAAGCCGCGACCACCCCGGTCAAGGCGAATGGCGTGGAATCACAGGCTGAACGAGCGCCGCTAGCCGACGACGCGCGCAACTCCTGTGGACCACCGGCCGCAGGGCTGGCGCCTGCGGTGCCGATCCATTTGACGGCGAGGCGGGGTGGGCGGTAAAATTCAGGTTCGATCGTCACGTGGCCGCGCTCCGGTCATCCTGGAGCCGCCACAACGGGGGGCATCGACCCCGGACCGATCGGCGGTTGAGCCTCACGACTGTGCCGGACCCGCAGTCTTCAATGTGACGATGTTTGGCTCACTAAGTCGTCCCGGCGAACCGCATCAGACTTCCGTCGACTGGTGGGGTGGGCAAAAGGCGCGCAGCGCCGTGCCCACCGCGCCACGCGGTCAAATGCTCCATCCCTCCGCCGGATACGCCGGCGCATCGCCCGGCAAGATCTCCGCACCCAAGCCGTTGCGGAAGCGGCTGGCGTAGAACGCGAGCGGCAGGCCGTCCCTGTGCCGGCACCAGCGGACCTCGCCGATGAACAGCGTGTGGTCAGCGATCTCGACCGTGCTGACGACCTCGCAGCCGAACTGCGCGATGGCCTGCGGCAGCAGGAAGAACCCGTCGCGCGCGTCAAGCGCTGGTGCTCTTTGGGCCAGCGGGGTGCCGGCGAAATGCCGGCAGATCGCGACGGCGTCGGCCGCGAGCACATTGACCGCATAGCGGCGCGTCTCGCTCACCGCCTGCCACGTCCGGCCGCGCTTCAGCGACACCAGCACCGTCGGAGGCTGCATCGAGACCGTGGTGAAGCTGTTGGCGGTCATGCCGACCGCCGCGCCGTCGTCACCGCTGCTGGTCACCACGGTCACACCGGTCGAGAACCGCGACGCGGCCGCGCGAAAACTGGCCGGGTCCGGCTGATGGCTCATCGGCTTCTCTCCGCCATCACGCTGCAAGCTTTGCTCGGTCATCGATCCAGGCATGAATCCGCCGCTCGCTCGCCAGCCGGTCCCACTGCCGCTCAGGATAGTTGAAATTGTCGGTGAACTCGTCGCAGAGCCCGCGATCCTGCGCCATGGTGAAGATCAGCCGGCCCATCGCCTCCGACGGCGGCTGCAGCATCAGGTTGGTCCAGCGCGCGGCGGCGAGCACGCGGTTCTCTCGCGCGCGATCGACCGTCTCGACGAAGCGGTCGTCGAACGCCACCGCCTCGGTGATCGCCTTGCCAAGCTCGAACGCGGCATAGGAGGCCATGTTGGCACCCTGGCCCATCATCGGATCGACCACGGAATGCACGTCGCCGAGCGCGATCGCGATCTTGCCGTCGTCGAAGCTGACCGAGGAGCGCCGCACGGTCGGCACCACGGCGCCCTGCAAGAGGTCCAGCGGCTGCAGATCGAAGCGGTGCGTGTCGATCCGGTTGTAGGTGTGCGGATGGTGCTTCTCGAGCTTGTCGAGCAGCATCCGCCGGAAGCCCGATGGATCGGCGTCGTAGTTGAGCGACACCAGCTCGGCCATGTCGCCGCCGGGAATGTTCTCCATCAGCAGCGCCGTCTTCATGCCGCCGAAGGTGAGCGTCGGGATCACGATCATCTCGCCATGCCCCGGCGAGACCGATGGCGTCACGCCGCGCGGATCGTCGCGGTCGGGGCTGCCGTGGTCGACGCCGTCATACAGGCCGACGCAGAGCAGGCGCTGCGGCTGGTTGTAGGGCGACAGCTCCGGCCGGTGGCTGAACATCCGCCCCAGCGCGCCCTTGCCGGTCGACACCACCAGCAGGTCGAAGCGCGCCACCAGCGCCGGAATGTCGTCGTCCTGAATGCTGGCATATTCGATCGCGCCGCCGCGATTCTCGAAATCCTTCATCAGCGCCGGCAAATAGATCCGATAGTCGACGGCCCGGCTCGGCTGCTTGAACGCGCCGCGGAAGAGCAGGGGGCTGCCCGGAAAATTGAAGAAGTGATCGTGGTGGTGATAGACGACATCAGGATCGTCCCAATGATTCACGCCGAGCTCGTTCTCGCGTGCGACCGTGACGCCGTGGTGCGCTACCGTGTTCATCAGCCGCGTTGCAGCATACTGCTCGGGCTCGCGGTCGGTCAGGACCGTCACCCGGACGCCATGCTTTTGCAGATAGAGCGCGAGATGCAGCCCGCCGATGCCGGCTCCGACAATGCCAATCGACTTCTCCATGGTCTCCCTCCGTTTGATTTTTTGAGAGGCTAGACCAGGCCGCCTCCTGACGTATACGGAATGAGGAGAATAAAACTCATTCCGGGGAGGAATGGATGGACCGGATCGACGCGCTGCAGACCTTCATCCGCGTCATGGAGGCCGGCAGCTTCACCCAGGCCGCGGCCGATCTCGGCTTGGGACAACCGGCGATCACCAAGCGCATCGCGCTCTTGGAGGAGCAGTTCGGCTGTCGCCTGTTCGTCCGCACCACGCGCAAGCTGCGCCCGACCACCGAGGCCGATCGCGTCCTCAAGCTCGCCAAGGACATCGTCACCTTGTTCGAGAGCGCCGGCGTGCCGTCGCCGCGCCGTGTCGGCGCGCCCTCCGGGACCTTGCGGATGACGGTGCCGACCTCGTTCGGCCGCTTCTTCTTCGCCGACATCTTCGCCGAGTACGGCCGACGCTATCCCGAGGTGCGGCTCGACATCCGCTTCACCGAGCAGTTCGTCGATCTCGTCGAGACCGGCACCGAGCTCGCCATCCGCATTGGCGTGCTCAGCTCGAGCTCGCTGGTCGCGCGGCGCGTCGGCACCGTGAAGCGGCTGCTGGTCGCGGCGCCCACGCTGCTCGCCCGGCACTGTCAGCTGCGGCTGCCGAACGATCTGCGCGAGCTCCCCTGCGTGACCTATTCGCGGTTGTCGCCAAAGAACGAATGGAGCTTCGAGTCCGAGACCGGCCGCCACGTCGTCGGCATCATGCCATCGCTCACGTGCGACGACGCCGACATCATGACCTTGGCCGCGCTCGAAGGTCTCGGCGCAGCCGTGCTGCCGGACTGGTGCGCTGTCGGTCCCATTGCATCAGGCAAGCTCATCCATCTGCTGCCCGACTACGACGTGCCGTCGCTGCCGCTCCACGTCATCTATCCCGACCCGCAATGGATGTCGCATAGGGCGCGTCTGTTTCGCGACCTGATCATCGAGCGCGCCGACGTGTTCGCGATCAACGCGCCGCAATGAGAGAATCGTAGGGTGGGCAAAGGCGCACAGCGACGCGCCAGCGTCGCGAGCACCGTGCCCACCGTTCCACAACATGATCGCGATGGTGGGCACGCGCCGCCTTCGGCGCCGCTTTGCCCACCCTACGTTTGCGCCGTCATTGCGAGCGAAGCGAAGTAATCCATAGTTCCTGGGTCGCCCTGGGTTGCTTCGCTTCGCTCGCAATGACGATCATGCTATGGCTCTGTCTCAAGTGATCACTACGAATTGCGACGCGAGGAAACGACAATGCGACTGGCCGTGATTTCCGATGTGCATGGCAATCTTCCGGCACTGGAGGCCGTGCTCGCCGACATCGCGACCCGCAGCGTCGATGCCACCGTCAATCTCGGCGACTGCGTCACCAGCCCGCTATGGCCGCAGGAAACCTTCGAGCTGCTGCAGTCGCTGGCGCTGCCGACGGTGCGCGGCAATCATGACCGCTGGATCGAGGAATGGCCGGAGGAGAAGCTGTCGCCGGCCGGCCGCTTCGCGCGTGCGGCGCTCACGCCTGAGCAGCGACGCCAGTTGCATGCCTTGCCGGCGCGGATCGCGTTGGAGCAGGGCATTCTTGCCGTCCACGGCACGCCGGATGACGACAGCACCTGCCTCCTCGAAGAGATGCTCGACGACGGCCGCTACGTCTCGGCGCGTCGCGACGTGCTGGCCGCGCGTCTCGTCAATCTCGGCGGCGCCACGCTGGTGCTGTGTGGCCACAGCCATCGGCAGGCGATGGTGCAGGTGCCGCGCGGGCCTCTGGTGGTCAATCCCGGCAGCGTCGGCTGCCCCGTATTCGGCGACATCCCCGTCGCTGCCCAGCTCGAATATCGCTCGCCGCACGCGCGCTATGCCGTTCTGACGGAGCGGCGCGGACATTGGCAGGCGGAGTTGTTCGCGCTCACCTACGACTGGGATCGCGCCGCGGCGCGCGCCATGGAGAACGGGTTTCCGCGTTGGGCCAGCGCCTACGCATCCGGCGCGGTGATCTGAGCGATTGGTCAGAGCGCGGCGCGACATTGCGCCGTCGCGGGTGCCCGTCGAGGCTGGGCAAGAATCCGAATTAGGGGGGTGAGAGGGCTCGGCGCGGTGCAATTTCGAGCCATGACTGCATCATGGTCCAGAATCGGATCAGGGCAAGCGAAACCGCCTCCCATGCGCCCCTCGCTTCGCCGGAAGTGGCATGTAGAGCTGCAAGAGCCCATTCGGCGATGCGGGCGAGGAAGTCGTCGAAGCCGAGAATGTTGAGGGCGCGGGTGAGATTGTAGCAGAGCGCCATGAGGCTCCATTCCCCGCGAACCTTGTCGAAGCCGCGGACAAGGAAGTGCTGATAGCCGGCGCGGCACTTGAGCGTGCCGAACGGGTGCTCGACGATGGCCGAGCGGCGGCGCATCAATTGGCCGGCCTGTTCGCTCGCCATCCTCTGGCGGTGACGATCCAGCACCTCTTCGTGCTCCCATCGAGAGACGCGGCGGCTTTTTTCCTTCGCAGAGAGACAAGACGCCTTGAGGGGGCAGATGCCGCAAGTCGCCACGGAGGCCAGGTAGCGGCGTTCCATCCTGCCGCTCGTATTCTTCCAGAGCTTCTTTGTTGGATGCAGCGCTTGGTCTGCGGGACACTGGTAGGTGTCGGTCGCGGAATTGTAGGTGAAGTCACCTCGCGTGAAGCGACCGTGCTTCTTGCCATTGCCGTGATGCAGCGGGACATAGGCGGTGACGCCGTCATCCTCGCAAGCCTTGATATCCTCGCTGTTGTAATAGCCAACATCTGCCAGTATCTGCAGCGCCTCGACCTGGAGGCCCTCCTTGGCCGCCTTCGCCATCATATGAAGGTGTCCTGTATCGCTGCGATTGACGACCTCGCTGGCGATGATCAGCTTATGCTTGTCGTCGACGACGCTCTGGACATTGTAGCCTGCGATCGTCTGGTCGCCCTTGCTCAGCAGTCGCGCATCGGAATCGGTCTTCGACACCTGTCCCTTGTCGCCCTTGTCCAGGTTCTCCAGATCGGACTGTGCGCGTTCACGCCTGGCCATCAGCTCCTTGATCTTGTCCCCGACATCGCCGCCATCCTTGTTGCCATCCTTGCCGTCGTCGGGCTGCTTGGCTTCCGCCGCGTCGTTGGTGTCGAGAGACTTGCCGTACGCCTCAATCTCCTCATCGAGCTTGGCGATCTGTTTGGCGAGCTTCCCGCGCGTGAAGATGCTGTCCTTGCTGGCATTGCCGTGGAACAGCGCGCCGTCGACCGCGACCAGGGTCCCGCCGATCAACCCGATCTCCTGCAGCAACAGGACGAAGCTACGGTTCGCCGCCTTCAAGGCAGCCCAGTTCTCCTTGCGGAAGTTCGCAATCGTCCGATAGCCGGGCTTCAGGTTCCTCAACAACCAGATCAGCTCCAGATTGCGGCCGGCTTCACGCTCGAGCCGGCGCGACGATCTGACCTGGTTCAGATAACCATAGAGATAAAGCTTCAGCAGGTCCGCCGGATCGTACGGCGGCTGCCCGACACCCGATCCCCTCCGCTTGGCGTGGCGGAAGCCAAGCTTGGCCAGATCGAGAGCGTTGACGTAGCTGTCAATCGCACGAACCGGATTGTCCGGCCCGACATAATCCTCAATCCGAGGCGGAAGCAGGCTCTCTTGATCGCGGCTCTCGCCGCTCTTGAACGGCCGATTCGTCATGCCCCCAAATCTTACCGTGAACACTGAGTTCTTGCCCAGCCTCGTCGGGCAAATCAGTGGCGCGGCCTTGTGTATTTTCCGAGCGTCAGCCGGTGCGGCCGGCGTCGAATCCGTCTGCGCGCAGAAAGGATTTTCGTCAGTCGCTTCAAGCTGATTTGCCCTGTCCAGTCCCGCGTCGAAAAATTTCGTTGTTTCTTTTTATCAGAAATCGTGCTTCATTAGGTCGTCCCGCCCCGGCACGAGGGGCGTATCGCGATCGTCACGACACGCGGGGTGGGATGCGACGGGCGCTGTGGACTGCAGCATGGCTGATGCCATGCGGACGAACAGTCCTGGCGCACGCCGAAATCGCATGGTCCTGGTCTCCCGATGCTGAGGCCAAGCCGGTGGGGACGATGATCCGCCGGCCACGGGGGCAATCAAGCCGGTCCCCGGGGAGAGTGCGTATAAGGCGTAGAGCCGTCGCGCAGGGAATGCCGGTTGACCGGCTGGACCTGTGGTGACTGCCGCCTGCTTTTTTTCTGCAGGCGGGCCATGGGTTGCGGCCAGCACCCGGCATTCCCTGCGCCCTCGACCTCAACGAGGGTGAAATCGACGATCATGACTCGGGCATATCGTGCCGCGAGAACGACGAGTTGCATCCAGCCCTGTCAGCGCGCGCGTTCGGAACTTCCGTAATTCTACGGGCGGGACAATTAACGCGGCTGAAGCAGCCGGTCAGGCATGGCAAGGGATCACAAGGAAGGTTCTGCGCGCTCATGAATTGGCCTGGGGATCCCACGCGCTCGAAGCGAACGGCCGGTGGCAGCCCGCTGGGTGCCTTCTTCCTTTGGATCGGCGGCTTCGGCGCCATCGAAGGTCTCGACGATGAAGCGCTGACCGAGCGCGATCGCCGGCGCATCCGGGCGCGGCAGGTCGATGCCGTCGCGCGCCTCGTCCCCGTGACCATCGGCATCAATTTCGCCAACGCGGCGATCATTCTCGGCGTGTTCTGGAACACCGTCTCCAATCTCTTCCTCATCGCGTGGGGCGCCGCGATCGCCGTGGCCGGCGGCATGGCGCTGCGCGGCTGGTGGCGCGCGCGCAAGTCGCGGCCGCAGGAGGCGTCCGAACGCGCCATCTCCCGGATGACGCTGCAGGCGTTTTTCTTGGCGACCATCTGGGGATCGCTGCCGCTGATCGTGATGCCGCAGGTCGATCCGCATCTGCAGATCATCGTGGGCTCGCTGATGACCGGGATGATCTCCGGTGGCGCGTTCGCGATGTCGAGCGTGCCGCGGGCCGGCCTCACCTACACCTGGACCCTGATGCTCGCCTCGGTGGGCTCGCTGCTTCTGTGCGGCGGCGCGACCTATCTCGTGCTCGTCGTGTTCCTGCTGCTCTACACCTCGTTCATGGTGCGTCACCTGGTGTCGCACGGCAACGTGTTCCTGGAGAACCTGAAGGCGCAGATCCGGCATGAGCGCCAGAACGAGACGATCTCGCTGCTGCTGAAGGAATTCCAGGAGAACGCCGCGAGCTGGCTGTGGCAGACCGATGCCGAGGGCCGTCTGATCGACGCGCCGCAGCGCTTCGCCGACGTGGCGCAGCTTCCGCTCGATCAGCTCAAGGGCGAGCGGCTGATCGATACGCTGAAATATCTCTGCCCCACGGATACGGCGACGCTTTCGACTCTCGCCGACCGCATGGCAAAGCGGCTATCGATCCCGGAGATCCTGATCCATGTCGTGGTCGCGGGCGGCGAGCGCCGCCGCTGGGCGCTGACGGCGCGGCCGGCGCGCGACCATGACGGCAAGTTCGCGGGCTATCGCGGCTTCGGCCGCGACGTCACCGAGCGCTGGCGGGCCGAGCAGGCGGAGGCCGAGAGCCGTGCCAAGTCCGACTTCCTGGCGATGATGAGCCACGAGATCCGCACGCCCATGAACGGCGTGCTCGGCCTCGCCTCGACCCTGCTGGAGACAAAGCTCGACGATGAGCAGCGCCACGCGGTCATGACGATCCGCGAGTCCGGCGACAATCTGCAGCGCATCCTCAACGACATCCTCGATCTGTCCAAGCTCAACGCCGGTAAGCTCGAATTCGAGACGGTCGACTTTTCGCCGGCAGCCCTGGTCGAGGCGGTCACCGCCATCATGGGGGTCAATGCGAAATCGAAGAGCCTGCTGGTCAACGCGGACATCGATCCGAAGCTGCCGCCGGCTCTGAAGGGCGACGTGGCGCGCATTCGCCAGGTCCTGATCAATCTTGCATCGAACGCGGTGAAGTTCACCGAGCGCGGCGGCATCACCATCGCCGTGGCCTGCCGCACGCGCGACGACCACAAGGCGACGATCGAATGGCGGGTCTCCGACACCGGCATGGGCATTCCCGCCGATCGGGTCGGCAAGCTGTTCACGGATTTCGCCCAGGCCGATGCCTCGATCAACCGTCGCTTCGGCGGCACCGGGCTCGGGCTTGCGATCTCCCGGCGGATCATCGAGCAGATGGGCGGGGTCATCGCGGTGTCGTCGGTACAGGGCGAAGGCTCGACCTTCCGCTTCAGCCTGACCTTGCCGTGGAGCGACAAGCAGGTGTCGGATCAGCGCGCCGACCGTGTCGACGCCGGCGACCTCAAGGCGCGGATCGGGGCGCTCGGCCGTCCCTTGCGGGTCCTGATCGCCGAGGACGACGCCACCAACCGCATGGTGGTGTCGAAGATGCTGCAGGAGTTCGCGGTCGAGAAATGCATCGTTCCGGATGGCTTGCAGGCGGTGAAGGCGGCCGACGAACAGGAGTTCGATCTGGTGCTGATGGATGTCCGCATGCCGGAGATGGACGGCATCACCGCGACCCGGACCATCCGGGCGAGGGGCGGGCGGCTCGCCGAGCTCCCGATCATCGCGCTCACGGCCAACGCCTTCCCGGACGACATCAAGCAGTGCCGCGAGGCCGGCATGACCGACTTTCTGGCCAAGCCGTTGCGCAAGCCGGCCATGGTGGCGGCGATGCTGAAGGCAATCGGAACGCCCGCACCGAGCCTTGAAGGGCCAACGCTTGCGCCGTCCGACAGCCCTGCCGTTACCGCGGAGGTCTGACCGATACGACGGAGGCTAGACCGAGAAGCTGGTGCCGCAGCCGCAGGAGGCGGTGGCGTTGGGATTATTGACCCGGAACGAGGCGCCCATCAGGTCGTCGACGAAATCGACCTCCGAGCCGGCGAGGAACGGCACCGAGGCCGGATCGACCAGCACCACCGCGCGATCGCGCTCGATGACGAGATCGTCGTCCGCCTTGGCGCGGTCGATGTCGAACTTGTACTGGAAGCCGGAGCAGCCACCGCCTTCGACCGAGATGCGCAGCATCGCGCCGGCGCTCTCCTTGCCGAGGATCTCTCCGATGCGGCGGGCGGCGCGTTCGCTGATGGTGACGGGGCCGGTCGAGGCATCAGTCATGGCAATGGGTCTCCGGGAGGCGCGTCATGCCCTATTCATTTGGTGCCGGGCACTCCCCATAGTTAAGTGGGCTCCACTGAGGAATCAAACCGCAAAAGGAACAATCGCCCGTGTCGGTCGGAATGGCTGCCCCCCGCGCTCCCTATTCCTGCGATCCCGATCGCAGCCGGGGCCGCCTGTTCGCCGAGCCGCCGTCCCGCACCCGCAGCCCCTTTCGCCGCGATTGCGACCGCGTGATCCATTCGACCGCCTTCCGACGGCTCAAGCACAAGACCCAGGTGTTCGTCTTCCACGAAGGCGACCACTACCGCACCCGTCTGACCCATTCTTTGGAAGTCGCCCAGATCGCCCGCGCGCTCGCCCGCCAGTTCGGCCTCGACGAGGACCTGACGGAGACGCTGGCCTTGGCGCATGATCTCGGCCATCCGCCGTTCGGCCATGCCGGCGAGCGCGCCCTGAACCGCTGCATGGCGGACCATGGCGGCTTCGACCACAATGCCCAGACATTGCGCATCGTCACGTCGTTCGAGCAGCGCTACCCGGATTTCGACGGTCTCAACCTGACCTGGGAATCGCTCGAGGGCATCGTCAAGCACAACGGGCCGTTGCAGGCGCCGATCCCGCCGGGAATTACCGAGTTCAACGCCCGGTTCGACCTGGAGCTGTGGAGCTATGCCTCGCTCGAGGCCCAGGTCGCGGCGCTGGCGGACGACATCGCCTATGATGCCCACGACATCGACGACGGGCTGCGCGCCGGCCTGTTCACGGTCGACGACCTCAAGGAGATTCCGCTGCTCGCGGCGATGATCGCCGAGATCGACCGCCAATATCCGGCGCTCGATCCGATCCGGCGCGGCGCCGAGCTGGTGCGCGAGCTGATCTCTTACCTGATCGCAGCCGTGGCGGCCGAGACCGAGCGCCGGATCGCGCGGGCGCAGCCGATGTCGCCTCACGACATCAGGCGGCACAGCGGGCCGCTGGTGGCATTTCCGGCCGATGTGGCCGAGCACGAGGCGACCATCAAGGGGTTTCTCTGGCAGCGGATGTACCGTCATGAGCGGGTGATGCGGGTGATGCGCGATGCCGAGCGCATCGTCGCCGACCTGTACGGCCGCTACCATGAGGACGGTTCGACGCTGCCCGCGGGCTGGCTGGACGGTTGCGAGGGCGAGGGCGATCGGGCTCGCCGCATCGGCCACTTTATCGCCGGAATGACGGACCGTTTTGCCTTAACGGAGCACCACCGGCTTTTTGACTCGACTCCGGATTTGCGTTAGGCGGCGGCATGGTCGAACAAGCTTCCACCCCTTACCTTTTTGCCGACATGCTCGCGCGTGTCCACGCCATCTGCGCCGCGCTCGCCAAGGATGGCGGCTGGCCCGAGGGCATCGATTTTTCGCGCGTGGTGGTCGAGCCGCCGCGCGATCCGAGTCACGGCGACATGGCCACCAATGCGGCGATGGTGCTCGCCAAGGAGGCGAAGGCCAAGCCGCGCGATCTCGCCGAGCAGATCGCCGAACGTCTGCGGGCCGATGCTCTCGTGGCGAAGGTCGATGTCGCGGGTCCGGGTTTCATCAATCTCACTTTGCAGCCGACGGTTTGGACGAAGGCGCTGGCGACGATCCTGCGCGAAGGCGCCGAATACGGCCGCGTTGCGCCGGTGCCGGGCGCGCCGAAGGTCAACGTCGAATACGTCTCGGCCAATCCGACCGGGCCGATGCATGTCGGCCATTGCCGTGGCGCCGTGTTCGGCGACGCGCTGTGCAGCCTGTTGCAGTTCGCCGGCCGCGACGTCACCCGCGAGTACTACATCAACGATGCCGGCGCGCAGGTCGACGTGCTCGCAAGCTCCGCTTTCCTCCGTTATCGCGAGGCGCTCGGCGAGGACATCGGCACGATTCCGGAAGGGCTCTATCCTGGCGACTACCTCAAGCCGGTCGGGCAGGCGCTTGCGGCCGAGCACGGAGATAAGCTCAAGACTATGCCCAAGGACGAGTGGCTGCCTATCGTCCGGCAAGCAGCCCTAGAAGAGATGCTCATTCAAATCATCGATGATTTGGAGCAGCTCAATATAAACTTCGACGTTTTCTTTTCAGAAAAGGCTTTGCTTGAGGGGGCTGTAACGTTTGCTGCGCCGGATAAGCGGCCTACCTTTTACTTTGCGGCCAAGTCTTACGCTTCAGGTCCGAAAGGAAATCGAGGCATTCGAGCCTACCTGTCTCGGAAAAAGCTCAAAGAATCCGGTCCACTGTCGGTGGAAGGAAAGGCTGTAACCTTCGAGCAGCAGTCTGTTCCGGGAGCTTTGGGGCAACCTGACTACATTGGTCAGACCCTCCGGGAGCTCACGGATCGAGGATTGATCTATCAGGGCCGCCTGCCACCGCCGAAAGGCGCGCCTCCTGAGGATTGGGAGGACCGTGAACAGACACTGTTTCGCTCGACTGAATTTGGTGATGATGTCGACCGACCGCTTGCCAAGTCGGACGGCTCCTACACTTATTTCGCCTCTGACATCGCTAATCACCGAAACAAGTATGAGCGTGGTTTCACTGACCTGATCGACGTATTCGGCGCTGATCACGGCGGCTACATCAAGCGCATGCAGGCGGCGGTGAAGGCCGTCACGGCTGCGCAGGCAGTGCTCGACGTCAAGGTCGTGCAGCTCGTCAAGCTGTTGCGCAATGGCGAGCCGGTGAAGATGTCGAAGCGCTCCGGCGACTTCGTCACCTTGCGGGAAGTTGTTGATGAAGTGGGGCGCGATGCGGTCCGTTTCATGATGCTCTACCGCAAGAACGACGCCGTGCTCGATTTCGACCTTGCCAAGGTGATCGAGCAGTCGCGCGACAATCCCGTGTTCTACGTCCAGTACGGCCACGCGCGAGGGCATTCGATCTTCCGCAATGCCCGGGAAGGCCTGCCCGAATTGCCGGAGGCGGAGGGCGCGCGACTCGCGTTCCTGGCGCAGGCGAATCTCGAAAAACTATCCGACCCGGCTGAACACGACCTCTTGAAACGGCTGGCGCTGTACCCACGTACGGTTGAGAGCGCGGCCGTAGCGCATGAGCCGCACCGGATCGCCTTCTACCTATATGAACTTGCAAGCGAATTTCACGCCCTCTGGACGCGGGGGCGGGATTTGCCCTATTTACGCTTCATTATCGATGATGATGCAGAATTGACCAAGGCACGTTTGGCCATGGTTCAGGGCGTCGTCTCGGTTCTGGCGTCGGGACTTGCGATCTTGGGCGTTAATGCTCCTGATGCAATGCGCTGATTGGGGGAAACACACGACTTCAGTTGGGGGCCTCAATCTGGCAGGGTCCGCCTTAGGACGCATATGCGGCTCACCCGCAGGGACGCTTCATCACGATGGCTGATCGTTACCAGGACAGACCCTTTCCCGCTGATGGTTTTGGCCGTGGTGGAAACCAGCAGGCCGATGCCGATCCGCTCGCCGAACTCGCTCGCCTGATCGGGCAGAACGATCCTTTTGCCGCGTCGGGCCGGGCAACTCCTCAACCTCAGTCGCGTCCGATGGTGCGCCCCGCCGCGCCCGCGCCAGAACAGCCGGTTCCCGGCATGCCTCCTGCCGGCGCTCCGGCCTGGATGCAACGTGCCCAGCCTGCCGCCGCCAATCCCTTCGCCGACATCGGCCGCGAGCCGCCGCAGCCGGCGCCGGCACCGCCGGCCTTTCCGGCGGGCTATCAGGATCCGCGCGGCCAGCCGGGCTTCCCGGACCAGGATTTCGCGCCCGCGCCCCGGCAGCAGCAGGGTTATCCGAACGCGGAGTTCGCCGACCAGCTGTCCAAGCTCGACTACAGCGTCGGGGAGTCGCGCCACGGGTTCGCCGAGAACGACCGCGACTACAACCGCGACAACGGCTTCGATGACAACGAGCCGGACTCCTCGCGCTATGACGATGCGCTGTTCGGGCAGATGGGCTCGGGACAGCAGGGGTTTCAGGGCGACAACGATTTCCAGGACGGCCAATACGGCTATCAGGACGGCTACGACGAGGGCGAGGAAGAGGAGCGGCCGCGGCGGCGCAGCGGCATGAGCACCGTGCTCGCGGTGTTGACCCTTGCGGTGGTCGGCACCGGCGGCGCCTATGGCTACAAGACCTACATCTCGTCCGGCCGCACTGGCGAGCCGCCGATCATTCGCGCCGACAACAGTCCGACCAAGATCATGGCCCAGCAGGATCCGACGCCGAAGGTGCCGGATCGCCTGCTCGGCAATGATGGCGGCGAGAAGCTGGTGTCCCGCGAGGAGACGCCGATGGATCTGAACGCCCGCGGCGGCAATCCGCGCGTGGTGTTCCCGCAAATGAACCAGAATGCGGCTCCGCCGCCGGTCAGCGCCGGTGCGGCCCCGATGTCGCAAATGGCCAACGCCAATGGCATTTTGCCCAACAGTGATCCGCGTCCGATCAAGACGCTGTCCGTGACGGGGGGCAATCAGGCCGCAGCGGCCGATCCGCCGATGCCGGCGACGCCTGCAACCAAGCCGGCGGCGACGCCGAAGGGCCGCAAATCGCCGGCCAACGCCAACGCGTCGGCCGCCAATGACAGCCCGATGCCGCTGACACCGCAGGCCGCCGCACCGGCGCGCATCGCCGCGGCCGTGCCGGTCACCGAGCAGACCCAGAATGATCGCACCGGCGGCTATCTGGTCTCGATCTCGTCGCAGGCCAGCGAGGCGGAGGCGATGTCGTCCTACAAGGCGGTGCAGGACAAATACGGCGCCGTGCTGGGCAAATATGAGCCGATCATCAGGCGGATGGATCTGGGTGAGAAGGGCGGTGTCAGGTACCGCGCAGCCGTCGGGCCCTTCGCGACGAAGGAAGAGGCCAACAAGATGTGCGGATCGTTGAAAACCGCCGGCGGACAGTGTTTCCCGTTTAGCAACAATTAAGGCCTGCTTGACCGCCCCCGAGGCGGGGTCTATGCGGCCCGCATGACCATGCGGGCTTTCATTACCGGCATCTCCGGGCCTGATCTCACCGACGCCGAGCGCGCGTTCATCCGCGAGTTCAGCCCCTGGGGTTTCATCCTGTTCAAACGCAACGTCCAGTCACCCACCCAAGTGACTGCACTGGTTGAGGAATTAAGGGCCTGCGTCGGCCGCGCCGACGCTCCAGTCCTGATCGACCAAGAGGGGGGCCGGGTGCAGCGGCTGGGGCCGCCGCATTGGCCGGCCTATCCCGCCGGCGTGGTGTTCGACCGTCTCTACGATCTTGATTCGGCCGCAGGCCTCCGTGCCGCTTGGCTCAGCGCCCGCCTGATCGCCGACGACCTGCTCAAGCTCGGCATCACCGTGGATTGCCTGCCGCTCGCCGACGTCCCCGTCGCCGGCGCTGATGCCGTGATCGGGGATCGGGCTTATGGCACGACGCCAGAAAAGGTGGCGGCGATCGCCCGGGCGGTGACGGAGGGGCTGGAGCAGGGCGGCGTGCTGCCGGTGCTGAAGCACATTCCGGGGCATGGCCGGGCCGCCGCCGACACCCATTTCCGGCTGCCGACCGTGGACACGCCAGAAGCGGAACTCGACGCAACCGATTTCGCCGCCTTCCGGCCGCTGGCCGACCTCCCGATGGCGATGACTGCACATGTTGTGTTTAGCGCGATCGACGCCGCCCATCCGGCCACGACTTCTGCGACAATGATCGAACGGGTGATTCGCAAACGGATCGGGTTCCAGGGTTTGTTGATGAGTGATGACGTTTCCATGAACGCATTGGCCGGATCGATCGCCGAGCGCACGCGTGCGATCGTGGCGGCCGGCTGCGACATGGTTCTTCACTGCAACGGCCGACTGGACGAGATGCAGGCGGTCGCGGCCGAGACGCCGGAGCTGGCCGGCCAGGCTCTGGTTCGCGCCGATCGCGCGCTTGCGGCGCGCAAGGCACCTACAGGCTTCGATCGTGACGCCGCGCGCGGCGAGCTCGACGCCTTGATCAACCGGCTGGGATCCGCGAGCGCATGACCGCTGAAATTCTGTCGTTTGAAACCGGCCGGCCCACCACGGAGCTGGCCGAGGCCGAACCGGCGTTGGTCGTCGACGTCGAGGGCTACGAGGGCCCGCTCGATCTGCTGCTCGCGCTGGCGCGGCAGCAGAAGGTCGACCTCGCCAAGATCTCGATCCTTGCGTTGGCCGACCAGTATCTCCAGTTCATCGAGGCCGCGCGCAAGATCCGGCTCGAGCTCGCCGCCGACTACCTCGTGATGGCGGCGTGGCTGGCATTCCTGAAGTCGCGTCTCCTGTTGCCCGAGCCGCCAGCGCAGGAAGGGCCGAGCGCCGAGGAGATGGCGACCGCGCTCGCCAACCGGCTGCGCCGCCTGGAGGCGATCCGCGAGGCCGCCAATCGTCTGATGAATCGTCCGCAGTTCCAGCGCGACGTGTTTCCCCGCGGCAATCCGGAAGAGATCGCGGAAGTCCGCCGCCCGAAGTTCACAGCCACCCTGTTCGACCTGCTGTCGGCCTACGCCATTCAACGGCAGGCACGTGTCGTGACATCCGTTCATATGGCCAAGCGCACCGTCTGGTCGCTCGCTGAGGCGCGCGCGTCGCTCGAACGGCTCGTCGGTATGACCGAGGTGTCGGACGACTGGGGATGTCTCGACGACTATCTCCTGAGCTACGTCGCCGAGCCGGCCCAAAAGGCTACCGTCTTCGCATCGAGCTTTGCGGCCGTGCTGGAGCTGGTCCGCGAAGGGCAGCTCGAGCTGAACCAGAAGCAGGCGTTCGCGCCGCTGTATTTTCGTAAGCGTCCACCGATCCAGCCCGGCGCCATGGCTGCGCCGGACTTGACGGTTGAGTAACGAAGAAGGAGACCCTGCCATGGCAAGCTTGGCGGAACTGCGCATGGAAGAGCCCGACGAGATCGCGGCGAGCGAGCCCGAGGTGCGCCCCGAAGAGTTGCGCATCCTCGAGGCACTCTTGTTCGCCTCGGCCGAGCCGCTCGAGCAGGCCACGCTTGCCAAGCGTATGCCTGAAGGTGTCGATATCAAGGCTGCGTTGGCGCAACTGCAGGCGGAATACGCCAATCGCGGCGTCAACCTCGTGCGCGTCGCCAACAAGTGGACCTTCCGTACCGCCGGTGATCTCGCCTGGCTGATGACGCGCGAGAGCACCGAAACGCGCAAGCTGTCACGCGCGGCGATCGAAGTTCTGGCCATCGTTGCCTATCACCAGCCGGTGACGCGTGCCGAGATCGAAGAGATCCGCGGCGTCGTCACCTCCAAGGGAACGTTGGACGTTCTGTTGGAGACCGGCTGGATCAAGCCACGCGGGCGCCGCAAGACCCCTGGCCGTCCGCTGACCTTCGGCACCACCGATGCGTTCCTGGCCCAGTTCAGCCTGGAGACCCTGGGCGATCTGCCAGGCCTGGAAGAGCTGAAGGGCACGGGCCTGCTGGATTCCCGCCTGCCGACCGGCTTCACCGTCCCGACGCCATCGGACGATCCGACGCTCCGGGAGGACGAGGAGCCGCTGGATCCGGGCGATCTCGATCTGGCGCTTGCGCCGGCGGTCGAGGCCGAACCTGGCGAAGCCGAAGCTGCGGAAGACGAAACGGCCGAGATGGAAACGGTCGCAGCCGACACGGCTGCGGCCGAGGTCGCCGAAGGCCAGATTGCGACCGCCGAGGCCGCTGTTCGGGACGACACCTCGTCGCAGGTCGCTATTGGCGATCTGGAACTGCCGGGCGCCGATGCGGAAACCGAGATCACCGAGGTGGACTTGGCCGTCGAGGAGATCGAGGTCGGGCCGGACGACGGGGCCGTTATCGAGCTCGTCGAGCTGTCTGCCGACGCTGACGCTCAGGTAGACGACGAGGCAGAGGCAGAGGCAGAGGTCGACGCGGCGGATGAGGAGATCGACGCGGCCGATGACGCGCACGACCGCGATACCGACGACAACGGCTCGCCGCACTAAAACTAGCGGCCGGGGCTGTTAACACTCGCGTTATTGCGTAGGTCCGGCCGCGATTTGTCGGACCTTAAGTGCTTGTTTTTGGAGGCATTGGCGCCTACCTTCCGGCCAGATCGGGCTGTCCGCGCGCTATTTTGGCCAGTGACAGGCCGCGTTCGTGTTGCTGTTTCGCAATCGAATGCTAGAAGCGAAGTGTCGCGGTCAAGTCCATGGATATGGCGCGGTTTCGGCGGTAGCGTCGACGGGCAGTCGGGTGAAGGCTTCGCCGGTGTTTGGAGGGTTGCAGGATGGGTTCGCTTAGCATTTGGCACTGGATCGTCGTGATCGCGGTCGTCCTGCTGTTGTTCGGGCGCGGCAAGATTTCCGATCTGATGGGCGACGTCGCGCAGGGCATCAAGGCCTTCAAGAAGGGCATGCAGGACGACGACAAGGCGCCGGAGAAGACCGAGCCAGTCAAGTCGATCGACCACGGCGCGACACCTTCGGCCACCCGCACGGATGTCGGCAGCAAAGCCGTTTGATCTGCGCGTGAAAGGCGCGGGCGGCGCGCTCCCGCAGAGACGGCACCGGGACCTGTTCGGACAGACCCGGGCAGGCGGGATCAGAGGCGTCGTCGCGTAGGCGGATTGTTTCATGTTCGATATCGGCTGGAGTGAGCTGCTCGTCATTGGGGTCGTCGCGTTGATCGCGATCGGCCCCAAGGAGCTTCCGGGCGTCCTGCGCATGGTCGGGCAATGGATCGGCAAGGCGCGCCGGATGGCCTCGGAGTTCCAGGGCCAGTTCCAGGAGGCGATGCGCGAAGCGGAGATGGCCGACCTCAAGAAGAGTTTCGATGAGGTCCGCGAGGCGGCCAGCGGTTTCACCCCGACCGGCGTGATCTCCTCGTTGCAGCGCGACGTCGACAAGGCTCTCGATATCGAGGGGATCGACAAGTCCGCCGAGCCGGCACCAGCATCGGACGTGGCTGCTGCTTCGCCTGAGCCTGCCGTGATGACCCCGACCACCCCCGAACCTCCAGTGGCCGAGACCTTCGTGGAGGCTGAAGTCCATCAAGCCGTGGGCGAGCCGCTGGCGATCGTGCGTGAAATCAAGCCCGAGCCGCAGCCTGAAATGTCTGCGTCAGCAGAAGCTGAACGTCTGAAGGACGCCAAAGCGTCATGACCGTCGAAGATATCGAGGCCAGCAAGGCCCCGTTGATGGATCACCTGATCGAGCTGCGGTCGCGGCTGATCAAGGCACTGCTCGGCTTCGGCGTGGCCTTCATCTTCTGCTTCTTTTTCGCCAAACAGATCTACAACATCCTGGTGCTGCCGTTCGTCTGGGTGGCAGGGGCCGAGAACAGCAAGTTCATCTACACCCAGCTGCTCGAATATTTCATCACGCAGCTCAAGCTCGCGATGTTCGGCGCCGGTTTCATCTCGTTCCCGATCATCGCGACGCAGATCTACAAGTTCGTGGCGCCGGGGCTGTATCGCCACGAACGCAATGCTTTCCTACCCTACTTGATAGCGACCCCCGTCTTCTTCGTCCTCGGCGCCATGCTGGTCTATTTTGCGGTGTGGCCGATGATCGTGCGCTTCTCACTCGGCATGCAGCAGCTCGGCGGCCCCGAGACGGCGCAAATCGCGCTGATGCCCAAGGTCGGCGAATATCTGTCGCTGATGATGTCGCTGATCTTCGCCTTCGGCATCGCGTTCCAGCTGCCGGTGATCCTGACCCTGCTTGGTCGCATCGGCATCGTGACCTCGCAGATGCTGAAAGAGAAGCGGCGCTATTTCATCGTCATCGCCTTCATCATCGCCGCCGTGCTGACGCCGCCGGACGTGCTGAGCCAAGCGTCCTTGGCGATCCCGCTGCTGGCCCTCTACGAAGGCGCCATCATCGCGGTGGGGATCGTCGAGAAGCAAGCGGCTGCGAAGTCGGGCTCCGGCACGTCGTCCGGCTCCGGCAATCTGCCCAGCAATCCGGCCGAGTAGGGCCGGGCTTCCCGCCCGGCCTGGCCTGTTCCCATCCGCTGCCATTCGCGGTAGTGCAAGCCGGCCCGTGACCCCGGGCGACTCGCCGAGATCTTTTCGTCTCCAGGACCGAACGACCATGCACGACATCAAATCGATCCGCGACAATCCGCAAGGTTTCGATGCGGCGCTGACGCGCCGGGGTCTGTCGCCCCAGTCGTCGCAGCTGCTCGCCATCGACGAGCGGCGTCGCGCTGCGATCCTGGCGTCCGAGCAGGCGCAGGCGCGGCGCAACGCCGCCTCCAAGGAAATCGGCGAGGCCAAGAAGGCCAAGGACGACGCGCGCGCATCGGCGCTGATGGAGGAGGTCGCCAAGCTCAAGACCACCATGCCGGAGCTCGAGGCGGCCGCGAAGCAGGCAGATGAGGAGCTGGCGCGCGAGCTTTCGGCGATTCCCAATTTGCCGCTCGACGAGGTGCCGGACGGCAAGGACGAGCACGACAATGTCGAGCGCCACATGTTCGGCGCCCGGCGCAACTACGCCTTCGCGCCGAAGCCGCATGATGATCTCGGTGCGGCTCTTGGCACCATGGACTTCGAATCGGCTGCGAAGCTGTCGGGCGCGCGCTTCGTCGTGCTGAAGAGGGGCCTGGCGCGGCTCGAGCGCGCGCTCGGGCAGTTCATGCTCGATCTTCATACGACCGAGCACGGCTACACCGAGATCAATCCGCCGCTGCTGGTGCGCAACGACGTCATGTTCGGTACGGGCCAATTGCCGAAATTCGAGGACGACCAATTCTGGGCCGTGAAGGGCGAGCTGATTGCAGCGCCGGATGATCGCCTCAAGACCGAGCGGCTGGGTCTCATTCCAACTGCCGAGGTGGCCCTGACCAATCTGGTGCGCGAGTCCATCGTTGACGAGAAGGAGTTGCCGATGCGGCTCACGGCGCTGACGCCGTGCTTTCGCGCCGAGGCGGGCGCGGCCGGCCGCGACACCCGCGGCATGATCCGTCAGCATCAGTTCACCAAGGTCGAGCTGGTGTCGATCACGACGCCGGAGACCAGCAAGGACGAGCACGAGCGCATGCTGGCCTGCGCCGAGGAAGTGCTGCGCCGGCTCGATCTGCACTATCGCGTCATCACGCTGTGCACCGGCGACATGGGCTTCTCCTCGCAGAAGACCTACGACATCGAGGTCTGGATGCCCGGGCAGGGCGATGGCGGCGCCTTCCGCGAGATCTCCAGCTGTTCGGTGTGCGGCGACTTCCAGGCACGCCGCATGGATGCACGCTATCGCGGAAGCGACGGCAAGCCGCGCTTCGTCCACACATTGAACGGCTCGGGCACGGCAGTCGGCCGCGCGCTGATCGCAGTGATGGAGACCTATCAGCAGGCCGACGGCTCGATCGCCGTCCCCGATGTGCTGCAGCCCTATATGGGCGGCCTCAAGGTGGTGGCCGCGGAGCCATAGCGCCGCGGCAAATTGCATCCGCCCAGGTCGCCGCCATTGCGTGGGCGCCGACGGGTCGTATCCTCGGTTCTGTTCAGCAATTGCTTTTCAGATACCGGCATCATGGCTCTGCATCGGGATATTTTCTGGATCGGACGGCAATGGGCCGTCACCGGCTCCGGCATCCAGGCGGTCGACCAGCGCCTGAAGGGAGCATTCGATATCGATCGTGCAGCGGTGTGGCATGATGGCCCGCCGGAGGCCCTGCGCCATCAGGCCTGGTTCAACGCTGCTGATTTCGACAAGGCGCTGGGTGTTGCGCGGGCCCGGTTTCCGGCGCCGCCGCTGGCCGAGTCCGCTGTGCCTTCGCCGGTCCCTCCGCCAGCGTCCCATGTGTCCGTCACCCCCGCCGCGTTGCTCCGGCTGGGTACGCGAGGGAAGCTCGCCAGGTTCCTGCCGCAGTGGCGGATTCGGCCCTGAACCACTGCCGAACCCGGCTCGAGGCGGCGGGTTTGCCTCGATGTCGCGCAGCAGATAAGACACCGCGGCAATCGTCTTGAACGGGATGGAAAGGTGGCCATGCGGATTCTCTGCACCAATGACGACGGAATCCATGCGCCGGGTCTCAAGGTGATCGAGGAGGTCGCACGCGCCCTGTCCGACGACATCTGGATCGTGGCTCCCGAACTGGACCAGAGCGGCGTGTCCCATTCGCTCTCGCTCAATGACCCCCTGCGGCTGCGCGAGGTCGGCCCGCGGCATTTCGCGGTGCGCGGCACGCCGACCGACTGCGTCATCATGGGGGCCCGTCATATCCTGGGGGCGAAGCTGCCCGACGTGGTGCTGTCGGGCGTCAACAAGGGCCGTAACGTTGCCGAGGACGTCGTCTATTCGGGCACCATCGCCGGCGCGCTCGAAGGCACCATTCTCGGCTTGCCGTCGTTCGCCCTGTCGCAGGAATTCAGCGTCGCAACCCGTGACAAGCCGTCCTGGGACACCGCGCTCAAATTCGGCCCGCAGATCGTGCGCAAGGTGCTCGAAGCCGGCGTGCCGAGGAATACGGTGATCAACGTCAACTTCCCGGCCTGTGCGCCGGAAGAGGTCAGGGGCGTCGTGGTCACCCGCCAGGGCAAGCGCAATCTCGGCTTCTTGAAGGTCGACGAGCGTCGCGACGGCCGCGGCAATCCCTATTTCTGGATCGGCTTCGACCGCGCTGCCTCGCTCGACGTGCCCGACGAGGGGACGGACCTCGCGGCCCTCGCGGCGCACTACGTGTCAGTGACTCCGCTTCGCCTGGATCGCACGGACGAGGCGTTCTCCGGCAAGCTCAGCGACATTCTGGGCTGAAGCGCCGTCTACCCCTGTGGCTCAGCGCCACGCAGCGCATGGTCGATCGCCTTTCCGAGCGTCTCGAGCTGGAACGGCTTCTGCAGGGCCGGCCGGTCGCGATATTCTTCCGGCAATCCCGACGAGCCGTAGCCGGTTGCGAAGATGAAGGGCCGGTTGCGCGCCTTGATGAGATCGGCCACCGGCGAGATGACCTTGCCGTTGACGTTGACGTCGAGAATGGCGACGTCGAAAAAGGTGCTCTCGGCCAGCCGCATCGCTTCGCCGATTTCGCCGGCCTCGGCCGCGACGGTATAGCCGAGCTCCTCGAGCATGTCGGCCACCATCATCCGGATCATGACTTCGTCTTCAACCAGAAACACAGAGCCGCGCGGCGGCCGCGGTGCAGTCATGATGTCAGTCCTTGCCCATACCCGATTTGACGCTCGCAAATAACGGCTTATGGCGCAACGTCAACAATGTCATCTTTCACCGCCGTGCGGCGTGGGCAGGCTCGCCCATAAGGTGAACGAACCGGACCCGACTTGGTTCCTCGTGCGGAACGCGGTCGTCGTTGGGACCATGTCGGTGCGTAGTTGCGACGTGTGCGCGGAAATTCGGTGCGCAACCCTCGCCCCGCAGGTAAATTGCCCACGAGCCCACCAACCGACATCCCGATGCCCCCAGCCGCTCCTCCCGAGAAAATGATGTTTCAGCTGACCCTGCGTCGGCGGGGGATCAGCGATCAGGCGGTGTTGCGAGCGATGGAGGAGGTGCCGCGGGAGGAGTTCGTTCTGCCGGCCGACCGCCCGGACGCCTATCGCGACAGCGCGATGGCGATCGCTTGCGGGCAGACCATCAGCCAGCCGTTCGTCGTGGCCTACATGACCGAACAGCTCAAGCTGCAAAAGACCCACCGCGTGCTCGAAATCGGCACCGGGTCCGGATACCAGGCCGCGATCCTGTCCCGGCTTGCGGCTCATGTCCTGACGGTAGAGCGCTTCCGGACATTGGCCGACAAGGCCAGGGAGCGGCTGGAGAAGCTCGCCTGCTTCAATGTCGAGGTCATGCTCGGCGATGGCTACGCGCTGCCGCCGGGGGGCGGCCAATTCGGTCGCATCATCGTGACCGCGGCGATGGACGAGATTCCCCAGAGCCTGCTCGACCGGCTGGAGCCGGACGGTATCCTGATCGCGCCGGTCGGGCCGCAACACGGGGTGCAGACGCTCGTCAGGATCACGCGAACGGGCGATCGTTTCGACCGAAAAGAGCTCGTCGACGTACGATTTGTGCCGGCAATTCCGGGGATTGCGCGCGAACTTTAAACGTGCGGATCAGCAGGCCGCACAACGCTTTATTCGCGGCTTAAGCGCTTATTTACCGCGGCTGTGTTTACTCGAATTCGTTGTTTGTTGCGTACGAGTGAGTAACCATGCCCACTACCGTCGAGTTGCTTCGCTCGCGCCGCCTGCCGCAGGTTGCGGCATTGGCGCTGATGTCGTTCGGCGTCGCCGGCTGCAGCGCCGACATGTCGACGCGGCTGTCGCAGACGCAAAACCCGTTTTCAAACCCCTTTGCATCCGATTCCACGGGGTCGGTGCAGGCGCAGCCGCCCCGGCAGCACCAGCCCTACACGCCCGCTCCGGCGCCGGCGCCGGCCTACTCGTCCTCGGCGCTGCCGCCCCCGGCGGTCGGGGCTCCGCAATCCTATCCGGCCGGCGGCGGTGCGGGAGGCGTATCCTCGGGCGGGCGCGGCGTCGCATCCTATGCGCCACCTGCTGCGGTCCCCGTGGCTGCACCCCCGGTCGCTGCACCCCAATCCTATGCACAGCCGGCGCATTCCTATGCTCCGCCGGCCCAGCCGCGCCTCGAGACCACCGGCACCGTGCCGCCGCGTTCGGTCGCCGCCGCGCGTCCCGCCAGCGGCACCAAGATCATCGTCGGCACCAGCGATACGCTCGACATCCTCGCCAAGCGCTATCGCGTGACATCGGCTGAGATCCTGGCTGCGAACGGCTACAAGGGCCCGCGCGCGTTGTCGCCGGGCCAGCAGCTGATCATTCCGCATCCTGGCGCGGTGGCGGCTGCGCCCGCGGCCCAGCCCGTTGCCGCGGCGCCAATGGTCGCGCCGAAGCCGGTGGCGGCCGCAGCACCGTCCACCGTCCATTTCGTCAACCGCGGCGAGACACTCGCCAGCATCGCCCGCCAGAATCATCTGACGGCGGCGGAGCTCGCCCGCGCCAACAATCTCGATCAGGCTTCGCCGCTCAAGCTCGGGACCAGGCTGACCGTCCCTGGCAGGGCCGTGGCGGCAGCTGCGCCGGTGGCTCCGGTCGCAACCGTTCCCCAGGCGGTTGCGACCGTGCCGGCGCCAGCGCCGACCACACGGGTCGCGACGGCCGCAGGTCCGGTCCAGACCGCCCGCCTGGCCCAGGCCAATCCGGCACCCGAGAAGGAGGAGGAGCCGGCGCGGCCGGCCGAGACCACCAGCTCGCTGCCGACATTCCGCTGGCCGGCGCGCGGCAAGGTGATCACGAGCTATGGCGCCAAGACCAACGGCAAGTCCAATGATGGCATCAACATCGCCGTTCCCGAGGGCACCCCGGTAAAGGCGGCCGAAGATGGCGTCGTCGCCTACGCCGGCAATGAATTGAAGGGCTATGGCAATCTGGTCCTGGTGCGGCATTCCAACGGCTACGTCACCGCATATGCCCATGCGAGTGAGCTGATGGTGAAGCGCGGTGATCCGATCAAGCGCGGCCAGGTCATTGCCAAGTCGGGTCAATCGGGAGAAGTCGGATCGCCGCAGCTCCACTTCGAGATCCGCAAGGGATCGTCGCCGGTTGACCCGCTGCAATTCCTCAACGGGGCGTGAGGTCCGGTCGTTTGACCTCACGCAATCGTGGACGACACGGGGCCGCGCAGATTACTGTGCGGCTTTTTGCGTTGTCAGCCGCACGCCGAGGCGGCCCGCCAGATCTTGCGTGAACTGCCACGCGACGCGGCCCGAGCGCGAGCCGCGCGTCGTGGCCCATTCCAGCGCCTCGCGCTCCAACTGATCCTCGGCGACCGCGATGTCGAAATGGCTGCAATAGCCTTTGACCATCGCGAGGTACTCGTCCTGGCTGCAGCGATGGAAGCCGAGCCACAGTCCGAAGCGGTCGGACAGCGAGACCTTTTCCTCGACCGCTTCGCCCGGATTGATCGCGGTCGAGCGCTCGTTCTCGATCATGTCGCGCGCGAGCAGGTGGCGCCGGTTCGAGGTGGCGTAGAGAATGACGTTCTCGGGGCGGCCCTCGATGCCGCCTTCGAGCACGGCCTTCAGCGACTTGTAGGACGCGTCATTGCCGTCGAACGACAGGTCGTCGCAGAACACGATGAAGTGGAACGGCGCGGCACGCAGGATGTCCATCAGCGCGGGCAGGCTCTCGATGTCCTCGCGATGAATCTCGATCAGCTTGAGCCGGTCCGCCGGCTTGCGGGCGACATTGATGCTGGCATGGGCGGCCTTGACCAGCGATGACTTGCCCATGCCGCGCGCGCCCCACAACAACGCGTTGTTGGCCGGCAGGCCGTTGGCGAAGCGCTCGGTGTTCTCGATCAGGATGTCGCGCATCCGGTCGATGCCCTTGAGCAGGTTGATCTCGACACGGCTGACGCGCGGCACCGTCGAGAGCCGGCCGTCCGGATGCCAGACGAAGGCGTCGGCCGCGTTGAGGTCCAATGCCGGCGCGGCACCCGCATGGGTTGTTGCCAGATGCGTCGCAATGGCTTCCAGCGCACGGGCGATGCGCTCGGCGATGTGGTCGGGAGCAGGGCCGGCGGGACGTTTTGCCGCGACCTTCGCCGGCTTTTGCGCTGCGGGCTTGGAGCTTTTTTGGAGACGTCTGACGACGGTTTGGGCGGGACCGCGGGACGGGGCTTTGGCTGGTTTTTTCGACATGCTGCAAGTTCCTGATGGGGCAGCCATATCGGGCCTCGCCCGCTGCCGCAAGCGGGGCGAAATGAGGGGGCGGGGCGCCTTGCTATTGGGACTGCTGCCGCTATATTCCGCGCGAAATTCGCAAGAGGCCGGCCCGCGCCGAGACAAGCGTGGTTCGCCGGCTATTCCCGTCTCACCGGGCGCTGCCCACGAGGATCGACCACATGCTGATCACCCCTGCCTATGCCCAGGCCGCCGGCGCTGGCGACACCAACAGCATGCTGATGTCGCTGCTGCCGTTCGCGCTGATCTTCGTGATCATGTATTTCCTGATCCTGCGGCCGCAGCAGAAGAAGGTCAAAGAGCACGCCGACCTCGTCAAGAACGTCCGCCGCGGCGACACGATCGTGACCCAGGGCGGTCTGGTCGGCAAGGTCACCAAGGTCGTCGATGACGACCAGGTCGAGTTCGAGATCGCCGACGGCATTCGCGTGCGCCAGATGCGCCAGATGATCACGGGCGTCCGCACCAAGGGCGAGCCCGCGAAGGCAGACGCAAAGGACGACAAGAAGGACGAGAAGGCCGCGAGCTGATCGCCGGCCTGGCCAGTCGAACGCCGGCCGTCGCTCTTTGTGATGTTCTGATTTTTCGGGCCGGCTGCGGCCCCTACGGACAACCTCCATGTTGTATTTCACGCGGTGGAAGGCGCTGGGCATCATTCTCACGGCGCTCGTCGTGTGCCTGTGCGCGGTGCCGAACTTCTTCTCCGAAGCGACGGTCAAGACCTGGCCGGCCTGGGCGCAGCGCCGGCTCGTGCTCGGCCTCGACCTGCAGGGTGGCTCGTATCTGCTGCTCGAGGTCGACTCCAACTACATCAAGAAGGAGCGGCTCGATGCCGTGCGCGACGACGTTCGCCGCACGCTGCGCGATGCCAAGATCGGCTACACCGGATTGGTGAGCCGGGGTGATGGGGTCGAGGTCCGGATCACCAAGGAAAGCGACACCGGAACTGCGATCTCCAAGCTGCGCGATCTCTCGCAGCCGCTCGGCGGGCTGCTCGGCTCCAGCGGTCAGCGCAGCCTCGAAGTCAGCGATGCCGGCGGCGGACTGGTCCGGCTGACGATCCCGCCGGCGGCCATCACCGAACGCATCCGCCAGACGATCGAACAGTCGATGCAGATCGTCGAGCGCCGCGTCAACGAGCTCGGCACCGTCGAGCCGGTGATCCAGCGCCAGGGCAACGACCGCATCCTGGTGCAGGTGCCGGGCTTGCAGGACCCGACGCAGCTCAAGAATCTGCTCGGGCGCACGGCCAAGATGGAATTCCGGATGGTCGACACCTCGGTGCCGGCGGATCAGGCGGTGCAGGGAAGGGTGCCGCCGGATTCCGAGGTGCTCCAGAGCGCATCGCCGCCTATCCAGCCCTATGTCGTGAAGAAGCAGGTGCTTGTCTCCGGCGGTGATCTCTCCGATGCGCAGACCGGCTTCGACCAGCGTACCAACGAACCGATCGTCACCTTCCGCTTCAACTCGGCTGGCTCGCGCAAGTTCGCGCAGGCCACGACCGAGAATGTCGGGCAGCCGTTCGCCATCGTCCTCGACAACAAGGTGATCTCGGCGCCGGTCATCCGCGAGCCGATCACTGGCGGATCCGGCCAGATCTCCGGCAATTTCACCGTGCAGTCCGCCAACGAGCTCGCGATCCTGCTGCGGGCCGGCGCGCTGCCGGCGCCGCTCACCGTTATCGAGGAGCGTACCGTCGGTCCGGGCCTTGGCGCCGATTCGATCGCCAAGGGCGAGCTCGCATCCTATGTCGGCTCGATCCTCGTCATCGTGTTCATGCTGGTGACCTACCGGCTGTTCGGCGTGTTCGCCAATATCGCCGTGGCGGTGAACGTCGCGATGATCTTCGGCGTGCTGTCGCTTTTGAATGCGACGCTGACGCTCCCGGGCATCGCCGGCATCGTGCTGACGGTCGGCATCGCCGTCGACTCCAACGTGCTGATCTATGAGCGCATCCGCGAGGAGCTGCGCGGCGGCCGCAATGCCATTTCGGCGATCGACGCCGGCTTTAAGCGCGCATTGGCGACCATCCTCGACTCGAACATCACCACCTTCATCGCCGCCGCCGTGCTGTTCTATATCGGCACCGGTCCGGTGCGCGGCTTTGCCGTGACGCTGGGCATCGGCATCCTCACCACGGTCTTCACCGCTTTCACGCTGACGCGTCTGATCGTCGCTTGGTGGGTGCGGTGGAAGCGGCCGCAAAGCGTGCCAATCTAGGAGCTACTGTGACATACTGGGTTCTCATCGGGCTTGGCATCCTGATCGCGGTGCTGACGGTGGTCAGCGCGCTCGGCCTGCTGCCGTCGCTGCGCATCGTTCCCGACGACACGCATTTCGATTTCACGCAGTTCCGCCGCATCAGCTTCCCGATCTCGGCGGCGCTCTCGATCCTCGCGATCGTGCTGTTCTTCACCCATGGCTTGAACCTTGGCATCGATTTCCGCGGCGGCACCTTGCTCGAGGTGCGCGCCAAGTCCGGCACCGCCGACATCGCGGCGATGCGCGCGACGCTGGCGACCCTCGGTCTGGGCGAGGTGCAGCTGCAGCAGTTCGGCGGGCCGGCGGGGGTTCTGATCCGTGTTGCGGAGCAGCCGGGCGGCGACGCCGCCCAGCAGGAGGCGGCCAACAAGGTCAAGTCGGCGATCGGCGATTCCGTCGAGTATCGCCGGGTCGAGGTGGTGGGTCCGCGCGTTTCCGGCGAGTTCCTAGCCGTCGGCATGCTCGGCCTGATGCTCGCGATCGTCTCGATTCTGATCTATCTCTGGTTCCGGTTCGAGTGGCAGTTCGCGCTCGGTGCCATGATCGCCAACGTCCACGACATCGTGCTGACGATCGGCTTCATGTCGATCAGCCAGGTCGATTTCGACCTCACCAGCATCGCGGCGCTGCTGACCATTCTCGGCTATTCGCTCAACGACACCGTCGTCATCTACGACCGTATCCGCGAGATGCTGCGGCGCTATAAGAAGATGCCGATGCCGCAGCTGCTCAACGAATCGATCAACTCGACCTTGTCGCGCTCGATCATCACGCACGTCACGGTGACCCTGGCGCTGCTGGCGCTGCTCTTGTTCGGCGGCCCGGCGATCCACAGCTTCACCGCGGTGATGATGTTCGGCGTGGTGCTGGTCGGCACCTACACCTCGATCTTCATCGCCGCGCCGATCCTGATCTATCTCGGCGTCGGAGCCGTTCGGGGTGATCAGGCCGACGAGCCGAAGAAGAGGCCTTGATCGGGACTTGAGCCGTTGGACCCGAATCGGGGCTGAGAGGTTGGTCTCGCATGGCAACTGACGCTCCGCATTTCCCGCGGTCCGCGCCGATCGACGGTTATGGCAAAGGCGGCTTCGCCTTTGCCGGCATGTCGCATCGCGGCTCGCTGCTGTGCCTGCCGGATTCGATCTGGGCCTGGGACGTCACCCAGCCGAGCCAGATCGACCGCTACGCGTTGCAGCGCGTTTTCGACGCAGCCAACAAGATCGACACACTGATCGTGGGGACCGGAAACGATGTCTGGATCCCGCCGGCACCGCTGCGCGCGGCCTTGCGGGGCGTGAACGTCGTGCTCGATGCGATGCAGACCGGTCCCGCGATTCGCACCTACAACGTCATGATCGGCGAGCGGCGGCGGGTGGCGGCAGCGCTCATCGCCGTCCCATGAGCGAGGCCAGCGCCAACAGCGACGCCGCGTTCTGTGCGAGCCTCGTTCGGGAGCATGATTTCGACCGCTACGCCTCGACGCTGTTCATGGCGCCCGAGCACCGGCGTGCGCTGTTGTCGCTATACGCATTCAACGTCGAGGTCAGCCGCATTCGAGATCTCGTGTCGCAGCCGCTGCCGGGCGAGGTCCGCCTGCAGTGGTGGCACGACACGCTGACGGGTCATGAACATGGCGGCGCGGAGGGAAATCCCGTTGCAGCCGAATTGCTGCTCACCGTGCAGCGCTTCGCGCTTCCGGTCGAGCGGCTGACGCGCCTGATCGATGAGCATCAGTTCGATCTCTACAACGATCCGATGCCGACGATGGCGGCGCTGGACGGCTATCTCGGCGACACGCGCGGCGCGCTGTTCGCGCTGGCGGCACAGATCATTGCGCCGCCGTTTGCGGAGGCGGATCACCTCGCGCACCATGCCGGCATCGCGCAAGGGTTGCTCCAGGTGATCGCATCGCTGCCGCGCGATGCCGCCCACCGGCAGCTCTATGTTCCGCTCGATCTCCTCGCGCGCCATGGCGTCAGCCAGGAGGAGATGTTCGCAGGCAAGGCATCATCGGCGATCCAGGATGTGATCATGGACCTGCGTGGGCAGGCCCGGCAGCATCTCGATCACACCCTCGAGCTGGCGCGTCAGGCGCCGCTGGCGGTGCGGCCGGTTCTGCTGCCGCTGGCGCTGGTCCGGCGCGACCTCGCGCGGGCCGATCGCCGCACCGACGATCCGTTTCAGCCGCAACCCCGCTCGCGCCTTGCGACGTTGTGGACGCTGTGGCGCGCTGCGAGGACGGCGAGTTTTGGCGCGCGCTGACGCTCTCGCGGGCTCAAGCCGAGGGCATCGTATTCCAGAGTGGCGGGCTGTGAAGGAGTCTCGGCATGTCTGGCGGCTCGTGCCGGTGGATCGTGCAGCGGGTGTCCCAGACGACGAGATCACCGGACCGGCAGGTGTGGGCCCAGCTGAACTCGGGCCGCTCGGCAAGCTGCCAGAGATCGTCGAGCAGCGCATCCGATTCGTCCTGCTCGAGACCGACGACACAGGAATGGCGGCGCTGCCCAAGCGCGAGCATCGCTCGGCCCGTATCGGAGTGATTGCCGACCAGCGGATGCACGGGGCCTGCGACGATGGTGCGACGGCCATCATCGGCGGTGTCGCTCGCGACATGACGGACCTTCAGATGAGCGACGCGGCTGCGCAGCGCCGGCGAGAGCGCGTCATAAGCGGCGTAGAGGCTGCAGAACGACAGTCTGCCGCCCAGCAAGCTGCCGGGGGAGGTGTAAAATAGATCCGCGTGACCGAAGCGACGACTGAAGGCCGCGATGTCACACTCACCAAGACGCTGGCCGCGCACGAGCAGGACCTGGTGCTTGAGCAGCGCGCGCATGAACGAGGCGAACGCCCAATCGTCGAAGGATCTGAGATCGACATTGCAGACCTCGGCACCGAGCGTCTTTCCCGTCGGGATGACCTGGATGAGGCTGCTTTCGGCGCTTCGAGCAACGTTGCTTCTGAGACTCACTTGCGTCATCTCCCAAGTTTCACCAGCGCCTGCAAATCAACCATCGTAATTTGTCGGGGGTGTTTCGGCTCGGAGGCAATTCGCGGAAGGATCGCGGCACGATCTGGCGATTGTCGGCACACTCTGCCGCTCTGAGTCGGAAATTGGACGCTTCAAGGCGACGCGTGAGGAAATATCCAGCAACCTGCAACTCATTCGCAGGCATTCTGGCGCTTGATCGTGCGGATGCCGCGCGCAAGCGAATCAGTGCGGGCGGTCTGTTCCCTTGATCTGGGTTCGATGCATGATTCGCCGCGCATGATCATCGAACGGATCGCGCCGATGCATGGTGCTGCGATTGTCCCAGATGACGAGGTCGCCGACCTTCCAGACGTGCTCCCAGGCGAATTCCGGACGAGCAACATAGGTCCACAACTCGTCGAGCAATGCTTCCGACTCGGCGAGCCCGAGGCCGACCAGATAGGCGTTGCGCCGGCGGCCGAGATAGAGCATCTGCCGGCCGGAATCGGGATGCGTGCAGACCAGCGGATGGATCGCGCCCGGCGACGTGCGCGGATCATCGGTCGGCGTCACGCCCTGCCGGACGAAGCCGCCGCTGTTGTAGGTGCCGTCATGCTTGATCTTCAGATCCGCGACGCGGCGCTTCAGTTCAGGAGGAAGCGCGTCGTACACGGCATACATGCTGCAGAACGACGTGTTGCCGCCGACGGGGGGAATTTCCAGCGCGTAGAGCGCGCTCGCGATCGGCGGCGTGTCGAGATATGACATGTCCGTGTGCCACACCGCTTCGCCGGCGCCGAGGCTGCCGATCGCCTCGCCGTTCACCTTCACGTTCGACACGATGTAGATTTCGGGCAGACCGTCGACGAAGCGGCGCCCATTCTCCTGCACCGGCGCCCAGTCGAGATCGCCGAAGCGGCGGCTGAAGGCGATCAGGTCCTGGTCCGTCAGACCCTGGCCGCGCACCAGCAAAACGGAGTGCGTGTGAAAGGCACGGAGCAGGGCGCTGAAGCCCGCATCGTCCAGATGCTTGAGATCGACATTTCGAATCTCGGCACCGAGTTGCCGGCCGGTCGGAATGATCTCGATGTTCGACGACCGAGACGTTGCGGCCGCGCGGGTCTCGACGTTCATTGTCAGATCCTCCCAAAGGACATTGCATTCGCAGGATACAATGGTCGGACCGCGAAGTCTCGTCCGCTCAGGCCGAAGGCAGTTTCAGGTCCGCCTCGAAATTGAACCGGTCGCGCAGGTTCTTGCGCGAGTCCAGGATGTCCTTGAGGAAAGCGCGATCGCTGTCGCTCGTGAGCATCGGCTCGATCAGGTCGATCTGGTTCATCGCGACCAGCTGCAAAAGTTCAGTGCGTGGCCTGCCGCTGGCGTCGCGCGGCAGGGCATGCACGACCTGGATATGCTCCGGCGGCTTCGGGCCCTTGGCTGAAGCAAGCTCGTTTTGCAGCTGAGTTTCAAGCGTCGGCTGCTCTCCCTCGACGAACGCATAGAGCCCGACGCCGGTCCGGCGATCGGCGAAGGCAACGATCGCGGCGTCGCGCACGGCCGGGTTCTTCCGGATCATGTCCATCAGCACCGGCGCATCGTTGACCAAGCGTCGTCCGCCACCCTCGCGGTCGGTGAAATTGAAGATGCCGCGCGTGATGGCGCGATACACCTTTTTGCCGGTCATCAGCCAGATGCGCGCGAACAGCGATTTGCGCGCCAGGATCTTGCGCTCCTTCGGCGTCAGCGCCTCGGGCGCGTAACTCCGCTTATGCTTGAGCAGATGACGCAGGTCCTCATAGGCCGCGATCCGGAACAGCCGGCTGCGGCTCTCGAAGCAGGCGGCCAATTGAAAATCGGTCACGTAGCAATGGCCGTCGTGACCGACGAGCCAGTTCTGCTCCTTGGCGAGATCGTTGTGCGTGATCCCGGCGCGATGCAGCCGGCGCATCATCTGTTTGGCCGAGCGGAAATAGGCGACGTTGCCGTGCGGCTTGGCCAGATGCAGCGCCACGCCATTGATGAAGCCGCGGACCAGCGCGCGATCCCCAGCCCATAGCAGATCAGGGCCGGCGTTGAGCCCCTTGGCGCGCATCAGCGCCTTGCGCTCGCGCGCGAACAAATGCCGCGCCAGCATGAACGACCACCACGGCACCTCGTCGAGCCGGCGCAGCACGGCGTCGACATCGCCGGCCTCGCTCTTGAAGCGGCCGCGCTCGACGGTCGAGAACACGTCGCGCTTGAGCAGCACACCTTCGCTCCAGCGCGCCGCCAGCAGGGCGGAATCGGTCTTCGGCAGGCTCATCGTACTCTCACGCAGCGGCCGCGACGGGCAGGTGCTCGGCGATCCAGCGGTCGAGATCGGCCAGCGCGCGGGCGCTCATCGCCTGCTTCTTCGCCACCGTCTTCTCATTGCCCTTCAGCCGCGTGCCGTCGGGCTTGCGGGTCGGGGCCGTCGCCAGCGGCGGGAACAGGCCGAAATTGATGTTCATGGGCTGGAACGAGCGCGTCGCTCCATCGATCGTTTCGATATGGCCGCCAGTGATGTGGCCGAGCAGGGCACCGAGCGCGGTGGTCGGAGGCGGCGGCAGCAGATTTGCGCCACGTGTCTCCGCGGCGGCGCAGAGCCCGGCGATCAGGCCGATGCTCGCCGACTCGACATAGCCCTCGCATCCCGTCATCTGGCCGGCAAAGCGCAGCCGTGGCTGGACGCGCAGGCGGAGCTGCGAATCCAGCAGTTTCGGCGAGTTGAGGAAGGTGTTGCGATGCAGGCCGCCGAGCCGCGCGAATTCCGCGTTCTCGAGGCCTGGGATCGTGCGGAAGATCTGCTGCTGCGGGCCGTATTTCAGCTTCGTCTGGAACCCGACCATGTTGTAGAGCGTGCCGAGCTTGTTGTCCTGGCGCAGTTGCACGATCGCGTAGGGCTTGACCGTCGGATTGTGCGGATTGGTCAGGCCGACCGGCTTCATCGGGCCGTGACGCAGCGTCTCGTGGCCGCGCTCCGCCATCACTTCGACCGGCAGGCAGCCATCGAAATAGGGCGTGTTGGTCTCCCACTCCTTGAAGTCGATCTTTTCGCCCGCGAGCAACGCCGCGACGAAGGCGTCGTACTGCTCTTTCGTCATCGGACAGTTGATGTAGTCGGCACCGGTGCCGCCCGGACCGACCTTGTCGTAACGCGACTGGAACCAAGCGACCGACATGTCGATCGTGTCCTTGTGCACGATGGGCGCGATGGCGTCGAAGAACGCGAGCGCCGTCTCGTCGGTCAGGTCACGGATGGCCTCGGCGAGCAGCTGCGAGGTGAGGGGACCGGTGGCGATGATCACCTTCTCCCACTCCGCGGGCGGCAGGCCCGCGATCTCGCCGCGGCGCAGCGCGATGCGTGGATGGCCTTCCAACGCGCTTGCGACGGCCGCCGAGAAGCCGTCGCGGTCGACGGCCAATGCGCCACCGGCCGGGACCTGGTTGGCGTCAGCGGCCCGCATGATCAGCGAGCCCAGCCGGCGCATCTCAGCATGCAGGAGGCCGACGGCGTTGTTGGCGGCATCGTCGGAGCGGAACGAATTCGAGCAGACCAACTCGGCAGGCGTGGCGGTCCGGTGCGCCTCGGTCATGCGGTCCGGCCGCATCTCGTGCAGCACCACGTCGACGCCGGCCTCGGCCAGCTGCCAGGCGGCTTCGGATCCGGCGAGGCCGGCACCGATCACGTGGACGGTATTCGAAGGTGATTTGGTCCCTGTCATGCGCGGGACAGGTAGCGCTTTTCCCGAGCGCTGCAAATGCGCCAGTGGGGTTCAGCGTGAGAAACCGGGCGCGTGTGTTTCGTTGCGCCAGGGCCTAGACGCGGCAACGCCCGCAGCGAGGCGGGCGATGTCCGGTAGATATCGGAAGAAGGCTGATCAGCCGTTGTAGTGACCGGCAGCAACGCGCGGGATGTCCGAACGATCGAGACCGATGTCGGCGAGCTCGCGATCGCTGAGCTGCGACAGCTCGGCAACGTTGCGCTGATACTCACGGAACGCCTGCACCATGCGGATGAGCGAGAGCAACATGAGAAATCTCCTTTAGTTCGCGATTCAGTTCTTCATCGGAACCTCATCGTTGAAATGAACATAGAAGAGCTTGTTGCGATGCGGAAGCGTGAATGTTGCGATGCAGCTAAACCCCGGACGCATAGCTTGCGTAACCCTTGAGTAAGAATCGGGCAGGCGCCCGGCAGCTAAGCGACCCGCGCAAGGCTCCGTATTCATGCGGATTTTCGATCGCCCGTTCGAGTTGCCGGATCGAGCAATGCCGGCTTCGAGGCTGATCCAGGCACGAAGCCAATGCCCGACATACACCTCACGAAACGCATGGGTCAATGAAATGAACATAAATTCATTATATACGTTGCACCTCTCAAATCGATGATCGCCATCACGGACCGCTCGCGCGGATTTCACTTCGCGGCATATAACGAAAGGTGCGACAAAGTGTCGCGGTGCTGGGCAATGATGCCGGCGCCGTCGCACCAGCGAGGAAAAACAATGAACAAACTTTTTGGGGCCGCGCTCATCACTGCGGCAATTGTGGCGGTCGGTCCGGCTCAGGCGGCGCGGATGCATGGCGTCGGCTGTAGCGGGGCCAATCTGGAGAAGACCGAGACGGCGATCGAGGCCATGGCTGACGGCGACGCCAGATATACTGCGCAGAAGGAGATTGCGGCAGCGCAGGACGCGCTGCTGAGCGGCAAGATGGGCGCCTGCAGCGCGCACCTGACCAAGGCGATGCAGGCCGGGATGATCAAGTAGCAGGCGCATCGTTCGCATCATCGAACGAACGGCCGGTCGCGATACCGCGATCGGCCTCATTCCTGACCCGGGCTACGGCGCCCGCGCCAGCTGGGTCGCGAAGGTCGCGACCGTCCGCGCGTAGACCTCGCTCTTGTTCCACTGCTGGATGACCGCAAAATTCGGGCCGCCGGGCTCCCAATCCTTGCCCTTCTGCCAGCCATAGCCCTTCAAATAGTTCGCGGTGGAGGCGAGAACGTCGGGCGCGCTGCGGATCAGATCGCGCCGGCCATTGCCGTCGAAATCGACGGCGTATTTGATCCAGGACGACGGCATGAACTGCGTCTGACCGATCTCGCCGGCCCAGGCGCCGCGCATTTCGGCCGGCTGAAGGTCGCCGCGGTCGACGATCCGCAGCGCATCCAGCAACTCGCCGCGAAACTGCTCGGCGCGGCGGCAGTCATAGGCCAAGGTCGCGAGCGCACGGATGGTCGGAAACTTTCCGACATTGACGCCGAAATCAGTCTCGAGCCCCCAGATCGCGACCAGCACCTCGCCCGGCACGCCGTAGCTCTGCTCGATCCGCGACAGCACCGAGCCGTATTGCTTCAGCATGTTGGAGCCGCGAGTCATGCGCGGCGGGACCATGCGCCCGGAGAATTCCTCGAAGGTCTGGCTGAACACCTTCTGACCGCGGTCGCGGTTCAGCACGCTTTGGTCGGGCGTCACGCCGGTCAGCGCCGCATTGATCGTGTTTTGTGAGATGCCCTTGGCCGCAGCTTCGGTCTTGAACTCGGCGAGCCAGCCGTCGAAGTTGCCGCTGCCGCAAGGCACCGCGGCGTGCGCTGGCGCTGACAGGGTGGTGAGGGCAGCGAGGCAGGCAAGAGCGGAAACGGCGAGAACGCGAGCAATCATCGAAACACCTGGACGGCAATGGATTCAAAAAGCGTTGCTGGGCGCGCTCCATGTCGGGCGTAACCGCGGCAGCAACAAGGCCTTTCGATCACATTGGCGTCGGATTTCGTGAGCGCTGCAACACGCTGGCGGCCTCTCGAGGCGACCGCCGGCCTGGGAGGCCGGCGGCCGTGACAAACTCGTCGCTGCGTCCTCACATCCCGTCGCGCGAGCGCCATGGGAACAGGTTCGCCGGGAAGTCGGCCGCGGGTTTGGAGCCGCGCGGGGCCGGCGGCACGATCCGGGCTGCGTCGGGATTGATCGCGATGGCTTCGCGGTAGAGATGCCAAGTGGCGTGGCCGAGCACCGGGATCACAACGGCGAGCCCCAGGAAGAACGGAATCGTGCCGGCGACCAGAAGCACCGCGACGATGAGGCCCCAGGCCGCAACCGGAACGGGATTCTTGGCCACCACGCGCAGCGAGGTGACGACTGCTTCGAGCGCGCCGGCGTGTCGGTCGAGCATCAGCGGGAAGGACACGACGCTCAGGCACAGCGCCAGCAGCGCGAACAGGAAGCCGACGCCGCAGCCGACCGCGATCAGCCACCAGCCTTGCGGCGTCGTGAACACCCGCTGCAGGAAATCGCCCGCGCCCGTCGCGCCGCCGTAGCCGAACACTGCGACGTAGATCGCCTGCGCGGTCGCGACCCAGGTGACGAACAGCGCGAGCAGCAGCGTGCCTAGTCCGAGCATCGAGCCGAACGACGGCGACCGCAGCACCTCCAGAGCATCCCAGGCACTGGTGTTCTCGCCGCGGTCCCGGCGGCTGCTGAGCTCATAGAGACCGAGCGCGGCGAATGGGCCGAGCAGGGCGAAGCCCGCCGCCAGTGGAAACAACAGCGGCAGCACCGCATAGCCGAACACCGCGCGCGCGATCACCAGGCCGAGAACGGGATAGATCGCACATAGCATCACGGCGTGACTCGGGACGGCCTTGAAATCGTCCCAGCCGAGCCGCAGCGCGCGCATCAGGCTCGACATGTCGATCGTACGAATCGTCAGCTCAGCCGCGACCTCGTCTGCCGCCCGAACGTGGGAGGCGGCATTGCTGTGGTAGGTGGCCATCGTCGTGTGCTCCCTCAACTTGCGTAGGGCGCTACCCAACCACGCAGGCGGGCTGCGCTTCTCGTTGGAACAAATTCGCGGATGGCCAGACGCGACGAACCTCGGGGCGGCCATTCGCGAACGGAAGTCATCAGGATAGTGGCAAAACAGGCCGCGCCTACTCACGCCTCGGTGAGTGCTGTGAATGTCGCGGTGCATTAGAACGGTGCCCGCGACCGAAGAAGCCGAGCCGTCCACGGACAAAGTCATTCCGCCGTCATTCCGCCTTGGGTAAGCTTCACATTCGTCGCCGTGGTCGCCTTGGCAGGCCTCGGCGGGTGGCGGAGCGGCTCTACGGCCGTCTTTGCAACGGAACAACGCCGGCCGAGTTCTTCTTACGATCACCATCCATTGGGAGCCATTGATGAGCATTTTCGGAAAGATCATGGGCGCTATTTTCGGTCATCATGCCGAGGCTGCCCCGGCCGGCGGCAGCACGCCCGCCGCGGGCGGCACCGCGCCGGCAGGCGGCACGGCAGCTCCGACCGGGGGCCCGGCTGCTGCGGCGCAAAACGTCGATGTGGCGGCGATCGTCGACAAGGCCGCGGCTGCCAAGCACGAGAAGCTGGAGTGGCGGACCTCGATCGTCGACCTGATGAAGGCGCTCGACATCGATTCGAGCCTCGCCGCGCGCAAGGAGCTTGCCAAGGAGCTCGGCTACAGCGGCGACACCAACGACTCGGCCAGCATGAATGTGTGGCTGCACAAGCAGGTGATGAGCAAGCTCGCCGCCAATGGCGGCAAGCTGCCGCCGGAGATCAAGCACTGAGCGTCGGCCGCCGACGGCCCAAAAGCGAAAGGCCCGCCATCGCGCGGGCCTTTGTCGTCGATATCGTGTCGCGAGAGGCTGCTCGAACGGCTCAGACGTGCACGAAGCCGGCGCGTTGCCAGGCCTCGGCGTGCAACTGGTCGCGGTTGAAGCCGATGTCGCGCAGCGTGCGCTCGTCGAGCTGGTCGAGATAAGCGAGCTGGGTGCGGTAGCGGACGTAGCGCTTGAGAACGTCGAAAATGGCAGTGATGAACATGAGCCTCTCCCCATCGGTCTGGTTGCTTGTTCGGCGGGGGATTGCTGGTCCATCCGGGTAGCCATTGCGTTAAAGCACACGGTCCAATCGTCTTGCTCGGTAATTCTACGGAACGTCACGCCATGATGTCCCGGTTCTCCGGGTGGTCACGGAGGTAGTCGGCGACGAAGCTGCAGCCCGCGATCACCTTGCGGCCCTCGGCGCGGATCAACTCCAGTGCGCCCTTGACCAGCTCGGACCCGATGCCCCGGCCGCGCAGGGCTGCCGGGGTCTCGGTGTGGGTGATGACGACCGCCTGCGGCGTCGCTCGGTAGTTTGCAAAAGCGATGCTGCCTTCGACGTCGAGCTCGAAGCGGCTCTGGGCCTTGTTGTCGCGGACGACGGTCATGCTTCTCTACCTTCGTTTCGGTTTGTCGGTCTGCTTGATGAACTCCGCCAGCATTTCGCGGATCGACCAGGGCTTGCCGTCGACGGCGCCGCGGATGTCGTCGATCTTCCATTGGCCGGCATCGCGCACGAAGTCGTAACGGATGACGTTGTCGGCCTGTTCCGTGCGATCGTTGCGATGGCCGGCGATGGTGACGGCGACCGTCGCCTTGTCGGCCTCCTGCTTCTCCGGACTCACCTTGAACGAGGCGACATCCGGATCCTGCGAATTGGTGACGGGATCGAAATCGACCGCGCCGACCTCGCCCTTCGGCGTGCGGGCGTCCATCTTTGCCCATTGGGCGGCCAGCGACTTTGACAGATAGTACGCGCGTGCCGCCTTGTTCTCGATGACGAAGTTGCCGCCATCCTCGCCCTTGCCCTTGGCGACGCGGGTGTAGATCGCGGTCATGATGCCGGTAGGCTCATTGGCGGCGGGGGCCTGCGCGCGAAGCGGGGATACGGCGAGCACGCCAGCGAGGCCGAGAAGCAGGAAACGACGATTGATCATGGGTGTCCTCAAATCAGATTCGGTGCGTGGTGAAATGAAGGAATGCGCGGCCGGCCTCGGGTTTGTCGCACGGCATCTGCATTCGTTCGAATGACACCGTCGCATGGGAGCGATGGGCAGGCCGCGCTTGCGAGGTCGCGCGGGACCGCGATAAACAAGCGGGAAGGTAACGGGTGGCCGAGACCGCCCGAGAATCGATCGAGGGGACGCTGTCATGGGTCTGTTCATTTGCTGCCGGGATGCGAGGGCTCGTCGATGAGTGGCACACAGCTGCGGATGTCGCGGCGGGTGATGAATCTCGCGCATATCGTGACGCAGAACGGCCGCCGGCTCGGCGACCGCGTCGGCTTCGTCTGGGGCGAGAGGTCGTGGTCCTGGCGCGAGATCGACGCGATGGTCTCGGCGCTCGCGGCGGCGCTGGCCGAGCAGGGCATCGCCAAGGGCGATCGCATCCTGGTGCACTCCAAGAACTGCGAGGAGATGTTCGTCTCGATGTTTGCCGCGTTCCGGCTCGGCGTGGTCTGGGTGCCCACCAATTTCCGCCTGATGCCGGACGAGGTCGCCTACCTCGCGACCGCCTCGGGCGCGAAGGCGTTTCTCTGCCACGGCGACTTTCCGGAGCACGCTGCCGCAGTGACGACTGCTGACTTTACCTGGCGCATCGGTGACGGCGGCAGCTTCGGCACGGGGGCCGTGGCCGACGCAATGAAGGCGAACGCCGGCGCAGACGTTGCGAACGCAGCCGTGGAGCACGACGATCCCTGCTGGTTCTTCTTCACCTCGGGCACGACAGGCCGCTCCAAGGCGGCGGTGCTGACGCATGGCCAGATGGCCTTCGTCATCACCAACCATCTCGCCGATCTGACGCCCGGCACCACCGAGCACGACGCATCGCTCGTCGTGGCGCCGCTGTCGCATGGCGCCGGCGTGCACCAGCTGATGCAGAGCGCGCGCGGCGCCAGGACGGTGCTGCTGCCGAGCGAGAAGTTCGACATCACCGAGGCGTTCCGTCTCATTGAGGCGCATCGCATCAGCAACCTGTTCACGGTGCCGACCATCCTGAAGATGATGGTCGAGCATCCCGCCGTCGACCAATTCGATCATTCCTCGCTGCGCCATGTGATCTATGCCGGCGCGCCGATGTATCGCGAGGACCAGAAGCGCGCGCTGGCGCGGCTCGGCAAGGTCATCGTGCAGTATTTCGGCCTCGGCGAGGTCACCGGCAACATCACGGTGCTGCCGGCCGCGGCGCACGAGGAAGAGGATGGACCGGAGGCGCGGATCGGCACCTGCGGCTATGAGCGCACGGGCATGCAGGTCTCGATCCAGGACGATCAGGGGCGCGAGCTGAAGCCGGGCGAGACCGGCGAGATCTGCGTCATCGGTCCGGCCGTGTTCGCGGGCTACTACGACAATCCCGACGCCAATGCCAAGGCGTTTCGCGACGGCTGGTTCCGCACCGGCGATCTCGGCCACATGGACGCGCAGGGCTTCGTCTATATCACCGGCCGCGCGTCGGACATGTACATCTCCGGCGGCTCCAACATCTATCCGCGCGAGGTGGAGGAGAAGATCCTGACCCATCCCGACATCGGCGAGGTCGCCGTGCTCGGCGTGCCTGATCCCGTGTGGGGCGAGGTCGGCGTCGCCGTCTGCGTGGCGCGCGAGGGCGCGGCCGTGCCGAGCGAGAGCGCGATCGCCGGCTATCTCGCCACCAAGCTGCCGCGCTACAAGATGCCGAAGCGCTTCTTCTTCTGGGACGCGCTGCCGAAGTCTGGCTACGGCAAGATCCCCAAGCGTCTCGTGCGCGACGAGCTCGAGGCGCGCGGCCTGCTCGATCTCACCAGGCAGGGCTGAGCACTGATGCGATTCATCAAACAGCCCGGCGCGCCGGTGGCGGACCGTATCCACTGGGTCGAGGCGCGCGGCCGCGCCTTCACCTTCACCATGGAGCAGGGGTTGCCGCTGCTGGAAGCGGCCCATCGCGGCTTTGCGCGTGAAGGCTTTGCCGGCGGCGTGCTCGACATCAAAGGTGGTGCGCTCGGACCGTTCGCCTATGTCATGCCGGCGCTGTCGAAGGCGCCGGATCATGCCGCGTTCTACAGCGAGACCTATCGGCCCGCCGGTGTCACCCAGCTCTCGACCGCGACCATGACGCTGGGTGTGCGCGACAGCGCGCCGTTCTTCCATTGTCACGCGCTGTGGACCGAAGAGGGCGGCCGGGCCGGTGGTGGCCACATCCTGCCCGAGGAGACTGTGGTCGCCGAGCCGTTCGAGGTCGAGGCGTTCGGGCTCGATGGCGCGATCTTCAGCGCCGCGCCTGATCCCGAAACCGGCTTCAAGCTGTTTGGCCCGGTGGCGGCCGCACCGAGCAGCGCCCCAACGGATCGCCGTGCCTTCGCGCTGCGGCTGCGGCCGAACCAGGATTTTGCCGGCTGTCTGGAGGAGTTCTGCCGCGCGCAAGGCATCAGCAGGGCGCGGATCCGCGGCGGTGTCGGCTCGACCATCGGCGCGCGCTTCGAAGACGGCGTCGTCGTCGAGCCGTTCGCGACCGAGCTGACCATCACCGCCGGAGTGATCGCACCCGGTGCTGACGGCCTCGAAGCCACGCTCGACGTCGCGCTGGTCGACTACACTGGCGCGTTGGCCCAGGGACGTCTCGTCCGCGGCGACAACCCGGTGCTGATGACGATGGAGCTGGTGCTGGAGGTCGCGGCGTAGCCCGCGTGGGACGGTGGTCGATCCCGCCGCCTTGTGCGAGATTGCCCGCGATGTCACCGAATTCGTGAAGGCGTCATGGCGAGGAAGCAACGTGAGATCCGGCTGCGCGCACCCTATCTGAAGCGGCTGTGGCTCGATCCGGCCAAGATCGCCGACCGCGCCGAATATCCGTTCTGCCTGCCGTTCCTGCAGGACGAGTTCGAGCTGAGCTTCACGAGCGCCATCACCATCATCGTCGGCGAGAACGGCACCGGCAAATCGACCCTGCTCGAAGGCATCGCGGCGCTGGCCGGCTATGACGAGGCCGGCGGCGGCAAGGGCTATAGGCCGGTGGATCATGGTCGTGCAATCGAGCGCATGGGGGGTACGCTCGGTGCCGCGTTCCGTGCGAGCTGGCTGCCGAAGATCACGCAGGGCTGGTTCTTCCGCGCCGAGAGCTTCTTCTCGGTGGCGCGCTATCTCGACGAGGCCGCGTTGGACGATCCATTCGGAGGGCCGCCGCCCGACTTCCTGTCGCATTCCCACGGCGAGGGCTTCCTGCGCTTCTTCGAGGAGCGCTGCCAGCGCCAGGGCATCTACATCTTCGACGAGCCGGAATCGGCGCTGTCGCCGGCGCGCCAGATCGAGTTTCTCAAGCTGATGCGGCGGATGGACGAGTCCGGTCATTGCCAGGTGCTGATGGCGACGCATGCGCCGGTGCTGATGGCCTATCCCGGCGCGACCCTGCTGCGCCTGACCAAATACGGTCTCGAGAAGGTCGTTGTGCAGGACACCGATCACTTCAAGGCCCTGCGCGAGTTCTGCGCCGATCCCGACGGCTTCGTGCAGGCGGTGCTTGCGGAGTGAGGGCGGGGCGTGGTGCATGAGAGTTGGCGAGGTCGACCAACTTGCTCCGCCGTCATTGCGAGCGAAGCGACGTGTCCGCCGAAGCCCATCGGGCGCAGGCGGAAGCAATCCAGGGCTGCGCAAAGACTCTGGATCGCTTCGTCGCTTTGCTCCTCGCGATGACGGAGAGACATGAGTCCTCGTTCCCGCGTGCGAATGGCGTCCGGGCTTTGCATCATATTCTGCCCTCCTCGAAGTGAGAGGGCGCAGGGAAGGCCGGGCATCCGCTGATGCCCGCGGCCCCCGTGCGGGAAAAATGCACGGGGCAGGAACCACAGGCTCAGCCGAGATGACCCGGCCTTCCCTGCGCGATGGTGTTACGGCTTATACGTGGTCTCCTCGGTGCACCGGGCTTTCTGGCCACCGTCACCGGCGCGATGCGTGAGCATCACCACCAGCTTGACCTCAGCGTCGGGAGGTCAGGACCACACGATTTCGCCGTCCGCCGCCGGACCCGTCGTCTGCGCATTTGCGCCGGGCCCGTGACGTCCATCGCATCCCGCACTCAACGCCCGTGACGACCGCGAAGCGCCCCTCTCGTGAGTGCAGGACGCACCCAGAAGAACGCAAATTCCGAAAAAACGAAAGAAGAATATTTTTCGCGACACGACTGGACAGGTGTGATGGCGCTGATCCCGCGTCGAAATATAGATTTTGCGCGCATGGCCGTTTTGGTGTCAAAACGGTCGCGTCACGCCTTCGCGGCGTGCGCGTCGGGCAAATCAGGTCGCGACGCGGGTGAGGGAAGCAGGGTTTCAGATGTCGGAGCAGGCCAACCGTCACGACGAGCTCGACCAGGCGCTGCTCGCCCTCGACGACCGCGCCATGGTGCTGGAGGAGCTCGACGGCTTCATCGCCGGCCTGCTGGTCCTGCCGGAGCAGGTCCCGCCCGGCGAATGGTTCGCCGCGGCGTTCGGGTTCGGCAAAGGCCGCCACTCGGTGTTTGCGAGCATCGCCCATGCCAACGCGGTGCTCGACCTGGTGATGGCGTATCATGACGAGATCGCCCGGACGCTCACGCAAACGCCGGAGCTGTATCAGCCGCGCTATCCGGTCGATCCGATCGACGGCAGTGTGATCTGGGAGTTGTGGATCGACGGCTTCGCTGCGGCGGTGGACCTGCGTCAAGAGCGGTTCAAGGCCTACCGGAACGTCGACGGCGATGTGGGCGAGGCGGCCCTGAGCCTGATGGTGGCGATCGAGCTGGCGCGCGACGAGAATGCCGACCGCGTCGAGAATACCAGGCTCGACCGCGAAGCACCTGCTGACATCCGCCATGCGGTGCTGACCCTCAACCGTCATCGGCGGAGCGGGGCGCCCGTGCCCGGCGCGCCCGCCTTCATTGAGCAACCCAATCCGTTCGCCTCCTTCGGCAAGGTCGGCCGCAACGATCCCTGTCCGTGCGGTTCCGGCCAGAAATACAAGCGCTGCTGTGGCGCCAATTGACCCGCTTTCGAGCGCCACGACACGGTCTTTTTTGTTGCAACAATCGGGAGCGGTGCAAAGATGGGTCCGCCGCGCCAGATGCGCCGGCCAAACGAAAATGGTTGAGGAAACGAGATGAGGATGGTGTTCGGCAAGGCGCTGGCCGCGACGGCGGCGCTCGCGATCGCAACGACGGCTTTGAGCACGGCGGATGCGCATGGTCCCACCCGGCGCAAGGTGCAGGAGCACGTCGAGATCAACGCCGCACCCGCCAAGGTGTGGGCCGTGATCGGCAACTTCCAGGACATGAGCTGGCTCGGCGTCGTCGACAAGACCGCGGGCGACAAGGGCAACGAGATCGGCGCCACCCGCAAGCTGACCCTGAAGGGCGGCGCCACGGTCGACGAGGAGCTCTACAAATACGACGCCGAGAAGATGAGCTATTCGTACCGGATCACGGCGGTCGATGTGAAGGTGCTGCCGGTGACAAACTACTCGTCGACCATCGCGGTGACGCCGAGTGCGGATGGCAAAGGCAGCGTGGTCGAATGGACCGGCGCGTTCTACCGCGGCTTCCCCAACAACGATCCGCCGCCGGAGCTGAGCGACGAGGCCGCGGTCAATGCGGTGACCGGGCTCTACAAGGGCGGGCTCGAGGGACTGAAGAAGAAGGTAGAGAGCGGGAGCTGATTGGATGCGACCATGTCGCCAAGTCAGCGCTGCGCTCCCTCTCCCCGTTCTTACGGGGGGAGGGTTGGGGTGAGGGGCAGCCGAACGGGTGGTGTGGGTGGTGAGACCTGTGCCCCCTCACCCGGATTGCATCTGGCGATGCAATCCGACCTCTCAGCGCGAGCGAAGCTCGTCGCGGCCCCGCATTCGCCTTCGCTCTGCGAGCTACGGCGGACAAGAGCGGGGCGAGGTGGGTACAAGGCAAGCCGCTGTGCCACTCATCGTCTCTCAGATCCTATTCGAGCTTTTCTGCTCGCAGCCGTGCTCGTCTGCTGCGCCAGTGCCCACGCCGAAGAAGCCTTCGTCACCAATCAGCTCAGCGATGATCTGACCATCGTCGACCTCGCGACCTCGAAGCCGGTGGCGACGATCCCGATAGGCGGCAAGCCGGCCGGCGTTGCGGTGGCTGCCGACGGACGCTTCGCCTATGTGGCGAGTCCGGACGACAAGAGCATCAGCGTCGTCGACGCTGTCGCGCGAAAGGTTGTTGGACGGATCGAGGTCGGTGGCGGCCCGCTCGGCATTGCCGTGACGCCGGACGGTTCGACGGTCTACGTCGCAGACTGGTACAACGCCGCAATTCGCGTGATCGATGCGAAGACCCGGACCGTGACCGGCAGCATCGCGGTCGGCGCCTCGCCGTCGGGGCTTGCGGTGACACAAGACGGCAAGCTGCTGCTCTCCGCCGACCGCGACGACGACATGGTCTCGGTGATCGACACGGCGACGCGCCAGCGCCTTGCGACCATCAAGGTTGGCACGCGGCCGTTCGGTGTCACCATCGACGCCGAGGGCAAGCGCGCCTACACGGCAAATGTCGCCTCCAACGACGTCTCGGTGATCGACCTCGCCGAGCGTCGCGAGATCGGCCGGGTCAAGACCGGCTTGCGGCCTTATGCGGTGGCGCTGGCGCAGGGCAGGGGCTTCGTAACCGACCAGTATGACGGCACGGTCAGCGTGTTCGACCTGGCGAGCCTGCAGCCGCTCCAGCGCATCAATGTCGGCGACTATCCCGAGGGCATCGAGGCGACGGCCGACGGCCGGCGCGTCATCGTCGCCAATTGGGAGAGCAACATCCTGAGCGTCATCGACGTGGCCGCACTGAAGGTCACAGGGGAGATCAAGGTCGGCAACGGCCCGCGCGCGTTCGGCGCGTTCCTGCGGCGGTGAGGCAGGTCCGCCGGTGGCGGGAATGGAGTTGCATCTGCAGCCCGCGTCATTGCGAGCGCAGCTCGCAATGACGCGGGGAGGTATCGAGGCTCGTCGTTATCCCTGCATGTCGCTGGCGCTGATGTAGGCTACGAATCTCGTCTGGCGGGCACCACCAACCGTTCCACGATCTCGTCCATCCGGGTGAACAGCATCTCCGGCTGGTGGTCGCGCAGCGCCTGCTCCGCGGCATAGCCCCACGTCACCGCACCGAAGGCGATGCCGGCGGCGCGCGCAGCCTCGATGTCGCGGGTCTCGTCGCCGATCGCGATGGCCTGGGCCGGGTCGACGCGCAGCCGCTTCAGCACCCGGCGAAACTTCCGTGCCTTGCCGAACACCGAGGCCGAGCAATCGAAATCGGCGAACAGACCGGCGCGCGATCCGAGCTTCTGCCGCGCGTTGGCCTCGCTGTCTGACGAGACCAATGCGAGCATGGTGCCGTTCGCGGCAAGCGTGTCGAGCATGATGTCGACGCCTGCAAACAGCGGGATGCTTGCTGCATGCGCCGTCTTCAGCCGGCGCACGTGGCGCGCGATCAAGGGCAGCTTCCAGCGCGGCACCTGAAGGAAATCGAGGATCTCACGGGTCGAGGCATGGCGCAGCCCGTCGATGTCCTGCTCCTCGACCTGACGAAAGCGGTACCGCACAGCGACGGCATTCACGTGGGTGCGAAACCACGGGAAGCTGTCGGCGAGCGTGCCGTCGAGATCGAAGATGACGAGGGAATATGGCATCGCGTGGGGTGAGCGCGGCGAGGGGCTGATGATCGTCGAGGCGTGTCGTCCTGCGACAGTCCCTGCGCCATAGCAATGGGAGGGGCGGCGCGCAATGAGATGCGACCCTTGCGTGTCGCAGCTCCATGGTGACGTTCGACGATCAGGGGTTGAACATGTTGTGATGTGCACCTGGAAATAACGCGGTCTATGATCCCGATGCGCCGGCGGATCAGAGTCTGCCTGCCCAATTTGATCGAATTTGTTTTCATCATTCAAGCCAGAGAGATTTCACATGGCCCTCAACAAGGTTGCTGCAGCGTATCTGTCCTACTTCGCCTATATCGACGACGCGCTCGATACGGTTCAGCCGAGCGATTTCGTGACGATGCTGAAGTCCGTTCCGTCGGGCGCAGCGAACGGTCCGTGGTCGCTCGTCTGGGGCCCGGCGGTCAACAACGGCGTGCTCGCCTATGTCGCGCAAGGCAGCGACGGCAGCTACGCGCTGGCGTTCCGCGGCACCGATGTCGACGGCTCGGTCGGCGGTGCCTTCGAGAACGTGCTCGCCGACGTCGATGCCGTCTTCCAGGTGCCGTGGCTGTATCCGCAGCAGGCCGGCTCGCCGCTGCAGATCAGTGCCGGGATCAACGATGCGCTGGCGCTGGTCATCGCGCTCACCGATCCCGCGACGGACCTGTCGCTGCTCGACTATCTGCGCGGCCTTGCGGCCAAGCAGAATCTGCAACTGATGGTGACCGGGCACAGCCTGGGCGGCGCGCTCGCCGTGGTGGCGACGGCGTGGCTGCAGGATCAACTGCCGAAGCTGAACTCGTCGCTGAAGTTCACGCTGTGGCCGCACACCTTCGCGGCTCCGACCATGTGGAACGCGGGCTTCGCGACCACCTTCGCGAAGGCCTATACCTACTATGCGGCGGTCAACAGCAACGACATCGTGCCGATGGGATGGGCCAATCTGAAAGGGATTCTCGTCACCTATGCGCCGCCGGCGCCGGTCCTGAAGGACACCAACTACTACTCGATCTACAAGCCGCTTGAGATCCTCAGCGCAACGATCCCGACCTATACGTCGATCGTGCCGAGCAATCCGGACCTGTTCACGATCACGCCGATCGTGGAGACGAACGATTCCTGGACCGCAGAAGCCGGCTACATGCATTCCATGCAGTTGCAGTACTTCCCGCACGCGACTGGCACGACGGCGCCGCCGCTGCCGGGGGTCACCAAGACCGGCGTGGCGCGGCCGCGGGCGGTCGCCGTCGCAGCGTGAGCTGCTGATCAGGGGACGTCGCCGTCCGGGTCGCGTCTCGCGTTGCCCTCTTGCGAGCCTGCTCCCGCAGGTCTGCAAGAGGGTTTTGACGCGAATCCGATCAATAATCTCTCACGGCTTTTGTGAGCGTGCGCTGCAGGAACGCCTGGCGCAGTGCGGTCGTTGACCCCCGCACAGACGCAAGGAGAGACACATGCAACGCACGCTCAAGATGGCCGCGCTGGCCGCCGCCACGCTGGTGCTCGGCACCGCCGCCGCATCCGCGCAGGGCTATGCCCGCTACGGCGACTCGATGGCCTGGGGGCCGCCGACACAGGGCAACGATTCCGAGCCGGTGTATGACGCCGCGCCGGCGCCGGCCTACGCGCCGGGTGAAGTAGCGTGGGGTACAACGGCCTGGGGCCACGGCTACAACGGCACCAACCATCCGACTCCGAGCTCGACCCAGGGCGATGTCGGTCCGTCCGGCAACAACAACGGTACGCTGACCGGTGTCTACCGGCAGTGGTAGCCGCCATCTCGCGTTAAACGTTAGGCGATCAAACCCGCCGCTCGACAAGAGCAGCTGGTTTGTCGTGTCGGACGGGTTCGCTGCGCGTGTCGGCGATGTCACGAAGCCGTTGGATCACGAGGTCGCGCGAAGGGGAGCGTCGCGTTGTGTCGCACGATTGTTGTGGGGACCGGCGGAACCTTGGATGGATCGATATCGTTTGTTCTCCGAGAATTAGGAACGAAGGAGCAAGTTCATGACGCGCACGTTTGGATTCGCCGTGCTGACCGCCGTCACGCTCGTGGCTGGCACCGCTGCGGCCTCGGCCGGCGAATACGGCCCGGGCGGCTACGGCTATGGTGGCCAGGTCACCAGCACCTACGCCTACCGCGATTCCTTCGCCTGGGCGCCGGGGCCGGTCTATGAGGAAGGCTACGTCGCGGTCGCGCCGGGCCCGTATGACGGCCCGGGCTGGGGCACCGGCTACAACGGCACCAACCATCCGACCCCGAGCTCGACCCAGGGCGACGTCGGCCCGGGCGGCAACAACAACGGCACGCGCAGCGGATATTATCGCCAGTGGTAATCTGAGTTCGTTGTGGAAACATCGAGCCCGCCGCTCTGTAGAGAGTGGCGGGCTTTGCTGTGATGAACCGGTATCGACCACATGCGTCATTGCGAGGAGCGAAGCGACGAAGCAATCCAGAGACGCGCACGCGGCCCTGGATCGCTTCGCTCGCAACGACGATCGATACAAGGGAATTGAGGGCAACTACTCCGCCGCCTCGCTGGCTGCGCCCCGGCCGCGCTTCTTCGGCTTGGCTGACTTCTCCAGCACCGGCTTGAGGAACTGCCCGGTGTAGCTGCGCGGCGCCTTGACGATGTCCTCGGGCGGGCCCCAGGCGACGATCTCGCCGCCGCCGTCGCCGCCTTCGGGGCCGAGATCGATCACCCAGTCGGCGGTCTTGATGACCTCGAGATTGTGCTCGATCACCACTACCGAATTGCCCTGCGCGACCAGCTCGTGCAGCACCTCCAGCAGCTTCTTGACGTCGTGGAAGTGCAGGCCGGTGGTCGGCTCGTCCAGGATGTAGAGCGTGCGGCCGGTGGCGCGCTTGGACAGCTCCTTGGCGAGCTTGACGCGCTGCGCCTCGCCGCCGGAGAGCGTGGTGGCCTGCTGGCCGACATGGATGTAGTCGAGGCCGACGCGACGCAGCGTCTCGAAGGTGTCGCGCACGCGCGGCACCGCCTTGAAGAATTCGGCGGCTTCCTCGACGGTCATGTCGAGCACGTCGGCGATCGACTTGCCCTTGAACAGCACGTCGAGCGTCTCGCGGTTGTAACGCTTGCCCTTGCAGACGTCGCAGGTGACGTAGACGTCGGGCAAAAAGTGCATCTCGATCTTGATGACGCCGTCGCCCTGGCAGGCCTCGCAGCGGCCGCCCTTGACGTTGAAGGAGAAGCGGCCCGGCTCGTAGCCGCGTGCCTTCGATTCCGGCAGGCCGGCGAACCATTCGCGGATCGGGGTGAATGCGCCGGTATAGGTCGCGGGATTGGAGCGCGGGGTGCGGCCGATCGGCGACTGGTCGATATCGATGATCTTGTCGATGTGCTCCAGGCCCTCGATGCGATCGTGCGGCGCGGCGGCCTCGTTGGCGCCGTTGAGCTTGCGCGCGATCGCCTTGTAGAGCGTGTCGATGAGAAGCGTCGACTTGCCGCCGCCGGAGACGCCGGTGATGGCGGTGAACAGGCCGAGCGGGATCTCGGCCGACACGTTCTTTAAGTTATTGCCGCGGGCGTTGACGACCTTGATGGTGCGGCGATGGTTCGGCGGCCGCCGCTCGGGCACCTCGACCTCGAGCTCGCCGGTGAGATATTTGCCGGTCAGCGACGCCGGATTGCGCATGATCTCGGCCGGCGTGCCCTCGGCGACGATGTTGCCGCCATGGGTGCCGGCGCCGGGGCCGATGTCGAGCACGTAGTCGGCGAGGCGAATGGCATCCTCGTCATGCTCGACCACGATCACGGTGTTGCCGAGGTCGCGCAGCCGCTTCAGCGTGTCGAGCAGGCGGGCGTTGTCGCGCTGGTGCAGGCCGATCGAGGGCTCGTCGAGCACGTAGAGCACGCCGGTCAGGCCCGAGCCGATCTGCGACGCCAGGCGGATGCGCTGGCTCTCGCCGCCCGACAAGGTGCCGGAGGAGCGCGCCAGGGTCAGATAGTTCAAGCCGACGTCGAGCAGGAAGGTGAGGCGGTCGCGGATCTCCTTGAGGATGCGGGTGGCGATCTCGGTCTGCTGCGCGTTCAGGGCCTTCGGCACCTCGGCGAACCATTCGCCGGCAGCCCTGACGCTGAGCTCGGAGATCTCGCCGATGTGCTTGCCGGCGACCTTGACGCACAGCGCCTCGGGCTTCAGCCGGAAGCCGTTGCAGCCGGCGCAGGGCACGTCGTTGAAGTACTTGCCGAGCTCCTCGCGCGCCCATTCGCTCTCGGTCTCGCGGAAGCGGCGCTCGATGTTGGTGATCACGCCCTCGAACGGCTTCTTGGTGTCGTAGGCGCGGACGCCGTCCTCATAGGTGAACTTGATCTCGTCGTCGCCGGAGCCGTGCAGCAGCGCGTTCTGCGTCTTCTTCGGCAGGTCCTTCCACTTGGTGTCGAGCGTGAACTTGTAGAACTTGCCGAGCGCTGTCAGCGTCTGCAGGTAATAGGGCGAGGACGACTTGGCCCAGGGGGCGATCGCGCCCTTGCGCAGGGTGACGTCCTTGTCGGGAATGACGAGATCAGCATCGACGTGCTGCTCGACACCGAGGCCGCCGCATTCCGGGCAGGCGCCGTAGGGATTGTTGAACGAGAACAGCCGCGGCTCGATCTCGGGAATGGTGAAACCGGAGACTGGGCAGGCGAACTTCTCCGAGAACAGGATGCGCTCGGGCCCGCTCTTGTCATGGATCTTGGCGGTCTTCTTCTTCTCCTCGGCCGGGGCGGCGGAGGCGGGCGCGTCGGCGAACTCGATCACGGCGAGTCCCTCCGCGAGCTTCAGCGCGGTCTCGAAACTCTCCGCGAGGCGCTGGCCGATGTCGGGGCGCACCACGATGCGGTCGACGACGACGTCGATGTCGTGCGGGAACTTCTTGTCGAGCGTGGGCACCTCGGCGAGCTCATGGAAGGTGCCGTCGATCTTGACGCGCTGAAAGCCCTTCTTGAGATATTCGGCGAGCTCCTTCTTGTACTCGCCCTTGCGTCCGCGCACGACCGGGGCCAGCAGATAGAGGCGGGTGCCCTCGGGCAGCGCCAGCACGCGGTCGACCATCTGCGAGACGGTCTGGCTTTCGATCGGCAGGCCGGTGGCCGGGGAGTAGGGCACGCCGACGCGCGCCCAGAGCAGCCGCATGTAGTCGTAGATCTCGGTGACCGTGCCGACCGTCGAGCGCGGGTTCTTCGAGGTGGTCTTCTGCTCGATCGAGATCGCCGGCGACAGGCCGTCGATCTGGTCGACATCAGGCTTCTGCATCATCTCAAGGAACTGGCGCGCATAGGCCGACAGCGATTCGACGTAGCGGCGCTGGCCCTCGGCATAGATCGTATCGAAGGCGAGCGAGGATTTGCCGGAACCGGACAGGCCGGTGAAGACCACGAGCCTGTCGCGCGGGATCTCGACGTCGATGTTCTTGAGGTTGTGCTCGCGGGCGCCGCGGATCGTGATCGCCCGCAGGCTCGACTGGTTGGCTTGCGCGCGCTGCTTGGCCTTGAGCACTTCATCCATGACGATCGTCCCACGGCGCAGAGTCGCGCCATCGTTGCAGGCGCGTTCGCCGGAAGCCGGCCATCGGACGCCAGAGGGAAAAGGTATCGTCGGAACGTAGGAAGAACGGGGCTGGATTTCCAGTGCCGTCAGCGAATCATCAACAATGCGCGCAGGGAATGGCAGCGAATGGCAGGAGGCTGCCGGTTCCGTCCTGCCTTGTGCGCGATCCCGCAAAGAAAAAGCCTCCGCTCTGGCAGAGCGGAGGCTGTGTGCGTTGGCCCGGAGGCGAAGACTTAGAAGTGGTAGTTGATGCCGACCTGACCGGAATGCACGTTGAGCGTGCCGGTCGCGAGCGTGCCGAGGCCGGTGAAGGTGTAGCTCTCGCCACCGAAGCTCTTGTAGAGGTATTCGCCCTTCAGCGACCAGTTCGGGGCGAACATGTACTCGACGCCAGCGCCGACGGTCCAGCCGGAGTGGATCTTGCTGTCCGAAGCGGCGAAGCCCGGAGCCGTCAGCGAGACGCGGTTGTCAGCCCAGGCGTAACCACCGGTCGCGTACAGCAGGGTCGGGCCGAAGGCGTAGCCGATGCGGCCGCGGACGGTGCCCCAGTCACGGATCTTGGATTCGGCGTTGACACCGAGCGCGCCAACGTTTGCGTTGATGTCGGCCCAAGCGGCGTCGGCCTCGAGGCCGAACACGACAGCACCCTGCTGCCAGTTGTAGCCGACGGTGCCGCCAGCGAAGCCGCCCTTCATGGCCGCGAAGTCAGCATCCTCGTTGGCATAGCCGCCCATGGCACCGATGTAGAAGCCGGTCCAGGTCAGCACAGGCGCGGCAACCGGCGCCTTGGTGTAGGTCGGGCGCGCGGCAAGATCAGCGGCGGCAGCGGGAGCGGCCAGGGCGGCCAAGGCCACGGTCGCGAGCAGGATCTTCTTCATTCCAGTCTCCAGTTTATTCCTAACAGTCCGCATCGCACCGAGAGTTTTACGCACGAAACAGACTCACCCGTTCAAGTTGACGAGGTTCCTATAGCCCGGTTCCGTACGGATTACCGTCACCCTGAAGACACACTCGCGGCCAAACCGCGTTTTTACGGGCAAGTTCCAGAAAGCCTATGTCACTCAACTGCTTGGTTCCGGGTGTGGCGAGCCGGCAAGGTGGCATCAGGGCAACAAAAAAGGCCGGCTTTCGCCGGCCTTTCTCGGAACCTGTCGGTTGCAGGTGTCAGTACTTGGCGATGACCGGACCGCCGAAGTGGTAGCTGAGGCCGGCCTTGACGGTGTGGACGGTGTCCTTCCACTCGGAGCGGTTGGTCGCGAAAGCGCTGTACTGGATCGCGCTCTTGCCGAAGTCGAGATAGTTGTACTCGAGCTTGGCCGACCAGTTCGGCGCGAACATGTATTCGGCGCCGGCGCCGACCGTGTAGCCCCAGCGGGTGGTGTTCTGGCTGAAGACGTTGCCGGGGACGCCGTCATAGCGATGCTGCAACTGGCCCACCGCGGCGCCGCCGCTGACGAAGAACAGGGCGGGACCGGCGGCATAGCCGAGGCGGCCCTTGATGTCGCCGAAGCTGGTCAGCTTGGTGAAGAAGGTGTCGCCGAGGCCGGCATTGACCACGGCGGAGCGGCCGTTGATGTCGGCCCAGTGATAGTCGCCTTCGAGGCCGAACACGACGTTGTCGACCTGCCAGTTGTAGCCGACCACGCCGCCGACGAAGCCGCCATTGGTGTTGTAGTTCTGGGTGCCCAGGAAGCCCGGCGCATTGAAGCGGCCGAGGAAGGTCTCCTTGCTGGTGCCCCAGCCGCCGCCGCCCTGGATGCCGGCGTAGAGGCCCGACCAGCTCAGGATCTGCGCGACCATCGGCGGCGCCTTCGTATAGGGACGTGCCGCCATGTCGGCCGCCGAAGCGGACGTGGCCGTTGCGATGCCGACGAGCGCCGTCGTGATCACAAACAACTTCTTCATCAAATTCTCCCCCGGGAGGTTGGAATGACAAGCGATGGGCAAGTCATACACAGGGCATCCCGGTGAGGCTGTAACGCGCCCGCCACAGAAACGAAAAAGCGTTATAAATCATATATTTAGCACAAAAACGCCGCGACGCTGCCGGGCTGTTGACACGAAAAAGGCCGGCGCGAGGGCCGGCCTTTCCGAATGCGTGCGAGCGGCGGCTTTTTTCAGTAGCGCGTGCCCATCGGCGCCCCGAATCGATAGTTCACCCGGACTGTCGCCATGTCGATGTCCTGCTTGATGGTATCGACGCGCGACAGCACGGTTGCGGTGGCCGGGAAGCTGATGTCGCGCGAGCCCATGAACAGGTGGTCGTACTCGACGGCGACCGACCAGTTCGGCGCGAAGCCGAACTCGACGCCCGTGCCGACGGTGCCGCCCCAGCGGGTCTCACTGGCGGAATCCAGCAGCGTGCCGACCGGGAAGGGCGCAGCCGCATTCGCCGTGCCGGTGTATTTGTTGTGGGTGACGGCGGCGCCGCCCTTCACGTACCAGAGCACGTTGCCCCAGGCGTAGCCGACCTGGCCGGTGAACAGGCCGATCGCATCGGTCTTGGTGTTGTTGGTGATGCCCGCAGCCAGCGCCGCCGTGCTCGCATTGGACGACTTCAGGTCGGTCCAGTTGCCCTGGGCCTCGACGCCGAACACCCAGCTCGCCGCCTGCCAGCGATAGCCGACCTGGCCGCCGATGAGGCCGCTCGAGGCATTGTGGCAGCCTTCGGACTGGGTCGGCACGACCGGCACGCCGCCGACGCGATTGAGCGTCCAGCAGTTGTGGCTCCAATCGGCGCCGCCATTGACGCCGAGGTAGAACCCGGCCCAGTTCGGCAGCGGCGTGACATAGGCCGGCGGTGGCGCCTTGCTGTAAGGGCGCGTCGCGAAGTCGGCCGCTGAGGCCGGCGCCAGTCCCAGCGCCGCGGCGCTTGCGGTCAAGATCAAGGTCGTCTTCTGCATTCGTCTCTCCCCAGTCCCAATACACCACGCTCCGGATCCCTCCGATCCGGGCCCACGCGAAGGTGGCCTGTTGCTGGTTGTAGGAGAGACTGCTTTCTAAACTCGTGATCGGGAGCAGGCGCGTGGCGGGATGTGCCGAACGTACTTAAGCGCTGGTAAAGATCGCGACCGGTCGTGCAGATCGCAGAGCTGTCCCGAAGCGCGAGGGGCGGGTGAGCGCTTGGCGCGTCAGACCCTCGACCGCCAGTCCTCGAGGGTCAGCGCTTGGAAAAGTCAGTGCTTGGATACGACGGGGCCGCCCCAGCGATAGTTCACGCGGACCGTCGCCATGTCGACGTCCTGGCCGACCGCATCGGTCCGGCCCGCGGCTCCACCGGGAACGCCCGAGAAGCCCAGGGTGCGGTTGCCCATGAACAGGTGCTCGTATTCGGCTGCGACCGACCAGTTCTTGGCGAAGCCGACCTCGACGCCGGTGCCGACAGCCGCACCCCAGCGCGTGGCGCTGGACTGGTCGAGCACACCGCCAGTTGCCGTGGACAGACCGTTGTACTTCTCACCCGCAACCGCGGCGCCGCCCTTCACGTACCAGAGCACGTTGTTCCAGGAATAGCCGATCTGGCCGGTGAGCAAGCCGATCCCATTGATCTTGGTCTGGTTGGTCACGGGCGGGACCAACTGGCTGGTGTTGCTGCCCTTGAGGTTGGCCCAGTTTCCCTGGCCTTCGACGCCGAACACCCAGCCGCCGGCCTGCCAGCGATAGCCGATCTGGCCGCCAGCCAGCGCGCCGGTCGTATCATGGCAGCCTTCCGCGTTGGTTGCGGCCACGCCGGCGAAGCTGACCTTGTTGGTCCAGCAGGTGCGGGCCGATGCGCCACCGGCATTCAGGCCGATATAGAAGCCACTCCAATCATAGATCGTCGTGATCATCGCAGGCGCTTTGGTGAAGGTGCGCGCGGGCAAGTCGGCAGCGATGGCCGGCGCAATCCCCAGCGCCAGCGAAGTTGTCGCCCCCAGCAACAGCCTTCTCATCGCATTCCCCAAACCAAGTCCGACGCCCGCACGCACACTCTCACCAACGCCCACCCGCCGGACCTTGATAGCCCCTTCCGTCGTAAAAAGCCGTCACCCAAATGACACAACGGCCCAGCAAGTACCGGTTCTGGCACACAAAAAAGGCCGGCGCGAAGCCGGCCTTTCGACACATTCGATTTGCGCGTGCAATCAGTAGCGCGACACGATCGGGCCGCTGAAGTGATAGGAGACGCCGGCCTTGACGGTGTGCACGGTGTCGCTCCACTCGGAGCGATTGGCCGGAACCGCGCTGTACTGAATCGAGCTCTTGCCGAAGTCGAGATAGTTGTATTCGACCTTGGCCGACCAGTTCGGCGCGAACATGTACTCGGCGCCGGCACCGATCGTCCAACCCCAGCGCCAGTTGTTCTGAGCGAAGCTATTCGCCGCGCCGCCATTGAGCGCTGCGTCGTAGCGGTGTTGGAGATCGCCGACGGCAGCGCCGCCGCTGACAAAGAACAGCGCCGGACCCGCAGCCCAGCCGAGGCGGCCCTTGATGTCGCCAAAGCCGCGCAGCCTGGTGAAGTAGGTATCGCCGAGACCGGCGTTGATGACGCCCGACCGGCCGTTGATGTCGGCCCAGTGATAGTCGCCCTCGAGACCGAACACGATGTTGTCGACCTGCCAGTTGTAGCCGACCACACCGCCGATGAAGCCGCCGCTGGTGTTATAGTTCTGGGTGCCGGCAAAGATCGCCGTATTGGGCGCTCCGAAGAAGGTCTCGTTGCTTCGGCCCCAGCCGCCGCCGCCCTGCAGACCGAGATAGAAACCGGCCCAGGTCGGAAGTGGCGCCGGCGCCACCACCGGGGCCTTCGTGTACGGGCGGGCGGCGAGATCGGCGGCTCCCGCCGGCGTCAGCGCCCCCAAAACCATTAAGCTGACAGCTCCGAGAAAAATTCTTTTCATCCCAAGTCTCCCGCGTTGGGCGTCTCCAATTGGTCCCCGGAGACGCACTTCTGTGAAGTTGGTGCGACCACGCTTGCGGCCCCAATCCGTCCAGAAATATACGCTATTCAACCCTGGATACCGTCTCCCAAAAGCCACAGCCGAGGAGGAAGTGCGGCGAGCTAACTTGATGAAAGTTAATCCCTTTTTCGTGAATAGGGAACTTTTTCCTGGTTCCATTTGCGAGGACTTGCGGTTCCGTCGAGTTCCGCGGAACTCGACGCACGGTTGTGGACATATGCGCGCGAACAAAACTGGAACAATGGCCTTCCGCCTGCTATATGTGGATAAGCAATGGACAGGGCGGGTGGACCGCGCGGCAACCGTATAGGGTCCGCCGCGAGAGGAAGGGTTAGCCACCGGACGCCGTGAGGCCGGTGTGGACGGCCGGTCCGATGATCGAGAACCGCGGGAGAGTGGTGATGGCGGGTAGTGTGAACAAGGTGATTCTGGTCGGCAATCTTGGCAAGGACCCCGAGATCCGGCGTACGCAGGATGGGCGGCCGATCGCCAATCTAAGCATTGCGACGTCGGAAACGTGGCGCGACAAGGCGACCGGCGAGCGCAAGGAAAAGACCGAGTGGCACCGCGTGGTGATCTTCAACGAGGGTCTTTGCAAGGTCGCCGAGCAGTATCTGAAGAAGGGCGCCAAGGTTTACATCGAGGGCGCGCTGCAGACCCGCAAATGGACCGACCAGAGCGGTGTCGAGAAGTACTCGACCGAGGTCGTTCTGCAGGGCTTCAACTCGACCTTGACGATGCTCGATGGCCGGGGCGGCGGCGGTGGCGGCAGCTTCTCCGATGACATGGGTGGCGGCGATTTCGGCAGCAGCGGTCCGTCGATGGCGCCGCCGCGCCGCGCGGTCGCTTCGGCCGGTGGTGGCGGACGCAACAGCGACATGGACGACGACATTCCGTTCTGAGGCGCAGGGGCGGCCGCACGACGTTCAGGCCGCTGCCGTCTGACCACGGGGGTGTTGCATGAGCTTCGCACCGCTGCTCGCTGCTGAACCCGCCGTCCAGCTGCACGCCGTCGCCGCGATGACGGCGTTTGCGCTGGGACTCGTCCAGTTCGCGGCCCCGAAGGGGACCTTGCCGCATCGAACGATCGGCTGGGTCTGGGTCGCGCTGATGGCGGCCGTTGCGGTCAGCTCGTTCTGGATCCACACCATCCGGCTGGTCGGGCCATGGAGCCCGATCCACCTGCTGTCGCTCTACACGTTGGCCGTGCTGCCGCTTGCGGTGTGGGCTGCGCACCGCCATCGGGTGGCGGCCCATCGCCGGGCCATGATCACGCTGTTTTCCGGTGCCCTCGTGATTGCCGGACTGTTCACGCTGCTGCCCGGACGGATCATGCACAAGGTGGTCTTCGGGCCCTAGCCAGAGACGGTTCCCGAGCAAGCCTCGCGGAGCCGTGTCATGTGGTTAAGTCCCTGGAAAGGCGAGCAGAAAAAGCGCAGCCCACCTCGGTTTGGGGGTGGCCTGCGGCGCGCTCCTGCGCTATATGATTCCAAGCGATTTTCGCGTGTCAAAACCGACCGGTATCCCCTTTGTCCGATAAAGAAGATGAGAAGCCCGGCGAGCCGGGCGGACCTTCCGACATTCGTCCCGTTTCCATCCTCGACGAGATGAAACGCTCCTACCTCGATTACGCGATGAGCGTGATCGTGTCGCGAGCGCTGCCCGATGCGCGCGACGGCCTCAAGCCCGTGCACCGGCGCATCCTGTATTCGATGTACGAGCAGGGGCACACGCCCGACAAGAAATACGTCAAGTCCGCGCGCGTGGTCGGCGACGTCATCGGTAAATATCATCCGCATGGCGACCAGTCGATCTACGACGCCATGGTGCGCATGGCGCAGGACTTCTCGATGCGCGTGCCGCTGATCGACGGCCAGGGCAATTTCGGCTCCGTCGACGGCGATCCGCCGGCCGCCTATCGATACACCGAAGCCAAGCTCGCCAAGTCGGCGATCCCGCTGCTCGACGACATCGACAAGGACACCGTCGACTTCCAGCCGAACTACGACAATTCGGACAAGGAACCGTCGGTTCTTCCGGCCAAATATCCGAACCTGCTGGTCAATGGCGCCGGCGGCATCGCGGTCGGCATGGCCACCAACATCCCGCCGCACAATCTCGGCGAGGTGATCGATGCCTGCATCGCGCTGATCGACAATCCCGCGCTCACGATCGATGACCTCATCAACATCATTCCGGGGCCGGATTTCCCGACCGGCGGCATCATTCTTGGCCGCGCGGGCGCCCGCTCGGCCTACCATCTGGGCCGCGGCTCGATCATGATGCGCGGCAAGGTGACGATCGACACGATCCGCAAGGATCGCGAGGCGATCATCATCTCCGAGATCCCCTACCAGGTGAACAAGGCCACGATGGTCGAGCGCATCGCCGAGCTGGTGCGCGAGAAGAAGATCGAAGGCGTCGCCGACCTGCGCGACGAAAGCGACCGCGACGGCTACCGCGTCGTCGTCGAGCTGAAGCGCGACGCCGTGCCGGACGTCGTGCTCAACCAGCTCTACAAGTTCACGCCGCTGCAGACGAGCTTCGCCGCCAACATGCTGGCGCTCGACGGCGGCCGCCCGCAGACGATGACGTTGAAGGACCTGCTGACGATCTTCGTCGCGTTCCGCGAGCGTGTCGTCACGCGCAGGACCAAGTTCCTGCTCAACAAGGCGCGCGACCGCGCTCATATCCTGGTCGGCCTTGCCGTGGCCGTGGCCAATATCGACGAGGTCATCAGGGTCATCAGGACCTCGCCCGATCCTGCGACGGCGCGCGAGGCGTTGATGTCGCGCGACTGGCCGGCGCGCGACGTCGAGGCCATCATCACGCTGATCGACGATCCGCGCCATCGCCTGGCCGAGGACGGCACCATCCGGTTGTCGTTCGAGCAGGCCAAGGCGATTCTCGACCTGCGTCTGCAGCGCCTGACCGCGCTCGGCCGCGAGGAGATTTCCGACGAGCTCGACAAGCTCAAGGTCGAGATTAACGACTATCTCGACATCCTGCGCTCGCGGGCGCGGGTTCAGGGCATCATCAAGGACGAGCTCGCCGCCGTGAAGGCGGAGTTCGGCACGCCGCGCCGCACCGTGATCGCCGAGCAGGAAGGCGAGGTCGAGGACGAGGACCTGATCCAGCGCGAGGACATGGTCGTGACCGTGTCGCATGCGGGCTACACCAAGCGCGTGCCGCTGTCGGCCTATCGGGCGCAGCGTCGCGGCGGCAAGGGCCGCTCGGGCATGCAGACCCGCGAGGAGGATTTCGTCAGCCGGCTGTTCGTGGCCTCCACGCACACGCCGGTGCTGTTCTTCTCGTCGCGCGGCCAGGTCTACAAGGAGAAGGTCTGGCGGCTGCCGATCGCGGCGCCCAACGGGCGCGGCAAGGCGCTGATCAACATCCTGCCGCTGGAGCAGGGCGAGCGCATCACCACGATCATGCCGCTGCCGGAGGATGAATCCTCCTGGGCCAATCTCGACGTGATGTTCGCCACCACCGGCGGCAACGTCCGCCGCAACAAGCTGTCGGATTTCGTCGACGTGCGCCGCTCCGGCATCATCGCGATGAAGCTCGACGAGGGCGAGGAGATCGTCAACGTGCAGATCTGCACCGAGCGTGACGACGTGCTGCTCACGGCGTCGGGCGGGCAGTGCATCCGATTCCCCGTCACCGACGTGCGCGTCTTCACCGGGCGGACCTCGATGGGCGTGCGCGGCATCGCGCTCGCCGGCGGTGACAAGGTGATCTCGCTGTCGATCCTGCGCCATGTCGAGACGACCTCGGACGAGCGTACGGCCTATTTGAAGATGCGCCGGGCGATGTCGGGCGATGCTGCCACCGAGGAGCCGGTCGAGACCGAGGGCGAGGAGGCGGCCGCTGGCGCGATCCAGCTGTCGCAGGAACGCTACGTCGAGATGTCCGCGCAGGAGCAGGTGGTGCTGACCGTCTCGGTCAACGGCTACGGCAAGCGCACCTCGTCCTACGAGTACCGCACCACCGGCCGCGGCGGCAAAGGCATCGTCGCGATGTCCGTCAACAACCGCAACGGCAAGCTCGTCGCCTCATTCCCGGTCGAGGATGGCGATCAGATCATGCTGGTGACGGACAAGGGGCAGTTGATCCGTTGCCCGGTCGACGGCATCCGCATCGCGGGACGCTCGACCCAGGGCGTCATCGTGTTCGACACCGCCGATGATGAGCACGTCGTTTCGGTGGAGCATATCGGCGAGGAGACCGAGAACGGCACCGGTGGGAACGGGACTGAAGGTGCGAATGGCGAGTGAGTTGCGAATGGCGAATAGGAAGTAGCGAATAGAGGAGGAATCAAGTCTTCCCGCTATTCGCTATTCGCTATTCGCTATTCGCTATTCGCTATTCGCTATTCGCCCTTACTGTGTCCGCTCGACGGAGACCATCCTGGCCTCGCGGATCGTTCCCCTGGTGCCGGCGCTGCGCAGGCAGCCCGCTTCGAAGTTCGGCCAAGCCTGCTGCGAGCAGTCGCGGCCGATCGGGCGAATGTCCAGGCGGTCCGCCTTGGCGAGCGGACGCGGCACGCTGGCTTCAACCTGAGGAGCGAAGCCGGGCAGGACGGTGATGCCGGCAGCCACCAAGCCGGCAGCTGCGACTGCAGATAGCGCTTTGATCATGACGGTCCCCTGTCCGGGCCGTTCGGCCCGTTGTTCGTTAAGGATTTGATAATCAGCTCGGGTTTCGAGACGTCTTCGCGGGACGGGCGAATTGGTTTCGTCTCGGCCCGGCGTGTTTCATGTCCCAAGTTCCGATGAAACAATCGCGGTAGCCGACCACAGTTCCGGCCCCCCGGCGTCGCACCTCATTTCATTGCGGTGCAGTCTCGGCCACTCTTTGCCCATCACAGCCACGCCAGCGGGCCTGGCGGTGGCTTGCCGGCCTGTTCCCGGCGGTATAGGACGGGCGCATGCAACGCATTGCGCTCTATCCGGGCTCGTTCGATCCCGTCACCAACGGCCATCTCGATGTGGTCCGGCAGGCCGTTCATCTCTGCGATCGCCTGATCGTTGCGGTCGGCGTGCATCATGGCAAGAAGCCGCTGTTCTCGACCGAGGAGCGGCTGGCGATGGCGCATGAGATCTTCGGCCCCGTCGCAGCCGCTGCGGGCTGCGGCTTCGAGGCTTCGACCTACGACAATCTGACCGTCACGGCCGCGCAAAAAGCCGGCGCGATCATGATGATCCGGGGCCTGCGCGACGGCACCGATTTCGACTACGAGATGCAGTTGGCCGGCATGAACCAGACCATGGCACCGCAGGTCCAGACGGTGTTCGTTCCAGCCTCGGTGAGTGTCCGCCCGATCGCCGCCACGCTGGTTCGCCAGATCGCCGCCATGGGCGGCGAGATCTCGCATTTCGTGCCGCCGTCGGTGGCCGAAAGTCTCAAGGCCAAGTTCAACTGATCCTTCAGGCACCGGCCGCTTCCGGCGGTGCCTTTTCTCTCCACATCGTCTCATGTCATCGGAGTTGCCATGATCCGCGCTCTCGCTTTCGTCTTTGCTCTCGTGTTCGCATTGCCGGCGTTGGCCCAGTCGCTGCCTGCCGGCCTCGACAAGCAGAATGCCCTGGTCATCGACACCACCAAGGGCCGCATCATCATCAAGCTGCGCACCGATCTGGCGCCGCAGCATGCCGAGCGGCTGAAGACGCTGGCGCGCGAAGGCTTCTACAACAACGTGCCGTTCCACCGCGTCATGGACGGCTTCATGGCGCAGACCGGCGACGGCCAGAACTTCAATGGCACCGGCGGCTCGAAGTACCCGAACCTGAAGCAGGAGTTTTCGAGCACGCCGTTCAAGCGCGGCACCGTCGGCATGGCGCGCCGGGGCGATAGCGTGGATTCTGCCAACTCGCAGTTCTTCATCTGCTTCGGCGACGCCTCCTTCCTCAACGGCCAATACACCGTGATCGGCGAGGTCGTGCAGGGCATGGACGTCGTCGACAAGCTCAAGAAGGCGCCTCCGGGCTCGTCGGGCGGTGCCGTGACCGATCCCGACAAGATGGTCAAGGTGCAGGTCGCCTCGGACATCAAGTAGGTCCGAGAAAGCAGGGCACCCGGGTCTCGCGCCCGGTTCCCTCAGGCATTAAGGAACCTTTTGCCACGTCGCGGAGGCATGCCGATTCTGCCGCCCCGTCACATCGACAGGGCCGGTGGCTTCAGCTTTAAGCGCATTGGGTCTATTCTCGACCAGCATCGCGGGCCTCGTCGTGCTCGGATCGCCGTCAGGAGGGGTGACGGCCGCACATGGGAAGGCGCCGCGACATTTCAGACCCAGGATTTACTTTGTCCTGACCCCCGTCAATTCCATAAAAACCGAGAGACCAGCATGGCTGTGACCGAAAATACCTTGATCCTCGAAACCACCCAGGGCCCCGTCACCATCGAGATGCGTCCCGATCTCGCGCCCGGCCATGTCGCGCGCATCAAGGAGCTCGTCCGCGAGGGCTTCTACGACGGCATCGTCTTCCACCGCGTCATCGACGGCTTCATGGCGCAGACCGGCTGCCCGCAGGGCAGCGGCATGGGCGGCTCCGGCAAGAAGCTGAAGGCCGAGTTCAACGCCGAGCCGCATGTGCGCGGCACCGCCTCGATGGCGCGTGCGGCCAATCCGGATTCAGGCGACAGCCAGTTCTTCATCTGCTTCGACGACGCCCGCTTCCTGGACAAGCAGTACACGGTCTGGGGCAAGGTCACCGAGGGCATGGAGAACGTCGACAAGATCAAGCGCGGCGAACCGGTGCAGAACCCGGACAAGATCGTGAAGGCCTACATGGCCGCCGACGCTGCGTAGACTTTGCGATCCTCACGGTGAGGCGCGTGCGCAGCACGCGTCTCGCACCATGAGGCGGACAGTCGGGCCTTCATCCTTCGCGACGCGTGCTGTCGCACGCTCCCCGGAATGAAGGGCCGATGGTCGTCCCAGAACGACGATGCGCACCGACCTGTTCGATTTCCATCTTCCCCCCGAAAACATCGCGCTCCGCCCGGCGAGCCCGCGCGAGTCCGCGCGCATGCTGGTGGTGCAGGGCGACGGTGTCTTACGCGACCGCACGGTCGCCGACCTGCCGGACTGGCTGGAGCCCGGTGATCAGCTCGTCGTCAACGACACCAAGGTGATCGCGGCGCAGCTGTCCGGTCGCCGCATCAGCCGCGAGACCGAAGCGAAGATCGAGGCGACCCTGATCAAGCGGCTCGACGGCTCGCGCTGGCAGGCGCTGGTGCGGCCCGCCAAGAAGCTCGCGCCAGGCGATACGATCCGGTTCGGCAACGAGGGCAAGGTCTGCCTGCTCGGCCATCTCGACGCCACCGTCGAGGCCAAGGGCGAGGAGGGCGAGCTGACGCTGTCCTTTGTGTTCCATGGGCCCGCGCTCGACCAAGCGATCGCCGATCTCGGCCGGCCGCCGCTGCCGCCCTACATCGCCGGCAAGCGGCCCGCAGACGAGCAGGACGCGACAGATTATCAGACCATGTTCGCGGCCAAAGAGGGCGCGGTGGCTGCGCCGACGGCTGGGCTGCATTTCACGCCGACGCTGGAGCAGCGGCTGCGCGACCGCGGCGTCGGGCTGCAGCGCGTGACCCTGCATGTCGGGGCCGGCACTTTCCTGCCGGTCAAGGTCGAGGATACCGAGGGCCACCGCATGCATGCGGAGTGGGGCAGTCTCACGCCGGACACGGCGGCCGCATTGAACGAGGCGCGCGCCAAGGGCGGCCGCATCGTCGCGGTCGGCACGACGTCGTTGCGGCTCGTGGAGAGCGCGGCGCAGCCCGACGGCACGATCGCGCCGTTCGAGGCGGAGACGTCGATCTTCATCACGCCCGGCTATCGCTTCCGCGCGGTCGATATCCTGATGACCAACTTCCATCTGCCACGCTCGACGCTCTTCATGTTGGTCTCGGCCTTCGCCGGCTTGGAGACGATGCACGCGGCCTATGCGCATGCGATCCGCAGCGGCTATCGCTTCTATTCGTATGGCGATGCGTGCCTGTTGTTTCGTCAGCCAGACGAGCGCATCGTCGAGCCGTAGGGTGGGCAAAAGGCCCACCCTGCAAGTTCGCTCTGAGAGCTACGCCATCGCGCGCTCCGGCAAGAGCTCCGCGATCTGCACCGCATTGAGCGCGGCGCCCTTGAGCAGCTGATCGGCGGCCACGAACATCGCGATCGAGTGGCCTGACGGATCGGACAGATCCTTCCTGATGCGCCCGACCAGCACGTCGTCCTGTCCCGACGCGTCGACAGGCATGGGGAAGTGGTTCTTGGCGCGGTCGTCGACGACGCGCACACCCGGCGCGGTGGCGAGGATGCGGCGGACTTCATCTTCCGTGATCGGCTTCTCGCATTCGAAGGTGATCGACTCGCAATGGGCGCGCAGCACCGGCACGCGCACGCAGGTGACGCCGATCGCAATGCCCTCGTCCTCGAAGATCTTGCGGGTCTCGTTGATGACCTTGCTCTCCTCGTCGTTGTAGCCGGTCTCGGGATCGATGGCGGTGTTGTGGCTGAACAGGTTGAAGGCGAACGGATGCGGCATCACCTTGGGCGCGTAGACCTGGCCGTTGAGGCTCGCGCGGGTCGACTGCACCAGCTCGTCCATCGCGGCCGCACCGGCGCCGCTGGCGGCCTGATAGGTCGAGATGATCACGCGCTTGATGCGGTTCTTCTGATGGATCGGCCACAGCGGCACCAGCGCCGTGATGGCCGCGCAGTTCGGATTGGCGATGATGCCCTTGTGGTCGCGGATTCGGCGGGCGTTGATCTCCGGGATCACCAGCGGCACGTTCGGGTCCATGCGGAAGGCTGAGGAATTGTCGACCACGACGGCGCCGGAGCGCACGGCGATCGGCGCGAACTTCTTGGAAATGCCGCTGCCGGCCGAGAACAGCGCGATGTCGACGCCCTCGAAGGAGCGTTCGGTCAGCTCCTCGATCACGATGGTCTGGCCGCGGAAGGTCACGGTCTGGCCGGCCGAGCGGGCGCTCGCCAGCGCCTTGAGCTTGCCGACGCGGACGTTGCGGCGGTCCAGGGTGGCGATGAACTCGGCGCCGACGGCGCCGGTCACGCCGACGATGGCAATGGTGGGATCGTGGGGCACGTCTCAGGTCTCCGGTTGAAATTCGGGCAATAAAAAAGCCCCGGACCTTCATCAGGCGGGGCTTCGGTTCGAAGATGGTCGCAATCGAGTTCGACTACGCGCGCACGCCTCCCGAGGCCCTCGTGGGCTTGGTGGTTTTCGTCGTGCGTTTGGTCAAGATCGACATGGCGCGGGACCATAGGGGCGGTCGGAACCGCCGTCAACGGCCGAAATGGGCGAAAACGGCGCCATCGCGGTTGAATCGGGGGCCGTCCTGACGCAATAAGCTGGCCATGAGCTCTCCCGCTGGCGACCTTCCCAACCACTTCGAATTGCTCGCGACCTCCGGCGCGGCCCGCACGGGCCGGCTGACGACGCCGCATGGCGTGGTCCGCACGCCGGCCTTCATGCCTGTCGGCACCGCCGGCGCCATGAAGGGGATCCACTGGCGGGACGTGCGCGAGGCCGGTGCCGACATCGTGCTCGGCAACACCTATCATCTGATGCTGCGGCCCACGGCCGAGCGCATCGCCGCCCTCGGCGGCCTGCAGCGCTTCACCGGCTGGGGCGGTCCGATGCTGACGGATTCCGGCGGCTTCCAGGTGATGTCGCTATCGGGCTTACGCAAGGTCACGGAGCAGGCGGTGACGTTCCGCTCGCATATCGACGGCGCTAGAATCGAGCTGTCGCCGGAGCGCGCCATCGAGGTGCAGCGCCTGCTGAACTCCGACATCGCGATGCAGCTCGACGAATGCGTGCGGCTGCCGGCCGAGCGCGACGACATCGAGCGCGCGATGCGGCTGTCGCTGCGCTGGGCCGAACGCTGCCGCCGCGCCTTCGAGAGTGCGCCGGCAGGCTACATGCTGTTCGGCATCGTGCAGGGCGGCGACGTGCCCACGCTACGCGTCGCCAGCGCGCAGGCGCTGGTCGACATCGGCTTCCACGGCTATGCGATCGGCGGCTTGGCCGTCGGCGAGCCGCAGGCGGTCATGCTCGAGATGATCGAGGCGACCGCTCCGGCACTGCCGGCCGGCCGCCCACGCTACCTGATGGGTGTCGGCACGCCTGACGATCTCCTGGAGTCGGTCAGGCGCGGCATCGACATGTTCGACTGCGTGCTGCCGACCCGCAACGGCCGCCACGGCGTCGCCTACACGCGCTTCGGGCCGGTGAACCTGCGCAACGCGCGTCACGCCGACGACCCGCGTCCGCTGGATGAAGAGAGCCCGTGGCCGGCGGCGCGCAGCTATGCCCGCGCCTATCTGCATCATCTCATCAAGGCCGGCGAGGCGCTCGGCGCGACGCTGCTGTCGGAAATCAACATTGCCTATTTCCAGCAATTGATGGCCGGGATGCGCGAGGCGATCGCACAGGGGCGCTTCACGGAATTCTACGAGCGCACCAAGGCGGATTGGGCCCGCGGCGACATCGCCCCGCGCGCCGGCTGAGGGCCGCGTCAGGTGAAGGCCGTCAGCTTGTTGTGAGCCCGGCCCTATGCGCCGGCCCACATGAAATCGTGCTGGTGATGCATTGCCGACCTGCCCGGTGGCCGACCGTTGTGCGATCCGTAGCGACGGACGGCCGTGATATCGCGTCGCGGAACTCTCTCGCCCTGGCGCCGTTCAGTTGCAGACGAAACGGCTTTTCACGGAGTGCTTGGTGACGAAGCCATAGCCGCAGGTGTCGCAGGTCCAGAGATAGCTGATGGCATCGTCGGCCAAGTATGCCGACGCCTCCGCGGCAATCATGGAGTCGGCGCAGACCGGGCATGTCGGCAGATCGCAGCCGCGGGGATTCGGGCGGGCGGTTGCGGTCGACACGAGATCAGCGAGTGCTGACATATTGACCTCCTGTACGATCTCTTTGTGGGCGATCTCTGCTTGAACGACGTCAATTTCGAAAGGGTCGATTTCGAACGAGTCGCGTTCGAACGGGTCTATTTCCGACGAGTCCAACTTTTCGCGGATATCAAGTCCGTCACACAAAGAGTTTGTCTGGGTGGTCTGTTCTTATGTCTGTTCTACAACGGCGGTGTCGTTTGGCACGAACGCCCCGATTGTATCACTCCGAAGATGACATCTTGCTGATGTCCGCCCGGGTTGCCGTCGACCTGCATCATGAATTTTCGTCCGGCTGAAGTCAAACATACACCCGGTTTATTGACCTTGTCGCAACACAAATGCGTTGGTTTTTCGCAATTTAGCCACGACTTGTTGTGCGCCGCGATCGTCTTAAGATCGCGCAAACGTGCTTGCGCAGCGCAACAGGCTCGCTGAAGATGGTCAGAAGCGTTGTCGATGTCGCGCGGGGCGCGCAGAGGAGTGATTTCATGGAGTCGTCAGCACAGCGTCCCGGACGCGGGCGCGTATTTGATTCAATTGTCGACGCGTTCGGCAATACGCCGATTGTGCGGTTGCGAAAGCTGCCGGAGCAGCATGGCGTCAAGGCGACCATCCTCGCCAAGCTGGAATACTTCAATCCCGCCGCGAGCGTGAAGGATCGGATCGGCGTCGGCATGATCCTGGCGATGGAGCAGGCCGGCGTGATCAAGCTCGACACCGTGCTGATCGAGCCGACCTCGGGCAATACCGGCATCGCGCTGGCCTTCGTCGCGGCGGCGCGCGGCTACAAGCTGAAGCTGGTGATGCCGGAGTCGATGTCGGTGGAGCGGCGCAAGATGCTCGCCTTCCTCGGCGCCGAGATCGTGCTCACGCCGGCGTCGCAGGGCATGAAGGGCGCGATCGCCACTGCCGAGGAGCTGTTGCGGACGACGCCGAACTCGGTGATGCCGCAGCAGTTCAAGAACCTCGCCAATCCGGACATTCATCGTCGCACCACGGCCGAGGAGATCTGGAACGACACGGCCGGCAATATCGACGTCTTCGTCGCCGGCGTCGGCACCGGTGGCACCATCACCGGCGTCGGCCAGGTGCTGAAGTCGCGCAAGCCCGGCCTCAAGGTCGTCGCGGTCGAGCCGGAGGAGAGCCCGGTGCTGTCGGGCGGCCAGCACTCGCCGCACAAGATCCAGGGCATCGGTGCCGGCTTCGTGCCCGACATTCTCGACCGGTCCGTGATCGACGAGATCGTCAAGATCAACAGCACGACCGCGATCGAGACATCGCGTGCGCTGGCCCGCAACGAGGGCATTCCCGGCGGTATCTCCTCGGGCGCGGCGATTGCGGCCGCGATCGAGATCGGCAAGCGACCGGAAAGCGCGGGCAAGACAATCCTGGCGATCGTGCCGTCGTTCTCCGAGCGTTATCTGTCCACCGCGCTGTTCGAGGGGATCTGATCATGGCCGACCAGCCGCGGCGGCCCCGCACCCTCGCTGACGCCCGTACCGAGGCCGAGGCCGCGTTCAAGAAGGTGACCACCAAGCCGGTGGAGGCGCCGCCGAAGAAGGCGGCGGTCCCTGGCGTGCGCGAGCAAGTGACGTTGCGGATCGACCAGGACGTGCTCGAGCACTTTCAGTCTGAAGGGCCGGGCTGGCAGGACCGCATCAACGCGGCGCTGCGCAAGGCGGCAGGGCTCTGACGGCCGGCTCCATTATTCTAACGAAAGAGCCCGGAGCTCGTGCTCCGGGCTTTTGACGTGGGGGAGACGTCGACGTTTACCGGCGCAGCGCGCTGCCGAGCACACCGCCCATCATGCCACCGATGAAGGCGGCGCCGGCGGCGTTGCCCGCGTTGTCCTGCGGCGGCGGATTGCGATAGACCGGCGCCCCCTGCGGCGGCGGGCCGCCGGCAGCGACACTGCCGGCCGGCTTGGCGCGGCGCGGCTTGGCCTCGTCACCGACTGCGGCGGTGGCCGGCGCCGGCTGCGGCTCGGCCAGCAGCGCCTTGTGCTGCAGCTTGGTCAGGAATCCGGTCGACGGATAGCCGCGGGCCGCCTGCCAGCGCTTCATGACGCCGCGGGTCTGGTCGTCAAACACGCCTGTCATCTTGGTGTCGAAGCCGAGGCCGGTCAGCCGCCGCTGCACGTCGCGGCGCTTGGTCTTGTCGAGGCCGATCTGATCCTCGCTGACCTGGCTGCCTTCCTCGGTGTAGGTGGCGGGATCGACGCCCTTGGCGACATTGCGCGTCGCGGTGTTGATGGCGCCGCTCTCGATCGCGGCGATGCGCGCCATCGCCAGCGACTTGAACTGCCCGTTCGGGTAGGTCGCGAGATAGGCGTTGAGCTCTTCCGGCTTGTTGGAATCCTTCACCGAGCGCCAGAATTCGAGCTCGGCCTCGCCCGCGGTCACGGTGGCCGTGGCGACGGCCGGCGTCGTCCCGGCCGCGGCCATCGTTGCAGCAGGGGCAGCCGCCGGGTTGAGGTAGACCGCGCCGATCAGGTTGGTATGCCCCCAGGGCAACTGGCCCTTGCTGGTCTCCTCATTGACCTGGGCGCGCACGGCGGTCATGGCCTGCTGGATCTCGATGCCGGGCTGGGCGATGTGCGAGATCAGCGCGCGGGTGAACGGGCTGTTGGCGCCGGCCTCGCCGTCGAGCGCGGTCTGGCCCGGGCCGGTAGCGAAGGCGATCAGCGTGCCCTCGCCGGACTTCATCTCGGCCAGACCGGTCTGCACCGACACGCTGCGGGTCGGCGAGTTCGACTTGATCTTGGCGGCGAACGGATTGTCGCGGCAGGCATCGAGGAACACCAGCTTGACCTTGGCGTCGCCCATCGTCTGGTCGAGGGTCACGTCGATGTTGATGGCCGAGCCCAGCTTGACGTCCATTTCCGACTTCAGGTCGGCGTCGACCGGCAGCAGGTAGTTGGTGCCGGCAATGGCGATGCCGTGCCCGGCGTAATAGAACACCGCAATATCGGCGCCCTGCGCCTTGCGACCGAAATCGAGCAGCTTCTCGGTCATCTTGTCGCGCGTGAGATTGGTGCCCTCGACGACGTCGAAGCCGACGTTGCGCAGGGTTGCCGCCATGGCCTTGGCATCGACCGGCGGGTTCGGCAATTGAGCCACGCTCTTATAGGCACCGTTTCCGACGACAAAGGCGACGCGGCGGTCGGCCTTGGCGGCTTCAGCGGTCAGCACCATGCAGAGCAGGGACAGAGCGACGGTGAGATAGCGCATCAGGAGATCCCCCAACGATCAAGCGAAGCGTTCACTGCAGCATTTGTCGCGGATCGGCGCGAAAAGTCTTGTTCCCGAGCAAAAAATCACGCTTCCGCCACAAACCAGTTCGCGGGTGTTGCGCCAGATCCACGACGGTCGCGTGTAGCGCGCCCGTTTCGTGATCCGAATCACATCGCTCGAGGGGAGGCAGGGGCTCCCCGGCGCCTCAGGTCCCTGCCGAACCGCCGATCGGCACGGGCCGAGGTTGCGGCGGACGCAGGTTCAGCAGGTTTCCGGCGAGAATCAACCCAGCGCCGAGCACGGTCAATCCGTCGAGACGCTCCGCATAGACCAGCCAGCCGACGGTGGCGGTCAGCGGAACGCGGAGAAAATCCATGGGCACCACGATGGTAGCGTCGGCGTAGAGCAGCGCGCGCGCCATGCAGAAATGCGAGAAGGTCCCACAGAAGGCGACGAGGAGGATCCAGCCCCAGGTCGTGGCCGATGGCGGCGTCCAGAATAAGAGCGAAGGGATGAGGCCGGCGATGGATTGCACCACCAGCATCCAGAAGATGATCGACACGGTGGGCTCGGTGCGCGTCAGCAGCTTTACCAGAGCGATCGAGATGCCGAAGCCGACCGCGGCGGCCAGCGCGATGAGCTGTCCCGAATTACCGCCCCGGTATCCGGGCGGACGATCACGACGACGCCGACGAGGCCGAGCCCGATCGCCGCCAGCTTGAACAGGGTGATGCGCTCGCCGAGGAAGGCTGCTGCCAGCAGCGCCGTCCAGATCGGCATCGTGAACTCGATCGCCACCACCTGGCCGATCGGGATCAAGGTGAGCGCGAAGAACCAGCCGAGCTGCGCGCCGTAATGGACGAGGTTGCGCGCCGCGTGCTGCTTGAGCCGCGAGGTGCGCAGCCTCGCAAAGCCGCCGCTCAGTGCGATGACCGGCGACAGCATCACCAGGCCGATCAGGCAGCGCAGCTCCATCAGCTCGAACACGTTGAGCTCGCGCATGGCTTCGCGTCCGGCCACCGCCATCACCAGCATCAGGCTGAGCCAGCCCGTCATCCACAGTGCGGCGATCAGTTTCGAAGCGGGACGATGCATGAGGTGGTGGGGACAGGGAGGAGGGCGGCGAAGGCGCGCTGTATCACCTCGCGTGCAGAGCAATGCAAATGAAATCAACGGTGCAGTGCATCAACGCCGCTACAGGCTTTGCTCGCGACGGACGCGTGTCATCGAGAAAAACGTGGAGTGTGGCTGTGTTTCGTCCTAAAGCGACCGCCGCGAAACAGCCCGTGAAACAGCCCAAGGCAGCCAGAGACAAGACATGACCGAACGCGCCGCTTCAGCCGACTTCGTGACCGCCTTTGCCACTGGCTGGCCGGAGCGGGAGCCTCATCTCATGGTGCTGTCGCTGACCACCCATAAAGGTGTGCAGGACTTTGCCATGACGCGGGAGCAGGCGCTGCTGGTCGCCAAGACCATCAAGCGCACCGCCGCGCAGCTGGCTCCGGCGCCATCCGCAGGTGCGGTCCCCGGCGCCAAGCGCAGCGGCTGATCGGGATCACCGCGACATTGAAATGTTGGCTGCGCGGAACTGGCTGTCGGCCCGGATCGATACCGACTGCCTGTTACCGCGGGTGGCGAGCGCGATGTTGGCATTGAAGCCGGCGGTGGTTGCAACCAGCTGGAAGTTGCCGCCGCCGCCGCGTCCCTGCAGCACGCCACTGATGCCGCGGCTGGACTCACTCCAGGTTCCCGAGATGGCGGAGCCCTCGGCGATCACCTCGGCCTGCAGAGCGAACTTGTAGGCATCGCTGGCGCAGGTCAGGACGAGCGTCATCCGCGGTCCCGAGACGCCATAACGGGCCCGGCACCGGATGCGCTCGGTTGAGCCGTCCTCGAGGGCAACCGTGCCGCTGCCGCCCCATGTTCCGGCCAAGGCGGTGAAGGGACCGGGATCGGCGCGCCCCGGCGAAGCGGTCACACCCGCCGTCAAAACGACGGCGGCGGCTGCGAGCCGCCGCACCATCTTCAGGAGCGCGTGCTGCGCGCCGTTACAGGCGCGAAGCCTGCCAGCGGCCGCTGCAGGGGATACCTGCCGAGGCGCCGTTCCACTTGCCCGAGCCAGAATTGCCGTTGAGCTGCCCATTCGCATATGCGCCATTGATGGAGACCTTGACGAGGCCTTCGCGTCCAATCGAACCCGACACATTGGCGCCAGCCGCAGAAATCTTACCGTCTGCGACGATCAAGGTCGAGCTGGCTGTGGGCTCGCAGGTGCCACTGTTGGTCACGATCGTCACCTGCCACTGGCCGTCATAGGGCGACTGGGCGAATGCGGGGGCGGCCGAGCTACCCACCAGGATCGACGCGGCGAAAGCCATTCCAATGCGGTCGAGACGCATGAATCGTTGTCCCTCAATGTCGTTTGATCAGGACCTTATTTGGAAGAATTGTGACGAAAATTTGCCGCACCGCCGCAACGGAATTTTATCGAGCAATTTCAGCTCATTAACGATTAATGCGGAACTCCGCCTTGAACCATTCGGGCGGCATTATGGGCAAACTGCGCCTTCGCGCACCCCACGAGCGGACCAGCGTCACAGCCTTGCAATGGCAGGTGATGCTGCCGTCGCAGGGCACAGGAGCGCGCCGGCTGGAGCGACGACGCAATTGTCGGGGCGATGCGATCGGATGCTCAGTGCGGGGTGAGGCTGGGCGCGTTGGTCGCGAACTGCTCGTCCTGCGGCTTGGCCGGAATCGTGCCGGTCACCTTGGCCGATTCGATGACATCGCCGAGCAGCTTGAGGCCGAGCGGCGCCAGCGCGCGCTCCCACAGCTCGCGGGCGGTCTCGCCCTTCTTGACGAAGCACCAATCCTGAGCGGCGATGGCGCCCGCATCCATGCGGTCCGCGAGGTGATAGATGGTGCCGCCGGCGATCGGATCGCCTTCATTGATGGTCCACTCCACCGCAGCGATGCCCCGGTGACGCGGCAGCAGCGACGGATGGTAGCCGATGCCGCCGAGCCGGGCGGCTGCGACCGCCTCATGGGTGACGCGGGCGTGGCTATGCGCCGTGACGATCAGGTCCGTGTCGGGGGCGATCTCCCCCGCCGGCACGACCTTCGGATTGGCCTGGACTACGACCTCGATCCCGGCCGCCCGCGCCGCTGCTGCGAGCCGGTCCTCGCCATCATGAACGACGACCCGCGCGATCTCGATTCCTCTCTCGCGCAGCATGTTCAGTGTGGCGACACCGAAATGGCGGGAGCCGACGAGAGTGATGCGCATGGTCAGGGATCTTCCACGGTTGGGGGCTGGATCCGGTCGGACTCTGACCGGATGAAACGGGTCAAACCAAGCCTTGGCCTCCAGGTCAAGCGCCTGCTGGGCCGTCGTCACAGTCTGGCTTCGTCCGGCCGGCCGAGGCGTTGGGGACCCAAACGGGAACGGGAAAGCCGCTCCGAGCCAGAGTTGGGGCAGGGCCCTTCGCGCCTATCGGCGCGCCGATCGCCATGGCCGCCATCAAGATGCAGGCCGAGATGACCGTGGCGGATGACACGCCCTCTTTGGTGCCGGCTGCAGCTTCAGATGGACCGGGAGTCAGGATAGGTACCGGCGGCTCGCCGAAAGGTTGTGTCAAGGCCGGTTGCTGCATCACGGCATATCGGTCGACACACCTCAACTAAAAGGATCGAACTATCAGCCGAACTGATGAAGACAACCGAAGACGCTACTCCTGCCGGCTCAATGGACGCGATCTGGTCGGTCTGCGAACGCAATTCCCCTCGGCCAATGGCTGAAGAGGTCAATGAACTTGTGATTGTATTATCAGTTGGCCGTCTGCGTAGTAAAATTGACGCTTCTGCATATGACGAAGATAATTTCTTAAAGGCCCTGCAGCACAATGCTCAAGCCGCTCCGCCGCGCGGCCGGATAGCCGGGTGCCGCGCCTGTCACCGATCCCTGGGCAACAGCACCCGGTTATTTGCCGGCGGTCATGTGGCTTCCGGCGGCGGATGGTCGATGCCGAGCGCGGCGCACAGTGGTCCGAGATGTTTCTCGTAGCGGCGCCAGCTTCCGATCGAACGGCGGTAGATCGGCTCGCGCACCTGCATCAAGCTCGCCGTGCGCACCATGCGCTCGGTGCGATGGAAGTCGAGGCAGGCATCCTCCCAGTCGAGCCCGCAATGGGCGAGCACGCGGCGTGACACGCCCTCGAGGTCGTCGACCAGATCCTCGTATTGAACGTCCATCAGGATGCCGGGCGGCAGCACCTGGTGCCAGTGGTCCATCACGCTCTCATAGCCCCGGTAGTAGTGGCCGAGCTCTGTCAGGTCGTAGGCGAAGGGCTGGGCTCCGGTGAACAGCAGCGAGTAGCAGGAGACGCAATTGTCGAGCGGGTCGCGCCGCGTGTTGATGATCCTAGCGCGCGGGAATGCTGCGTGGATCAGCCCGACGAACAGGAAGTTCAGCGGCATCTTGTCGACGATACGCTCGGCCTCCGGCGCCAGCGTCCGAACGCGGGCTGTGTATTCCTGCCCGATCTTCGTCATCTCCTCGGGTGGCAGAAGCGTGATCAGATCGGGATAGGCCGGAACGACTTTCTGGCGGTTGGCGCATTCGCCGACGAGCTCCTTGAAGGTCTCGAGCTCGCCCGCGCCGAAGACCTTGGAATGGCTGGCCAGCACCTGCTCCATCAGGGTGGTTCCAGAGCGCGGCATGCCGACGATGAAGATCGGGGCCCAGGAGTTGTCGCCGTGCCCGGTAACCGTGCGAAAGAACTCGGGGGTGAAGCGCGCCGCGACATTTTTCATCATGCCGAGCCGCTGCTCGGAGTCGTAGTCGAAGGTCTTGCGCTTGAGGGTGTTGGCCTTGTGCAGATGCGAGAAGGCCAGGTCGTAGTCCTTCAGGTCGGACAACGCCTTGCCCATCGCGAAATGGGCTGCGATCTGCTTCTCCTGATCGAGCTGGTCGACGCGTTCGAGGAGCTGCCGCAGACTCGGTAGCCGGCTGTCGTCCGGCTTGAACTTCGACATGTTCGCGAGATTGAGGTGGATCGGCGCGTCGTCCGGGGCCAGCTCCAAGGCCTTCTGGAACGCCGCCGTCGCCTCCTCGAAGCGCCCGAGCGCCTGGTAGGCGACGCCGAGATTGTTGTAGGAGCCGAAGCGCTCCGGCTTGATCCTGATGGCCAGCAGGTTCTGCTCGATCGACTCCTCGAGCCGGTTGAGCTCGAGGAAGGCGTTGCCGAGGTTGCCATAGGCGTCGGCATAGTCGGGCCGACTCGCGATCGCCCGCTTGTAGTGCTCGATGGCACGTTCGCGATGGCCCTGGCGCAGCAGCACGTTGGCGATGTTGTTGTGGGTCTCGGCGTGCTCCGGGCTGAAGTCGAGGACCTTGAGGTAGTGTTTCGCCGCCTCGATGTCCTTGCCCGCCGTATACAGCAGGTTGCCGAGCGCGAAATGCGCGTCCAGGTGCTGCGGCTTGTTGTCGATCGCCCGCCGGAGCAGAGCCATCGCCTCGTCGATCAGGCTCTGGTTCTGCCGGACCATGGCGAAGGCGTAGAGAATGCCGGGATGGCTCGGCGACAGCGACAATGCGATCTCGTAATGCTGCACCGCTACGTCGTAGCGCCCCGCCGAGGCCTCGACGGCGCCGATGCTGCCATGGGCTTCGGCGGACTTGTCGTTTACCGCCACCGCGCGCTGGAAGTAGTCCTTGGCCTCGTCGAGCCGGTTGGCCGTGGTTGAGATCATCCCGAGGCCGATGAGGGCGTCGAAATTGGCCGGCTGGCCGGCAAGGATCAGCTTGAAGATCTGTTCGGCATCGCTGATTTCGCCGCGGCTCTGCAGCCTCTTGGCGACGGCGATCACGCCGTCTGCCAGCGTCTGCAGTGACGCAAGCCGCGTGGCGTCAAATGGCCGCGAGTCCGTCGTCGGCGTGACCACCGGCGGGGCGACGTTGACGGGCTGAGGCTGCGTCATGCCCGCGATCGCCTCGGCGATCGTCGGCCGCAGGGCCTCGGTGCCCAGCGCATCGAGCAGCGGCTTCAGCCGGTCGCCATACATGCGCCAGCGGCCGACCGATCCGGTGAACAGCGGCTTGCGCACCTGCACCACGCTCGCGGTGTTCACCGGGCGCTCGTTCTCGTGGAAGGAAAGGCAGGCCTCATCCCAGTCCAGCCCGCAATGCGCGACGATCTTGCGGGCATTCGGCTCGAAATCGCGCACGACGTCCTCGTAGGACAGTTCGAGCATGACGCCCTGCGGCAGGACCGCACGCCAATGGCTCATCAGCGCCTCGTAGGCCCGGTAGTAGCGACCGAGCTCGGCGAGGTCATAGGCGAATGGCTGCGGCTCGGCAAACAGTTGCGTGTAGCAGGACAGGCAGGTGTCGATCGGATTGCGCCGGACGTGAATGATGCGCGCATTCGGCAGCGCGAGATGGATGAGCCCTGCGAACAGGAAGTTCGACGGCATCTTGTCGACGATGCGCTGGGTACTCGCCGGAAGCTCCGTGAAACGCTGGAGATAGGCGCGCGCGAGGGCGGTGACATCGGCATCGGACAGTTGGGCGAGCATCTCCGGATAGTCGCCGCGGGCGCGATCGGTGAAGAGCCCCGCGGCTGCCGCGAAGTAGTTGACCTCGCCGGCGCCATGCACGGCGGGATGGCTGGCCAGGATCTGCTCGATCAGGCTGGTGCCGGACCTGGGCATGCCGATGACGAACACCGGCGCGTGCGATGGATCGCCATGGCCTGCGCGCGCCTGTAGCATGTCCCTGGAGAACACCGCACGGATGCGCTCGATCTGGCGCAGCGTCTGGTTCTCGTCATAGTTGATGCGGCGGCGCTCGAGGGCATTGCCGGCGTTGAGGTGGACCAGCGACCGTTCGCCGTCCTTGATGTCGGCATAAGCCCGCCCGAGGGTGAAGTGCAGGGCGATGCGCGCATCCTCGGTGAGCGTCTCCGATCTCGCGGCCAGATCCTGCAAGGGCGCCCAGCGCGCGTCGTCGACCGCGAACGGCTTGACCACGCCGTAGTTGAGGTGCGTGCCGATACTGCGCGGGTTGACAGCCAGTGCGGATTCGTAGGCACGCGCCGCCTCGTCGAGCCGGCCCACGATCGTCAGGACGCCCGCAAGGTGGTTCATGGTCGTGGTGTCGCCGGGATCGTGCGCAAGAGCGGCCTGATATCCGGCGATGGCCTCGTCGTAGCGCTGCACGTTCCGCAGCGAGTCGGCGCGATTGCGGTGGGCAATGGCGTAGTCTGGTCGCAGCCGCAGTGCCTCGTCATAGTGGGACAGGGCCTCCTCGTGCCGGCCCGCCGACTGCAGCGCATTGGCGAAATTGTTGTGCGCTTCGGGGAAGTCCGGCCGCTCAGTGACGGCTCGCTCGTAGTGGAAGATCGCCCCCGGCCAGCTCTTCATGTCGAGGTGGATATTGCCGAGATTGTAGTGCGCCTCGGCGAGATGAGGGCTCAACGCGAGCGCCTGCTGCAAGGTGCGAATGGCGGCATCCAGTTCGCCCATCGCTTGATGACAGCCCCCGAGATTGAGCAGGACCGTCGGCATCCTGGGCTCGATGGCGAGCGCTCGGGTATAGTGAGCGATGGCTTCCGGATGCCGGCCGAGCTGCCGGCAGGCATCACCGAGACTGCTGGCTGCTGCCGCAAATTGCGGCCTCGCCGCAAGCGCTGCCTCATGATGCGACATCGCTCGCTCGGACTGGCCGAGCCGCTGCAGGGCGAGTCCGAGCGCCTGGTGGAGGTCCGGGTTCGTGCCATCGATGGCAAGCGCCAGTTCGAGGTGCCGGACGGCCGCTGCGGGATCCCCCAGGCCGTACAGCGCGCCGCCGAGCAGCAGGCGGGGCTCGATCGAGGATTCGTCGAGTGCGGCAGCGCGCGCGAAATGCGATGTCGCCTTGGCGAGGTCGCCCAAACCTGCGAACGCCTTTCCGACCGTCAAGTGCAGGTCTGCCGAGTCGCCCGCCGCGTCCGCGGCCCGGTCGAGCAGGGTTCGTGCCTCCTGCGCGTCGCCGAGTTGCAGGCGGACAGTCGCAAGGCTGCACAGGGTCCGGAAATGCCTTGGCTGAAGAGCAAGCACTTTCCGGTAGGCCTCCTCGGCAACCTGCAGAGCGCGACCGTCGAGCGTAGACGGGAGTGGCGCGCTGGAGTTGGTCGATGCGGACACGAGTCGGGGGCGGAAGGCGAGTGCTGGCTCGTTCATGATCACAACTGACTGATTGTTCGACGGAAGCAGTTGTCGTGGCGGAATGAAGCGAAACGGAGGCTTGGCGGGTGCCGATCCCGATTGATCGTCTAGAACCCTTCGAGCCGGTGCGGTCGGTGCGCTCCGCGATCTCGCTGCCCGGTCTCGCCAATGTCTTTCGCGCGATCGCCGGCTCTCGCCGGAATGCAACGAAGCCGGTGCAGACCAAGGAGTCTGCACCGGCTTTGATCGGGCGTGTCGTTGGAGGCGTCAGCCCCACATGTGATGCATCGCGTGGTGGTGCGACATGTCCGGACCGCTCGAAGCTGCTGCCGCCGTTGCGGCTGTGGCCGCTGCCGCCGTGTGGTGGCTGCCATGATGGCTATGGTGGCCGCCGCAGTGGTGCGTCGTGGTGGTGTTGTTGTTGCCGCCGGTTGTTCCACCGCCGGCCGTTCCACCGCCCGTCGTGCCGCCACCGGTCGTCCCGCCTCCCGTGGTGCCTCCGCCCGTAGTGCCTCCGCCGGTGGTGCCGCCTCCCGTCGTGCCACCTCCGCCCATGCCGCCGCCGGGCGTGGTCGGGCTCGCCGGGGCGCCGCCCGTGCCGTTGGCGATGTTCGGATTGGCGCCCGCCGGCATGCCGGTGCCCTGGGCAATGCCATTGACCGCAGTCGCCGTCACGAAGCTCGTCGCGGATGTCACGTAGGCCGATCCGCCGATCGCGATGTTGTTGCCGGCAATGTCTCCGGCATTGCCGATGTAGTTCGCGGCCGCAGCCTTCAACATCGCCTGATCCGTCGCCAGGGCTGCACCCGTGTCGCCGTTCATGATGCCCATCAGCGCCTTGGTGGCCATGATGGTGTCAGACTGTAGAGCTCCGGCGGCGAGCTCGTCGTCGAACCGTCCCTTGAACACCGCCCCCTGCGCCGCATCGAACGCCGCGCCAAAGTTCTGGTAGTTCGTGATCTGGTCGATCAGGGCTTGCGACGCCGCACCTGTTCCATTGGCGACCGCAACCAACTTCGCTCCCAGCGTATTGCCCTCGGCAAGGAACGAGGCCCAGAAATTGGTCTGCGCCTGGTTGTCCTGGAACTTCGTGACGGTCCCGGTCAGGCCGCCGGCCATTTCGGAGAACCCGCCAATGTGACCGGGCGCCCCGGTGCCGCCCGCCGCCGCGTTGAGCGCCGCGTCGTTCTGAAACACGTCGATCATGTCGACGATGTTGTCGGCGGAACCGCGCAGCGCCGTCGGACTGGCCATCGTCTCGGCGACATCGTATTTGTTCAGCTGAAGATTTGCTTGGCTGAGCAGCGTCATCAGATGAAGTGTCGTCGTTTGGGCAGCAACGGAGGTCTGACCTGCTTCAATCGCGGCGAGCTTCGCCGGGTCATTCAGGATCGCTTGAAGGCCCTGCGTCACGGCCGTGAAATCAGTCTGGATCTGGTTGATGTTGTTGGCGCTCATGCCGCCCAGCGAAAGGTCAGCGACGGCATTGAACACCGTTCCGATGGCGGTCAGGTCGCCCGCTGCCGCTGCAGCAAGATTGGTGGCGCTGTCGTTACCGGCGGGAAGGCTCTGGAACGCCACGTCCATGGCACCCGTGTTGGCCAGGAAGGGAACGTTATTGAGCGCGGCCGAAAGATGCGCGTCGCCCTGGATCTGCGCCAGGATCTGCATCTGCACGTTGTGGATGGTCTGGTCGGCTTCGGCGAGCGTCGCCGGATTGGCCGTCAGCGGGGCGGCGTTGATCAGCGTCGTGAGCTCGTTCGAAACCTGGGTGAGCACCGCGGTGTCGGTCGCGTTGAGCGTGAAGGCCTGACCGCCGACCGTGACCTGGCCGGGATTGGCCAGCATCGCGTTGATGTCGTTCTGCACGGCATGCAGGTCGGTGGTGTAGCTGCCGAGGAACGGGTTGGAGTTGCCGCTGTTCTGCGGCGTCGAGAACAGCCCGATCGAGATGCGAGTAGCGTCGTTGAATACGACGCCGGCCTGCACGAGGTCGGTCGACAGGTTGAGCGCAGAGGCGCGAACCAGCAGATTGGACGTGCCATTCGCCAGCGCCGTCGGGTTGAAGGTATTGGCTGCCATTGATCATCTCCCCAAGTTTCAACCCGGCGTCTGCTGCTTGGCGTATCGGCAGCACGCGGGCGTTGATCGGGCTGCGACGTCTCGTTCACCCCTCGCGGAACGGGCGAAATGTCGCAGCCTCAGAGCACCTGGGAATTATTTGCTCCAATGGGGCCAAAAGAAGCGCCGCCGAGTCCTCAAATATGATGTTGTTCGGGCAAATGGCTCCTGTCGCAGCCGGGTCACGGCGGCGATCGGAAGCTTACTAACTCGTTGATTTCCGTCGTGGCATCCCCGCAACATCGTCGCTCAGCGGCGCTTCGACGCACGGTCCAGACAAGAAGTTGCCCCGATCTCGCGACCGGTCACCGATCTCTCCTTAGAAAAGTTCCAGCGTGACGAGCCTCCGCGATGCGGAACGGAACGTGCATCTTTGTTGATCTTCCGAGGCCTCCTTCTTCAACGCGTGTCGTCTCGCCCGGCTCATTGTCCTTCTCATTTCCCCCGGGAGCACTGCGCGAGTGGACCTCATCTGCTTGCTCCCAGGTATCCGTATTCGAGCCGCAGCAGCTGCTGCGGCTGCCTCGTCAACCCCACATGTGATGCATGGCGTGGAGATGCGACATGTCGGGCCCGGCAGCCGCGGCCTGGCTCGTATGCGCGCCCTGGCTGTGATCGTGATGATGGTGATGATCGCTGTGATGCGTGGCGTTGCTGCCGTTGTTGGCCGTGGTGCCCGCCGACGTGCCGCCGGCCGTCGTTGTTCCGCCGGTCGACGTGCCTCCGTTCGCCGCGGTGCCACCGGCTGCAGCGCCGCCGGCGGCGGTGGTTCCTGCCGCAGCAGTGCCGCCGGTGCCGTTGGCCAGGTTCGGTGTCGCGGTAACCGGAATGGTGCCGTGCGCGGTGCCCTTGATTGAGGTCGCCGCCGAGACCGTCGTGGCCGTCCCGACATAGGTGCCGCCATTGACGGGAATGTTGTTGCCGGAGACGTCCATGGCGTCCGCCGCAAAGCCCTGGCCGGCAGCGGCGATCATCGCCTTGTCGGCCGCGAGTGCTGCGCCGGTGTCGCCGTTGAGGATGCCCTGCAGGCCCTTCACGGCACCGGCCGTGTCAGCTTCGAGCGTGCCGCTGAGCAGTTCGTTGTCGAACCGTCCCTGGAACACGGCGCCCTGGGCGGCGTCGAAATTGGCGCCGAACTGCTGGTAGTTCTGGATCTGCGTGATCAGGGCCGCACTCGCCTGCGCGCCGCCGGTCGAGATTTTCTGCAGCGTCGCGTTGATGGTGTTGGCCTCGGCCAGGAATGCGGCCCAGAAATTCGTCTGTGCCTGGTTGTCCTGGAACTTGGTGACCGTCCCTTTGAGCCCGCCCGGATCCTCGGCAAAGCCGCCCGCATGGCCGGCGTTGCCGTTGCCACCTGCCGCCATGTTGAGGTTGGTGTCGCCCTGGATGATGTCGATGATGTCGAGCAGGTTGTCGGCAGTGCCGCGGAGAGCGGCCTGATTGCCGGTGGTCGCAGCCTGATCATACTTGCCCAGCTGCAGGTTGATCTGGCCGAGCGCTGTCTGCAGATGGATCGTCGTCAGCGCCGCGGCGTTGGCAGTCTCGCCAGCCTCGATCTGCGCGAGCTGGGTCTTGTTGTTGAGGATGGCCGTCAGTCCGTGCTGGACGGCGGTGAAGTCCGCGGTCACCTCGGCAAGGTTACCGGTGTTGATGCCGCCCGAGGCGACCTCGACGGCCTTGTTGAAGACCAGACCAACGTCCTTCAGGCTGTTGCCGGCGGTAGCGGCGGCAAGACTCGCCGGATCGTCCGCGCCGGCGGGCGAGGTCTGGAAGGCAACGTCCTGGCCGCCAGTATTGGCGAGGAAGGGGACGTTGTTCAACGCGTTCGCCAGATGCGCGTCGTTGTGGATTTCGCCGAGGATTTCCTGCTGCAGCGCATGGATCGTCTGGCTTGCCGCTGCCGATGTGCTGGCGTTGGCGAACTGTCCCGCCGCCTGCAGCAGTGTGCCCAGTTGCCCCTCGACATTGGTCAGCACCGCCGTGTCGGTCGCGTTCAGGGCGAAGGTCTTGCCGCCGAGCGTGACCTGACCAGGGTTGGCCAGCATCGCCGCAATATCGGCCTGCACCGCCGTGATGTCGGCCTGGTAGCTGCTGAGGAAGGCCGGCGAGTTGCCGCTGTTGGCGAGACTGAAGAGACCGAGCGAGGCGCGCACCGCGTCGTTGAAGACGACGCCAGCCTGCACCAGGTCGGTCGAATGCTGGATCGCCGTGGCACGGGTCAAGAGGTTCGACGTGCCGTTGGCAAGCGCGGTCGGGCTGAAATTCACCGGCGTGGCGCCGCCAGCCGGCGGCGTCGACGATGAGCCGCCGGTGCCGTTGGCAATGTTCGGGGTTGCCGTCACCGGGATCGTGCCTTGGGCCAGGCCGTGCACCGACGTGGCCGTCGAGACCGTGGTCGCCGAGCCGACATAGGTCGCGCCGCCGATGGCGATGTTGTTGCCGGAGACGTCCATGGCGTCGGCCGCGAAGCCCTGGCCGGCAGCAGCGAGCGCCGCCTTGTCGGCCGCCAGCGCCGCGCCGGTGTCGCCGTTCAGAATGCCCTGCAAGCCTTTCACGGCGGCCGCCGAGTCGGCTTCCAGCGTGCCGCTGAGCAGCTCGTTGTCGAAGCGGCCACGGAAGACGTTGCCTTGGGCGGCGTCGAAATTGGCGCCGAACTGCTGGTAGTTCTGGATCTGCGTGATCAATGCCGCGCTGGCTTGCGCGCCACCGGTCGAAATCTTCTGCAGGGTTGCGTTGATGGTGTTGGCTTCGGCCAGGAATGCGGCCCAGAAATTGGTCTGCGCCTGGTTGTCCTGGAACTTGGTGACCGTGCCGGTCAATCCGCCGGGATCCTCCGCGAAGCCGCCGGCATGGCCGGGCATTCCGTTGCCGCCGGCCGCCATGTTCAGATTGGCGTCGTTCTGGATGATGTCGATACTGTCGAGCAGATTGTCCGCGGTGCCGCGCAACGCGGCCTGATTGCCGGTCGTCTCCGCCTTGGCATACTGGTTGAGCTCGAGGTTGACCTGTCCGAGCACCGTCTGCAGATGGATGGTCGTCAGCGCGGCTGCATTCGCCGTCTCGCCTTTCTCGATTTGCGCGAGCTGGGTCTTGTTGTTGAGAATGTTGGTGAGACCTTGCGAGATCGCGGTGAGGTCGGTGGTAACCTCCTGAAGGTTGCCGGTGTGGATGCCGCCGGAGGCGAGGTCGACGACCTTGTTGAAGACGAGGCCGACGTCCTTCAGCGTGTTGCCTGCGGTCGCAGCGGCCAAGGTCGCCGCATCATCGGCACCGGCCGGCGTATTCTGGAAGCCGACGTCCTGGCCGCCGGTGTTGGCGAGGAAGTTGACCTTGTTGAGCGCGCCGGACAGATGCGCGTCGCCGTTGATCTCCTGCAGGATCTCCTGCTGGACCGCGTGCAGCGTCTGATCCGCGGCTGTGATCGTCGCAGCATTCGTGGTCTGCGGTGCGGCCGTGAGCAGCGTCGAGATCTGCGCCTGCACGTTGGTAAGAACGGCGGTGTCGGTCGCGTTCAGCGTGAAGGCCTGGCCGCCCAGCGTCACCTGGCCGGGATTGGCGAGCATCGCGGCGATGTCGTTCTGTACGGCGTGGAGGTCGGTCGTGTAGCTGCCGAGGAACGGGTTCGAGTTGCCGCTGCCGGCCTGTGAGAACAGGCCGAGCGAGGCGCGCACTGCATCGTTGAACACCACGCCGGCCTGGACGAGGTCGGTCGACATGTTGAGCGCTGAGGCGCGCACCAGCAGGTTCGACGTTCCGTTGGCCAGCGCCGTCGGGTTGAAGGTGTTGTTCGCCATAGATCATCTCTCCCCAAGTTCATCCGACGCCCGGCAGGGCCCCGTACCGAAACTGGCCAGACGATGCGGAAGCGCATCGGCCCTGCGTCGGACGTGCTGCGCGCCGCGCCTCACGCCCGTGCGCTTCTGTGCCGCGCGCTTTTCTGACGCGCGTTACTTTGTCGCACCTCGCTATATGCTCGGAGCAATCGGGCCAAAAAAGGCGTGGGGGAGTCCGCAATTATGTTGTTCTCGAGACATCGCGGATCTGTGACGGATGCGCCGCGATCGCGTGCCAAGTGATTGATTCTTGGTGGCAAGCGGCAAATGCGAGGGGGCGCGATCAGGCGCGAGTTGCATGTTGTCGTCAAGATGCTGCCTGTATCTCGCCGGTGAGTGGCCGGTCTCCAGAAGTCAGCCGTAGGGTCTGTCAGACGTTGTCAAGGCTGCCCGGCGACACTTGCGCGCGGCCTTGCCGCAGGGCCATCGCTGGAAAAATGCCACGATGGATCATCCGTCCGGGTGAGCTTTAAGGTGAAGGCGTGGCGGCCGGCCAACCGCGCCGAACGCTGTTCAGGACGGCGGCGCAGCCTGGCGCTGCGCCAGGAGCGCAGTCCTGATCTTCTGCAGCAGCGTCGTGTAGAGCTGATTCCAGGCCGGATCATTCTGCTCGTTCGCGTCCAGCCCTTGCTTGGTGAGGCCGAGGCTGATCCGGTAGACGGCGAGGGCGCCGTCGATGTTGCCGAGCGGAACGAAGGCATCGCCCAGATTCTGGTAGGAGTTTGCAAGCGTCTGCTGCAGCAACGGATCGTTGGAGGCGCTGTTGGCGAGGTGGGTAATCAGCGCGGTGTTGGCGCGACGCTGATCGAAGGCTTCGGCATGCCGGCCCTGGGCGGCGAGCACGTCCGCCAGCAGAGCGTGACACCAGGCGAGATCGCGCTGGAAGCTGAGATTGCCGCGGTGTGCCGCGGTCAGCTTCTGAACGATGGCGAGGCTGGCGGAATAGGCGGCATGCGCGGCCTCGAGGCTTCGCTGAACGAACAGCACGGCGCCGATGCGGTTCAAGGCGACCGAGAGGTTGCGTTGAAACCCGGCGTCGTCCGGATTGGCTCCGGTCAGGTGTCTGACGATGGCGATGCTCTGCTTGTAGTTCTGCAAGGCCTCCATCAGATCGCTGGCGGTGGCCGCGCGATCGCCTTCCGCGATCCCGGCGGCAGCCTGATCCAGCAGTCTGCCGGCGGCGACCGTGACGCCGACCGCAAGGCCCCCGTGGGGAACGTCGCCGCGCGGCTGCGCCAGCAATGCGGCGAGCGCGACCGGCTCGTCGCTCTCTACGGAGTCCTGCACAGACTCTGCCCTGGAGGTTCGCTGCCGATCAAAGGGCGCAGGCGGCGCCTGCTGCTGAGAGGTGCGCGGTTTCGGAGGCAATCCCTGTCCGAAGCCGGGAATTCGAAGCAACATGCCCTCGACCTGCGCGGCCGTGATCAGGCGCGTGCATTCGAACTGTCGAGGCGTGCCCTGCCATCGCGGGCACCACAGAAAGTCCTCATGGTCGAAGCGATGACGGACATCATTCCAGCAACTGTTGCAGGCGTGACGGTTGATGACCCGATAGGGGGTCGCAAACTCGTTGGTCGGATGAGTGAAGCCGCTGATCAGCACGACCGGAGTGCCGACAGCCCAGGCCAGCCATGACAGCCCCGAGGAAAGGCCGATGAAGAATGCGGCGTGCTTGAGCCAGCGGGCGCGCTCGGGCAACGGCCGGTCACCGGTCTGATCCTCGGCTGCGGCGGGAATTTGCGTTCGGAAAGCGCCGTGGCTGCGCGCCGCGGTCTGATCGATGCAGATCACGCGATAGCCGGTCGCGCGCAGGAAATCGACGAGGCTCTGCCAGCCCTCAGGATTGTTCCAGTGCTTGCACGCGGTCGTCGCCTGCACCGCGATGCAGACATAGGGCTCCTCGATGGGACGGCTGTCTTCGCTCAGTGCGACGCGCGGCGGCTGCTCGGCCGGATCGACGCCGAGGATATGAGCGGCCGTCCGATGCAGGCCGACCTGCCGGAAATCACAGGGCTGATGGACCAGCTCGGCATCGTCGAAGAACAGCGCGACCGAGTAGGTGGCGTAGTATCGCTCCGCCTGGACCATCTCGTGGCTGAGGAACGTGATGTCAGGGTAGGCGGCGCGGAACAGCGGGATCAGCGGCTCGCCCATAGCACAGCTCAGGCGGCACCGATGCAGGTCCTTGAACCTCACCGCATAGCCCATCCAGCCGATGATGTCGCCGATCGTGCCGACCGGGAACTGGATCAGGACGTCTCGGTCGGTGGCATCATAGTCGTGGCACAACAGCAGCTCGGGCCCTGACCAGACTTCGAGCCTGAACGGGACGAAATAGCGCTTGCTGCTGTTGACGTGCCCTGAACGCAGGTCGATGTCGAACAGGACGTTGGTGGTCTCGAGATCGCTCAGCCGGACGCGCCAGGGGTGTCCGGTGTCGGGGAGCATCACACGGCAGCCGTCGTTGAAATCGAAGCGCAGCCCCTGGGGACCCTCCTGGGTCGGCACGGCCGCTGGCGGCGGCAGTCGCGGCTTGCGTGCGTGATCAGACGCCTCGGTGCGGGCGCCGGGCTGGGCGTCGGCGGGTAACGCACGTGTCGGCACCATCGCCAGGTCCGAGGTGCGGGGAAAATTTGCAACGTTCATGTTGAGGTGCTGACGCGGTCTGCGTTCATTCGTGAGCGATGACGCCGACCGCGGCTGTTCGGCCTTGTTACTCCACGAAGGCGCGGCGCCACTGATCGAGAACCGGCTTCATCAGATAGCTGAGCATCGTCCGGCTGCCGGTTTGAACATAGACTTCGGCCTGCATGCCGGGCATCAGGTTGACGTTGCCAAGCCGCTTGCGCTCCTCGTCGGACAGCGTGATCCTGACCGTGTAGAAGGTGGAGCCGGTTCGCGGGTCATTGGTGATATCAGGCGACACGAACGAGACTTGGCCGCTCAATTTCGGCGTGGTGCGCTGGTTGAAGGCGTTGAAGTGGACCATCGCATCCTGCCCGGTGTGAACGTGATCGATGTCCTTGGGCTGGACGTGCCCTTCGACCTGCAGTTCGTCCGAATCGGGGACCAGCTCCATGACGGTCTCACCCGGCTTGATGACGCCGCCGATGGTGTGGATCGCGAGCTGGTGGATGGTGCCGGAGTTCGGCGCGCGCATCTCGATGCGATCGAGTTGGTCGCGCGCGGCGACGCCCTTCTCGACCAGATCGCCTTCCTTGGCCTGGGACTCGCTGAGGTCCTTGACCACCTCGCTGCGGAAATCCTGATCGATCTTGACGGTCTGGAGCTCGGCTTCGCTGATCTTGGACCTCGTCTCGGCCACGCTGGAGACCAACTGGCCGCGTTCGCCGTCGATTCGAGCGGCTTCCCGCTGCAGCGTCGTCAGTCGCGTTAGCGGAACGAGCCGTTTGTCATAGAGCTCCTGCACGCCGGCCAACTCGCCCTTGATCAACTCGATCTGCTTGTTCTTGGATTCGAGCTGAGACTCCATACCGCTGATCTCGTTGTTCAGTTGGACGATGCGGCCTTGCAGCAGCTCCTTCTGGCTCTTGCGGGTCGTGGCACGGGCCTTGAACAGCGCGTTCTCCGACGCGATGACGGTGCGGACATTTGGATCGTCCTGACGTGAGGTCAGCGTGGACGGATAGTCCGGCTGATCGAGACCGTCACGCTCGGCCGAGAGCCGCGCAATCTTGGCGCGCTGTTCGTTCAATTGCTTGGTGATCGCCTGGAGCTGGGCCTGGCTCTGCGTGGCGTCGAGCCGCACGAGCAGATCGCCCGCTGCGACGCGCTTGCCGTTGTCGACCTTGATTTCCGCGACAATGCCGCCGGTCGGATGCTGAATCGCCTTCACGTTGGATTGCACCACGAGATTGCCGGGGACCACGATCGCGCCGGCGAGCGGCACGAGGGTCAGCCAACCGCCGCCGAGAACGCCGGCGACAAGCAGCACCCGCATGCCGAGACGCAGCTCGTTCTCGAACATGCGGCTGACGCGCGGCACCAGCGATTCGTCCGAGCCGTCGTCGAGATCGGCCGCCGTTCCTTGCGTCGCAATGAAGGTCATGCCAGTGGTCAAGGCCGTGCCGGCGGTGCCGACCAGGCGGCCGACTCGGGTTTGCGGAACGACAGGCGCATGCGCCAGGCGGGCAGGGAGGTTCTGCTGTCCCATCGGCCGCGGCGCACCGACGCCGAAATTGCCGTCGCGTCGCGCATCCTGCAGGTCGAGCAGGGGTGCCGAATTGCCGCCCGCCATGCGTGCAGGCGGATTGCGCTGGGGTGGCGACAGCTCCGGCTCGTAGCCACGCATCGGTGCGGGCTGCTGCCAGTCCATCTCGCGGATGCCTTCACCCCGGCGTGCCCGGGGCGCCTGGGCGCCGAGACCGAACAGCGACAGCGACGCACCGAGGGCGCGGCCCATGGTGCTGCCCTTCTTCTTCGAGCGCGGCTTTGGCCTGACTTGCGACGGCGGCGGACGCCGGCGCTTCTTGCCGCCGTCACGTGCGCCGCGGCGCTGCCGCGGGTCCTCGTCCGAGCCGTCGTCGAATGCGCCCTGCAGCCGCTGCAGTTCGAGAATCAATGCATCGCCCTGCGGACCGACGGCGCGGGTCTTCGGTCGCACATAGTCGTCGTCGTCGAAGGGCCTGAAGTCGTTGATGTGTTTCATTGATCAAGCGCTTTCTGCTGGGGCGGCGCGACGAAGCGAGCGGGCGTTCGGATTTGGCGCCGCTGCCGGAGCTGCAACCCTGGGCGGAGCAGGAGCATGCGCGACGGCAGGTCCCGCGGCCTTGTTGGCCCCGGCGACGCGGGCAAAGATCTCCTGGCAGGGCCCGAATGCGATCGCCTTGCCCTCGTACAGCACCAGCGCCACGTTGAGCGCATTCAGCGCGCTGGGACGGTGTGAGATCACGATCACGATGCTCTGATTCTGTTGCCGCATGATCTGAATGGCGCGGCTGAGCGCGTTCTCGCCGTCGGTGTCCAGATTGGCATTTGGCTCGTCGAGGACGATGAGAAACGGATCGCCATACACCGCGCGGGCCAGACCCACGCGCTGCCGCTGACCGGCCGACAGCGACATGCCGCCTTGGCCGATTCGCGTCGAATAGCCTTCCGGCAGCCGCAGGATGATGTCGTGCACGCCGGCGATCTGCGCCGCCTTCAGAATCGCATCCGAGCTCGCATTCTCGTCGAAGCGGCAGATGTTGTCGGCGATGCTGCCATCGAACAGGGCAACGTCCTGCGGCAGGTAGCCGATGTGGCGGCCGAGATCCTCGTTGCTCCATTGGTCGAGCGCTGCGCCGTCGAGGCGGACGGATCCATGCTGTGCAGGCCAGATGCCGACCAGCGCCTTCGAGAGCGAGGTCTTGCCGGAGGCACTCGCGCCGAGCAGTGCCAGACCCGTGCCTGCCTTGATCGAGAACGACACGTTTTGAACAATCGGCCGATCGGTGCCCGGCGCGGTGACAGTCAGCTCCTGTACGGTCAGCTCGCGGAACGGGCGGGGCAACGCGACCGGCGGAGCTTCCGGCCTGGCGGTAGCCTTGCAGATATCGCGCAGACGCGCGATGCCCTGTCGCGCGGCGACCAGCTGTTTCCAGCTGCCAAGTGCGATCTCGATCGGGGCGAGCGCGCGGCCCATCAGGATCGACGAGGCCATCATCACGCCGCCGGAGGCCTGCTCGGAGACGACGAGCGCCGCGCCGATGCCGAGCATGCCCGACTGCAGGATGAAGCGCAGCACTTTCGCGGCGGCCCCGAGATTGGCGTAGACATCGCTCGCGCGAATGTTGTCCTTCAGATAGCGCTCGTTGACGGCGTTCCAGCGTGCCGAGAAGCGATCCAGCATTCCGAGCGCGCGAATCACCTCGGCATTGCGCTGGGTGGCATCGGCGAGAACCTGCCGCGCGGCGCTCGTATCGCTGGCGGATTTGCTCGCCTGACGCGACAACCGGTCGGTCACCAGCGTCATCGAGATGATTCCGACCGTGCCGATGACGGCCGTGATGCCGATCAGCGGATGAAACAGAAACATGCCGATCAGGAAGATCGGTATCCATGGCATGTCGAGAAAGGCGGTCGGTCCCATGCTCGACATGAAGGCGCGGAGCTGGTCGAGATCGCGCAGTGGCTGCTGCATCAGCATCGGCTTGGTGCCGCGCAGGGGCAGGGTGGCCAGAGCGTGATGAATCGCGTCCTGCAAGCTCGCGTCGAACACGGTCGCCACCCGGCACAGCATGCGGGTGCGCAATGCGTCGAAATAGCCTTGAATCAGATAGACGACCAGAATCATCACCGACAGGCCGACGAGCGTGGCGAGATTTTTGCTCGGAACGACGCGATCATTGACCTGCATCATATAAACCGAGCCCGAGAGCATCAGGATGTTGATGACGCCGCTGAACACGCCGATGCCGGCCATGCGTTTGACAGCCTGGCGCAACCCGCGCGTCACCGGATCGTCGCTTCCCGAGAGAAGGTCGTTGAGGGCAGCCGCGGCTTTCGTTCTCGGGCGGTCTTGAGCCAGACTCATCCAGGCGCGTCTCCCAAAACACAGTGCTTCACTCCGCGCTATTGACAGTCGATACCGACGATTTTCCGGCAACAATTGGACAAGTGGGCAATTCCGTCGCAGCGTCGTGGGCAAACGACCGGCACGAGGCGCAATGCGCCGGGCCGGCTCTGAAAAGTTGTGGCGTCGCTCAGCGCGATCGGGTCTGCGCGAAATCTGTTCGCGATCGTCGATAGTTGCAGCGTGATAACAGCCATCGGCATGCGACGCGCGTCACACATTCGTCCGTCTATCACCTTGGTTCCGTACTCATTGGTCGCGGTCCGGGCCGAATGACGCCACGAAGGCGAATAAATCTTCCTGCGGTGCAACGCACAGGCGTTGTCATCTCGATCATGCGGTATTCGATGATGGTGCTGAGAACGATCATGATGGCGGCGGCAACACGAGGGCGTGCGGCTCCGCGCACCAATCCAAGACGTGCAATCAGCTCAGCCGGCCATGGTGGCCGACGATGTGTTCTATCATCGAACGTGCGGCCGCTGTGGAACCAGTGACCCGTCCAGCATCGGGCGCACGAGATCAACATCAACTCGAGGGAGGACGAAGCAGATCAGTCCGCGGGTGATCCGAGCAACTCGTCACCGGCTCGGGCCGCGGCAGCTGATCGACCATAGGCGTGATCCAACCGATCACGTTCAAGCGTAGCGGGGCAACGATTGGGTGCAGAACGGCGCTGTGACGCCGAAGTCGGACGAAGTTGCTCACTTAGTAAAGCGTATCCGGGGGACGACAAAGTTGCTGGACGACATCACCATCGAGACGCGTGATGCGGGAATGGATTCGGGTCGAGGGGCGGCCTGCAGGGTTGAATACCTAATCATCCCGCGCCGGATCGATCCGCTGAGACGAAATACGGTCGCCGGGTCGGCGGTGAATCGCGCCGATCGCGTGCGCGCAGCTCTGGAGGCGCACGCATGAAGATCCGCAAGACCGACTATGGAACGATCATCCTGCACTGGACCCTGGTTGGGGCCACTGTGATCGCCTTCATGACAGGGCTTCGCATGGCGACCGAAGCGCCTGGACACGCGTGGATCGCCAACAATCTCGACTGGCTGCTGCCCCGGCACCGGACCTGGACCTGGCACATGCCGGCTGGGGTCGTGCTCGCGAGCGTGGCCCTCGCCTACATGATCTATATCTCGAAGTCAGGGCTCGGTCGCCGCGTCACCATCGACAAGATGCGCTTCAAGGGCTTGCTCGGCCGCCGGCCGGCGCGGCTGGGATCGATCAGTGTGATGCTGCATTGGGTGCTTTTCATCTCCATGGCGATCCTGATTGTCACCGGAGGCATGCTCTTCTTCGGCGTGGCCTCCGGCTACGTTACCATGATGATCCACTGGTACGCGACCTGGGTGATCCCGGCCTTCGTGGTGCTGCACGTCCTGGTTCACTTCAGCATCGGCGGAAAGATGCAGCTCTATCGCGTGTTCCGGCCGGCGCCGTTGCCGCCCCCGCCGCCGAAGCTCGATCCCGTCGAGCTCCTCACGATGCTGGTCGAGCAGTCGGAAAAGCTGGAGGAAGCGGAGGCGCCTCCGAAGAGGCCGGCGCCCGCTGCGCGGCCTGCAGCGCGTGAGCCGATGCCGGCGCCGCGGCGCATGGAGGAGCCGATGCGGGCGCGCTCCGAGCCGCGTGTGCCGCCAGGCCGCATGCGTCCGCCGCCGACACCTGCCAAGGGCAATTCCCGCCGCCGCAATCCGAGCTTCCAATCCAACCCGTTCATGGTCGCGATCGCCGCAGCGATCGTGATCGGTTCCGCGATGTTCGCCGCCGACTACTACGCCGAGGACACCGTCACGGTGTACCGGATTGCCACATCCGATGCGCCGACCCTCGACGGCGATTCGTCGGATCGCGTCTGGCGCAACATCCAGCCGCACATGGTCACGACCAACCAGGGCGACAATTTCGACGGTACCGGCGAATCGCGAGTGTGGATCAAGGCAGCGCATGACGGCACGTGGGTCTACTTCCTCGTCATCTGGGAGGATCCGACGCGGTCGTTGAAGCAGCTGCCGCTGATCAAGAAGGCGGATGGCTGGCATCTCCTGCAGAACGGATTCGACAAGGGCGACGAGAACGACTTCAACGAGGACAAGTTCTCGCTGTTGTTCACGACGCTGCCGATCACCTTGGCCGCGGACCGAACGTTTCACATGAGCTCGCAGCCGATGCCAGACAAGCCGCCGACCCTGTCCGGTCGCGGCATCCACTACACGCCGGCGCCGAATCTCTATGCCGACGCCTGGCTGTGGAAGGCGACGAGCGGCGGCCCGACCGGATGGATGGACGATGATCATTTCGGTCCGCCTGCGGAGCCGACACCGGATCAGGTCAAGGGACTCACGCCCTACAAGGGCGGGTTCGCGTCGGATCCGGGCACCGCGAACTATTCGGACAATTTCGTGATCGACAGGGAGGCCGCAAGACTAGGGAATCGGGGTGTGAGACCGAAGCGTCTTCCGAAGGACGTCGCCGCGATGACCGCGGCGATGGGCGAGATCAATCTCGATCCGAACATCGGCGAGAGTGAAGGCGCACGCTGGTTCATGACGGAGGCCGAATCCGTGCCGTACTCGGCCGAGGCGGATGCGCAGACGCCGATCGGGACCGTCGTGCCCGGTGTTCTCGTCAGCGGCGAGTTCACCGGTGATCGCGCGGACATCCGTTGCGCAGCGCGTTGGGCCGCGGGCCATTGGACGCTCGAAATTGCCCGCAAAATGGACACGAAAAGCAAGTACGACGTTCCGATCAAGAATGGCGTGTTCATGCGTGTCGCAGCGTTCGACCATACCCAGATCAGACATACGAGGCAGATCCGGCCTATGCGACTTGAGGTGCAGTGATGGGTAAGATTTGCAAAATCCAGTACAACAGGGAAACGTTCTACGCGAATGTGGGCGATATCCTGCTCGACGGCGCCATCAACAGCGGCGTGGATCTGCCCCATGACTGCCGCAGCGGAATCTGCGGATCCTGCAAAGTGACGGTCGTCGACGGCAAGCTGTTCGGCGGCATGGAAGGCGACATGGCGCATGCGTGCCAGGCGCGTGTGGTGTCCGACCTGAAGATCATCACGGAGCCCGTGCCGGATACGGTGACGATGAATTGCGAGGTGGGTGATCTCGTCCGGCTCGCGCCCGATGTCGTCGGTGTCACCATCGAGATGCCGAAGCCGCTGCGATTCTTCCCCGGGCAATACGCCAAGGTCCAGTACCGCGGTTTTCCGACGCGTTGCTACAGCCCGACCTATCCGATGGTCGGCGCGCCTGACAGCCATCTGCTGTATCTGCACATCCGCATCCTGAAGGATGGCTTGGTGTCGTCGGCGCTTGGCCGCGACATCCAGGTCGGCCATCGCGTCAAGCTGACGGCGCCGCTGGGCACTGCGTTCTTCCGGCAGAAGCATCGCGGTCGAATCATCCTGGTCGCGAGCGGCACGGGCTTTGCCCCGATGTGGGCGATCGCGGTCGCCGCCATCACCGAAAATCCGAAGCGCGAGATCGTCTTCATCGTCGTGTCGCGCACCTTGCAGTCGTTCTACATGCATCAGGCGCTGTGCCGGCTCGCGCGCTTCCCGAACGTGAAGATCATCCCGATCGTGTCGGAGCCGCAGAACGTCTCGCCGGCGATTCGCAGCGGCCGGCCGACCGAACACATGCCGGAGCTCACACCGAACGACGTCGTCTACACCTGTGGCGCGCCGGCCATGACGGAGGCGGTTGCGAAGATGGCGCGCGGGGCCGGAGCGAAGTGTCACTGCGATCCGTTCGTATCATCGGCGCAGCCCTCCGAGTCGAGCGGCGGACTCATGAATCGGCTGGTCGGGTGGCTCGACAGCCAGCGCGGCCGGCCGGCCATGTTCCAGCCGGCGGAATGAGATCGTGGCGGCCGCGACGTGCGCGGCCACAGTCCGGCGCTCAGCCGGCCACGAAAGCGAGCAGAGTGCCCGTGGCCGATGCGGGCGGCACGACCAGGCTCGCACCGCTGCGCACGGCTGCAGCCCCCAGAGCCTTTTCGGTCGTGGTCAGATCATGTGAGGCCAGCACGAGGCCGGCGCCGCCCCGCTCCGGCAGACCGGCAAGCGACACGCCCGGATAGCGCGCTGCGAGCTGGTCCCTGGTCAGGAACACGAAATCGGCGCGGTCACCGCCCGAGGTGACGGTCACGGCGCCGTCGGCTTCGTCTCGCCCGTCGCGATCGATCAGGCGCGACAGGTGAGCCGCGTCCTTGGCCGGATCCGGCGTCACGATCAGCGCCTGCTTCAGTTGCCTGGCGGCGTTGGCATGGCGCATCAGTTCCGGGATCCACACCGTTTCGCGCGTCTTGTGCTGGCAGGCGAAGATGCGCAGGCCGCCCGGAGCCTCCGCGACCGGCCATTGAAACACGCGGAATTTCGCGGCCGAGATGCTGCCGTCGGGCAGGGGCACCGGACGCTCGAAGTCGATGGGACCAATCGGCTCGAAGCCCTTCGCGCGAATTTCCTCGGCGCCGGCCGCGGAATCAATCGCCGTGAAGGCGATGCGCTCGATGCCTTCGCCGCGCTGGGCGAGGAAGTTGCGGGTCGGAACGTTATGGTCGGTCTCGGCGAGGATGCCGAGCAGCTCGATGTAGTCCGGATCGAGCATGATGGTGTAATTGCCGGATCCCATCTTGGCGCTGTGCGTGCCGCGCGGAGACAGCGTAAAACCCAACCGCTTCCAGGTATCCGCCGCCGCGTCGAGATCCTTCACCACGACGACCGCGTGATCGATACCGATGACATTCTTGAGGGCCACGCGTTTGTCTCCTTGCAGCGAACTTGGCATATTGGCGGCCGAACTATGCCCAATCGACCCATGCACCGCAACCGGCGCAGCCGGGCGCCGGGCGCAAGGCAAGATCGACCTCCGGGATGTTGGTCGATCAGCAAGGATGAGCTGTCCTCCATGAGCATGACCGCAGAAAACGTTCAATGGCCGCCGTCCTTGTGGGCCGCACAGACCCCGCCTGGCCCTGATCTGCCCGTGCTACAGGGCAGCTTGCAGGCCGATGTCGTGATCATCGGCGGCGGCTTCACCGGCTTGTCGACGGCGCTGCATCTGCGCGAGGCCGGCGTCGATGTCGCGATCGTCGAGGCGATGGAGCCGGGCTGGGGCGCATCCGGCCGGAACAACGGTCAGGTCATTCCGACGCTGTCACGTCCCGATCCTGACGATCTCGTCGCGCGTCATGGCGCCGCGGGCGAGCGCTTCGTGGCGATGTTACGCGACAGCGCGTCCAGTCTGTTCGATACCGTGAGACGGTACAACATCGACGCCGAGCATGAGCAGGCCGGCTGGGTCCAGCCGGTGCATACGCCCGGCCGCATCAAGATCGCCGAGCGCAGGTTCAAGCAGTGGTCGAAGTTCGGCGCGCCGGTCGAGCTGCTGTCGCGCGATCAGGCGCGAGACATGCTCGGCTCGGACGCCTGGCATGGCGGCTTCTGGAACAAGACCGGCGGCCACATCAATCCGCTCGCGCTGGCGCGTGGCTTGGCGCGGACGGTGCTGAACCTGGGAGGCCGGATCTATGCGCGCTCGCCGGTGATCGATTTCGCCCGGCGGGGGGATCGCTGGATCGTGCGCACCGCACGAGGGGAGCTGTCGGCGCGCGCGCTGGTGCTGGCGAGCAATGCCTATAGCGGCGAGTTCTCCAAGGCGCTCGCACCGGATATCGCGCACGAGGTGATGCCGGTGCTGTCGTGGCAGATGGCGACGCAGCCGCTGTCGGACAATGTGCGGAAGACCGTCATCCCGGCGCGGCAGGCGATGTCCGATACCCATGGCGAACTCTATTTTGCGCGTTACGACGCCCGCAACCGACTGGTCACCGGCGGCGCCGTGATCGGCCCCGGCAATAAGGCCGAGCGGCTGAAGGCGCGGGTCGCCGAACGCCTGCAGCGCCTGTGGCCGCAGATCGGCGAGGTCAGGTTCGACTACGTCTGGAACGGCTATGTCGGCATGACCACGGACTACATGCCGCGGATTCATCGCCTCGGTCCTGATGCCTATGGCTGGACCGGCTGCAACGGCCGGGCGGTCGCGCTCACGATCCCCCTCGGTGCGGAGCTTGCGAAAGCGGTGCGCGGCGTGTCGGCGAACGAGCTGGCGCTGCCATTCACGGAGCCGGTCACCATTCCGGCGCACGCCCTGCTGCGTCCGTTTGCGCCGCTGATGCTGCTCTTGTACCGATACCGCGACGCGCGCGAGATCGGCTAAGAGGTGGGATGTTCGGTCCGGGCGAAGTCGCCGCCCGGAATGGCCTCGAGCAGAGCCTGCGTATACGGATGCTGCGGGTTGCCGAACACGTCGTGCGTGGGTCCATGCTCGACGACGACGCCGTCCTTCATGACCGCGACCAGATCGCAGATCTGGGCTGCAACGCGCAAGTCATGCGTGATGAAGATGATCGACAGGTCGAGCCGCTCGCGCAGGCTGGTCAGCAGCTTCAACACTTGCGCCTGGACGGAGACGTCGAGCGCCGACACCGGTTCGTCCGCGACCAGCACCTTGGGCCTCAGTGCCAGCGCGCGCGCCAGCCCGATGCGCTGACGCTGACCTCCGGAGAACTCATGCGGGAAGCGGTCGGCGGCGGATGGGTCGAGCCCCACCAGGCTGAACAACTCGCGCGCCTCGGTCAGTGCCTGGTCTCGCGCGGTGCCGTGCACGATCGGTCCCTGCGCCACCAGCTCGACCGCCTTGCGCCGGGGATTCAGCGAGGCGAACGGGTCCTGAAACACCATCTGCATCTGCTGGGTCCGGCTTCTGATCTCGCTGCGCGAGAGGCGAGCCCAGTCCTGACCTTCGAGCATGATCGTTCCCGCGTCGGGATCGATCAGGCGAATGATGCAGCGGGCGAGGGTGGATTTTCCGGAGCCCGACTCGCCGACAATGCCGAGCGTTGCGCCTTTTGGCAGTGCGAGCGAGACGTCCTTGACCGCATGGGTGACGCGCTCGCCGCGGCCGAGGAAGCCGCCGGTGCGATAAGTTTTCGAGACACCGGAGATGGTGAGGATCATCCGGTCCGACAGCTCGCGTGCCGGGGGCGCCGCCACGGGCGGCACCGCGGCGATCAACTGCCTGGTGTAGTCATGCTGCGGCCGTTGCAGGATATCCGCCGCCGCGCCCTGTTCGACGACGATCCCATGCTGCATCACGACGACGCGGTCGGCGATCTCGGCGACGACACCGAAGTCGTGGGTGATGAACAGCACCGCGGTCTTGCGCCGCTGCTGCAACTCGCGGATCAGCTTGAGGATCTGGGCCTGCGTCGTGACATCGAGCGCCGTGGTCGGCTCGTCGGCGATCAGCAGCTTCGGATCGAGCGCCAAGGCCATGGCGATCATCGCGCGCTGGCGTTGGCCGCCGGACAACTCGTGCGGATACGCCTTCGCCGCGCGCGGCGGATCGGGAATATGGACGTCGGACAACAGGGACAGCACGCGCGACCTGATCTCGGCCTTGGAGAGATCGGTATGGATGTCGAAGACCTCGCCGATCTGGTCGCCGATCGTGCGCAACGGATTGAGCGCGGTCATCGGCTCCTGGAACACCATCGCGATCTCGGCGCCGCGAATCCTGCGCATCTCGGCCGCCGTGGCGGTGCAGAGATCGCGCCCGGTAAACAGGATGCGTCCGCCATCCGTGCCTACACCGTCGGGCAGCAACCGCATGATGGCATTGGCCATCATCGACTTGCCGGAGCCGGATTCGCCGACGATGCAGACGATCTCGTTTTCGGCGATCGCAAGCGAGACCTCGGAGATGGCATGCGTGCGGTCGGCGCCTTTCGGCAGACGAACGCTGAGGCGATCGACGGTCAGAACGGGCTGTGCTGGACTCATCGCTGCTTCAGCCGCGGGTTCAGTGCATCGTTGAGGCCCTGGCCGACCAGCGACACCGCAAGCACGGTGATGAGGATGGCAACGCCGGGGATCGCCGACACGTACCACTGCACGCGCAGCACATCGCGCCCGAGACCGATCAGGTTGCCCCAGGAGGCGACGTTGGCGTCGGACAGCCGCAGGAAGGCGAGTGCACTTTCCAGGAGGATCGCGACCGCCATCACGACGCCGGCATAGACGATCACCGGGGGCAGCGCGTTGGGCAGGATCTCGCCCAGGATCAGCTGGGTGTCGCGCATGCCGAGCGTGCGGCCGGCCTGGACGAATTCGCGACCGCGCAGCGACAGGAACTCCGCCCGGGTCAGCCGCGCCGGCGCGGGCCACGACACGATGCCAACCGCGATCGTGACCGTCGTCAAGGTCGAGCCGAACACCGCCACCAGTACCAGCAGCAGCACGAAGTTCGGCAGCGTCTGGAAGGCCTCGGTGATGCGCATCAGGATGTTGTCGACCCATCCGCCGTAGTAGCCCGCGAGCGCGCCGACCATGACGCCGATCGCCACGGCAATCAGCGTCGCGACGCCGCCGATCAGGAGCGAGATGCGGGCGCCATGAAAGATCTGGGCGGCAATGTCGCGGCCGGAATTGTCGGTGCCGAGCAGGAAGCGCGGATTGGCGAACGGCCAGATCAGCGGACGCCCGGCGAGCGCGAGCGGATCGCGCGGATAGAGATAGCCGGCGCTGATCGCCATGCCCACCACCACGAGAAGCAGGATCAGGCCGAACACCGCGGAGGGACTGCGGAAATAGCGTTTCACGGCGTCCATGCTCAGTTCTCCGCCGTGATGCGCGGGTCGAGCCGCGCATAGAGCAGATCGGTGATGAAGTTGACCACGATCACCAGGAGCGCGGAGACGAATACGATGCCGAGCAGGGTGTTGAGATCGCGCTGGACCACCGATTCATAGGCAAGGCGTCCGAGGCCAGGCAGCGAGAACACGGTCTCGACGACGACGGAGCCGCCGAGCATCGTCCCCGCCTGCAGTCCGATCAGCGTGACCATCGGCAGGAGCGCGTTGCGCAGAACGTGGCGGGTAATGATGCGGGTCTCGTCGAGGCCCTTGGCACGTGCGGTGCGGACGAAATCGAGGTTCTGGACCTCGAGCATGGATGCGCGCATGATGCGTAGATAGATGGCCAGGAAGATCAGGCCGAGCGTCAAGGACGGCAACATCAGGTGGCGGGCGATGTCGAGCACGCGCCAGAGGCCGCTCGTGACCGCGCCGATATCCTCGAAGCCGCCGGCTGGCAGCCACTGCAGGTAGATCGAGAACACGACGATGGCCATCAGACCAAACCAGAACGACGGGGTCGCGTAGAAGATCAACCCCACGGTGGAGATCAGCGTGTCGGGCCACCGGTTGACGTCGCGCGCAGCGATCACCCCGAAGACAAGACCGAAGAAAAAGGCAAAGGACAGGGACGAAGTCATCAACAGCAGGGTCGGCGGCAGCCGCTCCAGGATCACGGTGGCGACGGGCTTGCCGTAGATCGCGGAGAATCCGAGATCGAGGCGCACCAGCCGCCACAGGTAATTGGCCAGCTGCATCGGGACCGACAGATCCAGCCCATAGAAGCGGCGCAGCTCGCGGGCAGTCGCAGCATCGCCGCCGCCCATCTGGGCCATCATCGCGTCGACCGTGTCGCCCGGCGCGAGTTGCAGCAGAAGAAAGACGCCGATCAGGATCAGGAACAGGGTGGGGATCGAGGCGGCGAGCCGCCGCCCCGCAAGGCTCAAGATGCGCATGGCCTTATCCTGACGGATTCCGGCTCAGGCGGAAAGCCACAGATCGTGCCAGCTCGACGATCCCCAGCGCGGCGTGTTCGAGTGGTTGCGCGCCTTGGCCGTGATCACGGTGACGAAGATCTGCTCGATCGGCATCCACACCGGCAGCTCGGTATTGGCCTCGCGCACGAAATCGGCATAGAGCGCCTTGCGCTTGGCCGGATCGACCTCGGTCGCCGCGTCATCGATGATCTTGTCGATCTTGGCGTTGTCCCACCCCCACTGGTTGGTCCACGGCGCGCCCTTGGGCTGCCCGGAGCGGTACCAGACCGTGGTCGAGACGGCCGGATCGTTGCGATACTGGTGCCAGCCGGTCGCGAGGTCGAAGGCGTGCTCGTCATAGACCTGCTTCAGGAAACCGCCGCCATCGTTGCGCACGATCTCGATCGCGATGCCGACCTCGCCCAGCGATTGCTGGAGGAAGGTCGACCACAGCGAGATGTCCTCGCCCCATGGCGCGGGCAGCAGCCGCAGCGAGAAGCGGCTGCCACCGGGGCCGGGCTTGTAGCCGGCTTCGTCCAGGAGCGCTGCCGCCTTGGCCTTGTCGTAGGGATATTGCGGCGTATTGGCGCCGGGGTAGAAGTCGGTCGAGGTCGACGGGATCGGGCCGGTGCCCAGCTTGGCGAAATCGCCGAGGAAGTTCTCGATGAAGAAAGGAACGTTGATCGCATGCGCGATGGCACGGCGGACCCTGACATCCGCCAGCTCCTTGCGGCGGACGTTGAACTCGAGCGTGTTGGTGCGCGCGTTGCCCTCGTTGCCCTTCGTCGAGACGATGAAGCGCTTGTCCTTGCCGAGCCGCGCCATGTCGGAGATGGTCAGGCCAGAGAACGGGCTGTAGTGCAACTCGCCGGCCTCCATCTGCGCGGCTGCGGCGGCGCGGTCAGTGATCACTTTCCACACGATGCGATCGAGGTAGGGCGCGTTCGGCCGCCAATAGTCGGTGTTGCGCTCGGCCATGATGTATTGCCCGCGCTCGTACTTCACGAACTTGAACGGACCGGTGCCGATGGGGGCGAGGTTGGCGGGGTTCTGCCGGATGTCGCCGCTCTCATAGATGTGCTTGGCCGAGACGTAGCCGAGATCGGGTAGCGCGCGCAGGAGCAGGTTGAGCGGCATCGGCCGCTCGTAACGGAAGATCGCGGTCTGCGGATCCGGCGTGTCGACCGCTGTCAGGAACAGCTGCAAGGTCGATCCGTAGTTGAGGATCTTCTTCCACATGTTCATCGCGGTGAAGGCGACGTCCTCCGACGTGAACGGCTTGCCGTCATGCCAGGTGATGCCCTTGCGCAGCTTGAAAGTGACGGTCTTGCCATCCGGCGTCGCCTCCCAGCTCTCGGCAAGCACGCCGACCGGCTGGCCGTTGGCATCGAGGTCGACGAGGTTCTCCTGGATCTTGCCTCCGATGATGTAGACGCCGGTCGATGCCTGGAGGCTCGGGTTGAGCTGGCGCTGCTCGGCGCCGTAATGCACGTTGAATACGCCGCCTTTGCGCGGGGTCTCCTGGGCGAAGGCCCGGAATGGATTGACCACGTTCGCGGCGATGGCGGCGGAGGTCAGGAGGGCGGCCCGGCGGCTGATCTCGAAACGGCTCGAATTCATCAAGGTCTCCCGAAGGCCAAGCGGGGACGCTGGCCGATGGTGCAATTGCGGCGAAGATTACGCGGATCGCGGGTCCAAGTCATTTGCGAATTGCGATGCAGATCTGCGGCATTCTCGGCCGGTCCATGCAGCCGGCGGCACCGTGGCATACATTGCTCGTATACGAACGAATGGGAGAAGATCTTCGCCGACGGAGACTTGAATGAGGTGGGGATTGCCGGCTGCCACGAACCGACCGGAGGCAACTCTGACGCGGCGCCAATAGACTGCGCTATCTCAGGTCGACGTCATGGGGCCTTCGATCGGCAGCCGCAGCTCGAACGCAACATCGTTGTCGCCCGGCCGCAGCGAGATCTCGCCGCCATGGCTTGCCATGATGGCGCGCACGATCGCCAGCCCCATGCCGGTACCGCCGCTGTCGCGCCGGGTCGTGAAGAAGGCATCGAAGATGCGGTCGCGGTTCTCCGGCGAGATCGGATCGCCGTCATTGCTGGCGATGACGATCAGCATCTCCTTGCTCTCCTCGGCCTCGAGGCGGATGCGCCGGGCGCCGTGCCGGACGGCGTTGTCGACGAGATGCGTGAGCACGATCAGCGCGGTCTCGTTCGGGAGCATGGTGCTGCGCTCGACCGGGCCGGACGTCTCGATGACGGTCGAGGGGAAACGCGCTCGCAGCGTGCTGACGGCCTCGGCTATGCTACCGGCCTCGACCGTCGACACCGTCTCCGCCCGTGCCAGCTCGCGCAAGCGTTGGGCCAGCGCCGCGAGGCGGTCGGCGTCGCCAAGGATGTTGGTGAGGAATTTCTCCTGCTCGGCGCGTGTCAAGGTCTCGGAAGGACTGGCCAGAGAGTCGAGCAGCAGCTCGGCTGCGCCCTTGATCGAGGTCAACGGCGATTTGAGCTCGTGCGTCAGATGCGCGGAAAAGCTCCGGATGTAGTTGGAGCGTTGGGCCAGTTGCTCGGCCATGGCGAAGAAGTGCTCGGCGAGCTCGGCGAAGTCGCGGGTGCCGTAATGGGCGAGCGGGCGGAAGCCGGCGGGATCGTTGCGTCCGATCCTGCCGGCGCGATCGACCAGCTCGCGCATCGGCCGTGTGATCGTCCGTGCCACGATGAGGCCGACCAGCAGCGTCGTGAGGACAATGGCGGAGCCTGCGGCAACGAACTTGCCGCGCTCTTGATAAAGATGCTCGAAGATGTTGCGGGGCGTCCGCGAGGTGTAGATGACGCCGGCGACGCGATCGTTGACGACCACCGGCATGGCCGAGAACACATGGACACCGACGCCGCGGCTGATCGAATAGATCGGTGGCGGCGTCTTGTCCGGAATGCGAATGCGGAGCGCGGCGCTGTAGCGTCCCTTCAGGGCGGCAGCCACCTCGTCGATATGGGCGAGTGACTTGCCCATTTCATCGCGGCCGGCGATCACGACGCCTTGCGGATCGAGCACACGGAATCCGGCCAAGGTGACCTTCTGCGTCTCCCTGACGATCGGAAGCAGCCGCGCGCCAATCGCGACATAGGCGGGATCCGCAGGATGGATCGCGTCGCGGGCGTCCGGGCGGCGGACGAACAGATCGTTGGCCAGCAGATCGAGTAGGGGACGGATGGGTGTCACCTCGTCTGCGGAATCGGGGCGTGCCTCGGGCGGGATTTCGGCGCCGAGCGGAAGGCCAGCGGCAAGGCGCGCGGACACCTCCTCGGCAAAGACCGCCGCGAGCACACGGCTCTGCGCGATCAGCTCTGCCTGTGTCTGACGGATCAGCTGGTTGTCGTAGATGCGAAAGAAGAACAGCCCGACCAGGGGCAGGGTGGCGACCAGCGCCAGCACGCTGAAGACGATCTGTCCCAGCGACGGCCGCCATTTCGCCTTGGGCTTGGGCGCGATCATGAGGCGCCGCAGCGGCCGAGCCGGAAGCCCACGCCATGGACGGTCTCGATCGCGTCGTCGCAATGCGCGGCTGCGAGCTTCGCTCTGATGTTGCGGATGTGGCTGTCGATCGTTCGGTCGGAGACCTGGATGTTGAGCTGATAGGCGGCGGTCATGATCTGCTCGCGACTGAAAACGACTGCAGGACGCGTCATCAGCGTGCGCAGGATGCTGAACTCCAGCGCTGTGAGCGTCAGCGGCGTATCGCCGAAGCGCGCCAGATGCTGCTGCGAGTCGAGACGAAGCCTGCCGTGCGCCAGCTCCTCCGGTTCGAGCGTACGATCCGCAGCACCGGAGTTGACCCGACGGAGAATGACGTTGACGCGGGCAACCAGCTCGCGCGGGCTGAACGGCTTGGTCACGTAGTCGTCGCCGCCGATCTCGAGCCCGAGAATGCGGTCGATCTCCTCGTCGCGCGCCGACAGGAACAGGATCGGCACCTGCGAGGTCCGGCGGATGCGCCGGCAGACTTCGAGCCCGTCGAACTCCGGCATGCCGACGTCGAGCACGATGAGGTCGGGCCGGTCCTCGGCGAACCTGACCAGCGCGGCCCGACCGTCGGCCGCCTCCGTCACCGCCATGCCGGCCTTGCTCACGGCGACACGCAGGACCTCGCGGATATGCGCGTCATCGTCGACAATGAGGATTCGGGGGGACACGGCCAGGGCTCCGCGGCGAGGCATCAACTGGGATTCTGCGTTAGAGGATGTCTATCGAGATAGCGCTGCAAGCGCCAGCCGCGAAAACTCCAGGATCGCCACGACGCCATTTCGGCCACCTGCTGGTCCAGCAGCCGGTCGTGGATCCGGGGCAGACCGGCGTCCTGCGGCAACAGCAACATGGCCCGCCGCACGGCCGGCAGGGCTTGGGTACCGAGGCTGGAAAGATAGTCCCTATCGATGGCGGACCCGCTGCGTCCTGCCTCACGGCTGTTGGTCACGCTGTAGTCGGCGATCAGCCCGTTGAAATTGACCAGCGCGCAGCCGTAGAGCGTCGCCGCGAGCGCAAGCAGGTTCATGCGCACGAGCCATGCATTGGGCTTCTCCAGAATGATCCGCGCCATGATCAGGATCAGTCCCACGGCGACCAGCGCCATCCATATCAGAGCCGCGATGCGCCACTGCGTCAGGAGATAGCTCTCGATATAGATGTGGACCCGCTGAATCGAGGATACGACCAGCATCACGTTCTGTCCGACCCAGAGATAGACGAGCGGGCGGATGAGCCGCGACCCCTCCTGTCCCGAGCGGACGGCGGCGATGACAAAGGCGGCCGCCAGAAGTGCCGTAGCGATCAGCGGGTAGGCGCCTCGGTGGGCGTAGGTCGCGTAAGTCATTCCGTTGGGAAGCGCCGCATGTCCCCACAGATAGACGCCATCCAGGGCGGTCTGGATCGCAAACAGCAGGTTGAACAGAATCAAGGAGCGGACGACGGTCTGCTGGTTGAGGAGGGGGCTGACGACCGACGGCGCCTGGTCGCCATCGAGATCGATCGGAGGACGTTGCGTCTTGCCTCGTTGGCGCCAGCGCAAGTTGATGAATGGCCAGATCAGGGACACCATCAGGAGCCAGAAGATGGGACGGCCTACGCTCAGGCTCGACGCAATGTGCTGAGGATGCAGTTCGTCGAGCCATTGCTCGATGACGGGATTGGCTGCCGCGAACAGGAGAATGAAGACGAGGCTGAGGGCGAGGGGGATGCTCCAGGTCAGCACGATGCGTGTAAAATCGTTGGCACGAAGCGTGGCCAAAGTATCGGGGATCAGTTGGAACGGTCCGATCAGAAGAAGTTGCCGTGCTGCGCTCAGCGGCACGAGAAGTCCTTCGGCGGCCGGATCGGTCGACAGGGCGACGGCCGATATCGTCCCGAGGACGACGATCAATACCGACAACGTCGTCAGGTCCTCGATCGCGGGCAACAGGCCTGCAACGAGGACGATATTCGCAAGAATCGCGCGCGGGCGGTGGATCCGGTCGTGATTGGCGAGGAGGCTGGCTGCGAAGAGCGCTGCCGCAAAGATCGGGAAGGAGAGGCCTAGCGTCTGGTCGTAAAGCAGGATGTCGGCGAGCCCGAGCAGGCCGATCGCGATGATGAACTTGTGCCACATGGACTCAGATGCCTCTGGGGAAGCCGTCAGCTCGGCGGAGCCTTTCATTGAAGTAGTCCTTGGTTGAGTCACGACTCGGTCGGCAGCGCCCGCCGATGAAGCGAGCATGACCCTCGCGCGTGCAGCGGTGCCGGAGACGGTCTGCAGCATTTCAGGATTTGTTTGCAGATTTCGTGCAGACGCGATTCCACATCTGGCGCAGGGGAAGCGTGATTGTTACGCAATGGTCGTCTTTCCCTGGGATGATCGGCTGCACACATGCTCGGACGTATCAGGACCGCGGTTCTCTGGCTTCTTGCTCTGCTCTTCATTTTCGTCACGCTGAACAGCAACGAGCCCTATCTGGTTCGGCTGCGGGGCAGTGGCCACGCAGCCCTGCTTCTCATAGGACTTGCCGTTCCGCTGCTACTGATGCTCGGCGGTCGGTGGCGGCGGGATGCCGCCGGACGCGCTCTCGTCGTGGCATGGTGTGTTCCGCTGATCATGCTGACGTCGACGCAGTTCATGTTTGCTTGGCGCAAGTACGAGACGTTCCGCACGCCCCCGGACGTGGCGCATCTGCTCGGCCGGCATTTCATCGTCGGCTACACGGCCGTGGACGACGCCGCCGCGCTGGCGCGACAGGGATTGATCGCGGGCGTCTATGTGACACACCACAACGTACGTGGCCGGACCGAGCCTCAATTGCGCGCCGAGATCGCGCGATTGCAGGCCGAGCGCCGGAGCGCCGGGCTGTCGCCCCTGCTGGTTGCGGCGGATCAGGAGGGAGGCACTGTCGCACACCTGTCTCCGACCCTGCCGAACATGCCCGGCCTCGCGACGCTGGCCGATCTGCCGGCCTCTCGCCGCGCGCAGGATGCGTTCGCGATGGGACGTACCCAAGGTGAGGCGCTCGCGGCTGCGGGCATCACCTTCAATCTGGCTCCTGTCGTCGACCTTCGCCCGAGCTGGACGCGCAACCGACTGGACTTCCACACCTTGATCGGCCGGCGCGCGATCTCCAACGATCCCACGGTGGTCGGCGACATCGCGCTTGGTTATGTCCGCGGCCTGGAAGCAAGCGGTGTTTGCGCGGCGGTGAAGCACTTCCCTGGCCTCGGGCGCGTCGCGGCGGACACGCATCACTTCTCGGCACAGCTCGACACGGCAGTCGATGTGTTGGAACAGTCGGATTGGCGGCCGTTCCGACAAGTGCTGCAGGGCTCGCACGCGGCAATGATGGTCGGTCACGTGATGGTCTATGCGATCGATCCAGAACGGCCTGCCTCACATTCCAAGGCCGTGCTCGATGGCCTCATTCGCGGCCGCTGGAACTATCAGGGCGTGATCGTGACGGATGATCTGGTCATGGGGGCGGTCTATGGCAATGATCTGTGCAAAGCCGTTGTGGAAGCGCTCAATGGCGGCGCCGATCTCTTGCTGGTGGCCTATGACGGGACCCAGTTCCATCGCGTGCTTGCTTGCGCCAAGGAAGCTCTGGCGGAAGGACGCATCGATCTCGATGCACTCCGGAGGAGCGATGAGCGGCTGAGGCGCTGGAGGCCTGAGGACAATCCGTCCGAGCCTTCGACCATCTCGACGGTTCGGGTGGAAGGCGTGCGTCGGAATGTCGTCGACTGACTCGCAGCAGGAGCCCACACTCAGCGCGGGCCGTTGCCCGTCCAGTTGCGCCAGGCGACGTTGGAGAGGCTACGCAGGTCGGTCGCCAGCGGGCGTCGCGTCTGCTTATCGTGCTGGGCAATGACCTGCTCGGACTCACGAATCTTGAGCTGGAGCTCAGCGACTTGCCGCTTGGTCAGTTCCAGCGCTTTCCTGTCGGCGCTCTCGCCGACGGTGAACCGGGCCGTCTCGATCTGCTTCAAGACCGCACGATTCTTTTTGAGCTGGGCGCGATGCCAGGCAACCTTGCTGTCACTGTCCGCAACCATGGTGCACTCCCGCGAAATGCCGCGAAGACTAAACAACCAGGTCTTGATTCGCGACGGCTCCAGGCCGGCATCGGCAACATGGGAATACCATTTGTCGATCTGTTGTCCTGATTACTTGAGGCACGAACGCTCCAGTCCCCCGCGAGCGTCTCGATCTCATTGATCAGTTCGGATGCCCCCGCCTGTGGAATGGCTTGCGTAAGTTCATGATTTGTTCTAGATTGCGGCGATGCTTGCCTATGGGTGCTCCATGCGCGATCTGTGTTGGGTCCGAGACGAGATCGATCGAATGCGTCTACAGGTCGGGCGGCAGCGTCGTGAAATCCTGCAACTGCGGCGAGCCGGAGTGGCGACAGTAGCGGCCGAGGCGCTGTTGCAGCGCATGCTGGAAACTCTCGAGCGGCTGCGGCAGCAGCGCGAGCAGCTCAAGGTGGAGCAGGCGAGCCTGCTGCCTCGCAAGCAGCGGGGCGCCCGGCACGCATGAGATGCTGGCGGCGTTGGGAGCATCGCGGAGCGATGCCAGTCATCTGGAGCCAGAGCGAAAAACGGACCCTCCGGACGCGAGGGCTCTGACCGGCCGATGTGCGTCAGCGGTCCGATACTTGCGACAGGTCGTTGTTCGGCGCGCCCGAGCCGACTTCATCCTGATCCGTTGCACCCTGGCTGGGGCGTGCGGAGCCCTGCGACTTCCTGTTGGCTGCCGTCGTTGGCGCCGGTTCGGAGGTACGAGCCTCGGGCAAGACGATGTCCGGCGGCACGGTCATGAGCTCTTCCGCGGTAGCCTCGCACGATTTGATCTCGAAATTGTTGTCCAGGATCTTTTCGCCGTGCGTGCCGAGCGTGATGAGATCAGCCTGTTCCGCAGCCTCCCAGACCTCGCGCTCGGTACGAAACGGACGGGTCAGCTGTTCGTCATTCTCAAACAATGCGTAGGGCACGAGCGCCTCCAGATTGCGATCCATCGAGGCAGCGATGCCGCGCTGCTCAAAGCCGGCCGTCCATTCGAGGCAGGCACGTCCAGACAAACTGCTGCAGGTGCTGGCTGGTTCCACGCAGGAGAGTGCCGATCCGATCGACCAGTTGTAACGATCCGTCCGGCCCGCCCGGCGGAACATGGACGCAAGCGCGAGGTTGCCCGCGGTGTCGAATTTCCAGGAGAATTCAATGGACATCAAGGGAAAGAAGATCGCGATCCTCGCGACCAACGGGTTCGAACAATCCGAGCTCGAAGTGCCGCGCGACCGCTTGAAGCAGGCGGGCGCGACCGTGGAGATCATCTCGGTCGCGCCGGGCGAGATCAAGGGGTGGGATGAGAAGGACTGGGGACGGACCGTCAAGGTCGACAAGACGTTGGACGAGGCTTCTGCTTCGGACTACGACGCCATCGTGCTGCCGGGCGGCCAGATCAATCCGGATCTGCTGCGTATGGAGCCGAAGGCACTGCGGTTCATCAAGGAGATCTTCGAAGCCAAGAAGATCGTTGCTGCGGTCTGTCATGCGCCGTGGCTCCTGATCGAGACGGGAATTGCCAAGGGGCGCAAGATGACGTCCTACAAATCGATCAAGACGGACGTTGCCAATGCCGGCGCTCAGTGGCAGGACGCGGAGGTCGTGGTCGATCAGGGCGTGATCACCTCGCGCAATCCCAGCGATCTGGAAGCCTTCAGCGCCAAGATTATCGAAGAGGTCAAGGAAGGCCGCCATCTCAAACGCAATGCGGCCTGAGTCCGCAGCGATCAGGGCGCGGGGACGGGCCCAGCGTCCGAAGGTGTTCGGACGCTGGGCCGCAGTCCACACGGAGCGCCTCCAGCGCAATGGGGGAACGCCGCCAGAGGCCCAGAAAAGACGCGCGGCGGGCTGGGTCGTTCCCAATTCCGCCCCCGATCGCACATTGGCCAGTGGTCGACGGCCTCGCAACGTTCAGTGAAACGTCGGAACTTCGCTGCTTATCCCGGGTTTGCCGCTCTTGAACGGGCCGCGGGAGATGTGTCGTGAGTGAGAAAGCAAAAATCGAGGACTACAAGGCTCCGGCCGGCGGTTGGGGATCGGTGCGCGCGGTCGCGAGCATCCTGACGCAGGAGGAGGTCACGCTGCTCGGCAGCGAGATCCTGCTCAAACAGAACAAGCCAGGCGGCTTCATGTGCGTCAGCTGCTCCTGGGCCAAGCCGGCAAAGCCGCACCCGTTCGAATTCTGCGAGAATGGCGCCAAGGCAACCGCGTGGGAAATCACCGGCAAGACGGTCGGACCGGAGTTCTTTGCTCGGCACACGTTAGCTGAGTTGCGGACCTGGTCGGATCATCAGCTGGAAGAGCAAGGGCGTCTTGCTCATCCCCTGCGCTACGATGCTGCGGCGGATCGCTATGTCGCCGTGAGCTGGGAGGAGGCCTTTCGTGACGTCGGCGCGGAGTTGAACAATCTCGATCCGCATTCGGTCGTGATGTACACCTCGGGCCGGGCTTCGCTCGAGACCAGCTACATGTATCAGTTGTTCGGCCGCATGTACGGCACCAACAATTTTCCCGACAGCTCCAACATGTGCCACGAATCCACATCAGTGGCTCTGCCGGAGGTGATTGGCGTCCCCGTCGGTACGGTGCTCCTTCAGGATTTCGACAAGGCAGATTGCTTCTTCTTCTTCGGCCAGAACACGACGACCAACTCGCCGCGCATGCTGCATCCGTTGCAGAAGGCGGCACAACGCGGCGTGCCCATCATCACGTTCAATCCGCTGCGGGAGCGTGGGCTGGAGCGCTTCACCAATCCACAAAATCCCATTCAAATGGTGCTGACCGGGGGAACGCGGATCAGCACGCAGTATCATCAGCTGCGCATTGGCGGCGATGGTGCGGCGCTACTCGGATTGTGCAAGGCCGTGATCGAGGCGGATGATGCCGCGGTCGCGACCAAGAGCCCGCGCGTGCTCGATGTCGCCTTCATCGAGCAGCACACGTCCGGCTTCGAAGCTTTCGCAACCTGCTGCCGGCAGGCGTCGTGGAGCGATATCGAACGCTCCTCCGGCCTCACGCGCAGCGCTATTCTGGAGGCCGCCAAGGTCTACGCAGGCTCACGCGCCGTCATAGCCAACTATGGGATGGGAATTACCCAGCATCGCCATGGCGTCGAGACCGCCAAGATGATCGTGAATCTGCCGCTATTGCGCGGCAACATCGGGAAGCCCGGGGCGGGTATCTCGCCTGTCCGCGGCCATTCCAACGTGCAGGGGCAGCGTACCGTGGGAATCTCGGAGAAGACCAAGCTGGTGCCGCTCGACAAGCTGGCCGAGCTTTATTCCTTCGAGCCGCCGCGCTGGGACGGTCTCAGCACGGTCGATGCCTGCCAGGGCATCATCAAGGGCGACGTGAAGGGCTTCGTCAGCCTCGGCGGCAATTTCCTGCGCGCCGTTCCGGAACGTTCGCTGATGGAGCCGGCATGGTCGAAGCTGCGGCTGTCGGTGCAGATCGCAACCAAGCTCAATCGCAGTCACCTCGTTCCGGGCGAGGTGACCTATCTGTTGCCGTGCCTCGGCCGCATCGAAATCGACCGGCAGGCGGGCGGAGAGCAGGCGGTCTCGATGGAGGACTCCACTACCTGCATTCACGGCTCGCGCGGCCAGCGCCAGCCAGTCGCCGAGACCCTGTTGTCCGAACCAGCCATTGTCGCCGGTCTCGCCAAGGCCACCCTGAAGCCAAATCCGCGAGTCGACTGGGATGCCTGGGTCGGCGACTACGCGCGCGTCAGAGATGCCATCGAGCGAACCTATCCCGACCAGTTCAAGGACTTCAACAAGCGCCTGTTTCAGCCCGGCGGCTTTCCGCGGCCCATTGGCGCCCGCGAACGCAAATGGAAGACATCGACCGGCAAGGCGAACTTCACCGTGCCCAAGGCGGCACTCAATCCGCCGGAGGAAGGCAATGGCGTGTATCAGCTGATGACCTTGCGCGCCGACGGCCAGTTCAACACCACCATCTACAACGAGGACGACCGATTTCGCGGCGTCACGGGTGGCCGTCAGATCGTTTTCATGAACGCGAGCGACATGGCTGATCTGGGCATCAAGCAGGGCGAACTGGTTCGGCTTTCGACCGAGGCCGATGACGGCGTGGCGCGCTCGCTGGGCGGGCTTCAGGCGGTGGCGTTCGACATTCCGCGCTACAGCGTTGCGGCCTACTATCCCGAATGCAACGGATTGATTCCGTTATGGCACTACGCGGAGGGGAGCAAGGTGCCCGCCTCCAAGTCGATCCCGGTCCGGATCCGGATCTCGCGCGACATGGCCGCCTGAGCCGTCCGGAGCGGTCAGCCCGCAGCGCGTTGTCGTGCGTCGCCCGGCGCCACCGTTGCGCAAGGGCTTGTGATCTCCGGCGGGGTCGCGCCGGGGCGGAGCGGGACGACCAGCCGGCACACCAATCCCTCGGGACGCCAGTCGAACGAGGCGCGCCCACCGAGCTGGCTTTCCACACTGGCCATCAGGCTGCGCGTGCCGAAGCCGCGCGAGGTCGGCGCGCGCACCAAGGGACCGCCGGTTTCAATCCAGATCAGATCCAGGCGCTCATTCTCGATGGTCCATTTGACTGAGAGATGCCCGGAGCGGACCGACAGCGCGCCGTATTTGGCCGAGTTTGTCACCAGCTCGTGCAGCGCCAGCGCCAGCGTCTGCGCGGTCGCCGGCTCGAGTTGCAGCTCGGCGCCGTCGAAGGCGACCTGGCCGCCGGTTGCATAGGGCGCGAGTTCTTCGGCCACCAGCCTGCTTATCTTCGCACCTTCCCAGCTTGATAGCGAGAGGATGGTGTGTACGCGGGCCAGCGCGCTGATGCGCCCCTCTACCGCGTCGACATAGGTCTTCACGCTGTCGGCCTTTGTCAGGCGAACGATCGACTGGGCCAAGGTCAGCGCATTCTTGGCGCGATGATCGACCTCGCGGGTCAGCAGGTTCTGGCGTTCCTCGGCGCGTTTTCGCTCGGTGATGTCGATCGTGACCCCGCTGACGCGGATCACGCGACCGGTCCTGTCGGTTGTCGCTGCGGCCGTTCCGACGCACCAGCGTTCTTCGCCATCTGGCCGGTTGATCCGGAACTCAGCCTCGTACGATGTCGTGCCTCGGCTAAATTCCGCGACCACCTGGCGGGCACGCTCGGCATCCTCCCGGTGCAGGAGCGCCATGATGTTCACGGTGTTCAGCTCGAAGCTCTGAGGCGAGACGCCGAAGATGCGGTACTGGCCCTCGTCCCACATCCAATCGCCATTGACACCGTCCCAGTCCCACGAACCCATCCTGCCGGCCGCGATCGCCATGCTCCGACGCTGCTCGCTCTCGACGAGCTTTGCTGTCGATCGCTCAAGCTCGGCCGTGCGGGCCCGTACCCGGTCCTCCAGCTCAAGGTTGAGATGTTCCAGCTCGCGTGTCTTGCGATAGAGCTCGGCAAAAACCTTGATCTTGGCGCGCAGCACCTCCGGCACGACGGGAACCGGTACGTAGTCGACGGCGCCCATCTCATAGCCACGAAGGCGGTCGAAGTCGCTCACCTGGATGGCGGAGATGAAGATGATCGCAATCTTCTGGAACCTCGGATGCTCACGGATCATTTGCGCCAGTTCGAAGCCGTCGAGCTCGGGCATGCAGACGTCGACGAGGATCACCGCGATCTCGTTCTTCAACAGAATTTCGAGCGCCTCGCGCCCGGAGGTGGCGACTACGAGTTTCTCGCCGAGTTCCTTCAGGATGACCTCGTAAGCCAGCAGCTTCGCCGGCTGATCGTCGACCAGGAGGATGTTGACCTTCGCATGTTCCATCATGATGAACCGTTCAGCGGTGCAGCCACATGCGGATCGCAAGGAGCAGCTGCTCGGTGTTGACGGGTTTTGCCAGATAATCGGAGGCGCCAGCTTCGAGACACTTTTCGCGGTCTCCCTTCATGGCTTTCGCGGTCAACGCGATGATGGGGAGCCGGACGAAGGCGGGATTTTGCCTAATGACGCCGATCGTCTGGTAACCATCCATCTGCGGCATCATGATGTCCATCAGGACGATCGAGATCGCGGGATTGCTCTGCACCAGGTCGATCGCTTCGCTTCCGGTGGTCGCCGTCAGCACTTTCATGCCGCGGCGTTCCAGCACGCTGGAGAGAGCAAAGATGTTGCGGGCGTCGTCGTCGACCAGCAGCACCGTCTTGCCGATCAGATCTTCGTCGGAACTGTTCAGCTTCTCCAGCATGCGCTGCTTCTCGAGCGGCAGTTCCGTAATCACACGGTGTAGGAACAACGACGTCTCGTCGAGCAGCCGCTCCGGTGACTCGACGCCCTTGACGACGATGCTGCGCGCCATCGTATGCAGTTCCGCATCCTCCTCGGCCGACAATTCCCGCCCGGTGAAGACGACCACCGGAACGCTCGACAAGAAATCGTCGGAGCGCAATTGATCGAGTACGTCGAACCCGCTCATGTCTGGCAGCCGCAGATCGAGAACCACGCAATCGCACGGCGCGCTGCGCAGCGTCTCGAGCGCCGAAGCTCCCGTATCCGCCGCGATGATCTCGATGTCGTCGTGATCCAACAACTGGCGGATGCTGAGTTGCTCGGCCGCGTTGTCCTCGACGATCAGCAGCCGCTTGCGTCGCGGCTTGGCGTATTCCTTGATCTGCGACAGGGCCGCGCTGACGCCTTCCGTTGTCGTAGGCTTGCTGACAAAGGAGAACGCGCCACGCGCCAAAGCGTGCTGGCGGTCTTCGTCGAGCGTGATGATCTGCACCGGGATGTGCCGCGTCAGCGGATTGTGCTTGAGCTGGCTCAGAACGGTCCAGCCGAGCATGTCCGGCAGGAAGACGTCGAGAGAGATCGCGGCCGGTTGATACTGCTTGGCGAGGTCCAGCGCCTCGGCGCCGCGGCCGGCGATCAGGACCTTGAAGCCCTTGTCGCGCGCAAGGTCGATCAGGACGCGCGCGTAGTGCGGATCGTCCTCGACCACGAGCAGGATCGTATCGCCGGGTTCGAGGTCGAGACGATCGTCCGGCGGGGGCTCGATCCCGCGCTCCGGTGCGGCCGCTTGCTGTAGGGCTGGGGGTTGAACGTAGGGAACGGGCGACGCTGGACTGACGCGCGGCGTCGTTGCGGGACCTGAATATTTGAGCGGCAGATAGAGCGTGAAGGTGCTGCCCTTGCCGGGTGCGCTCTTGAGATGGATCTCGCCGCCCAGGAGGTTGGCGAGCTCGCGGCTGATCGCGAGCCCGAGGCCGGTGCCACCATATTTGCGGCTCGTGCCGGCATCCGCCTGCTGGAACGCCTCGAAGATCAGTTTCTGCTTGTCTTGCGGAATGCCGATGCCGGTGTCCGAGACTTCGAACGCGATCACGGCCGGTGCAGTGTTGAGCACCGGATGTTCTGCGCTCCATCCGCCGAGCGCCGCAGATACCTTCAAGCGCACCCCTCCTTCGGCGGTGAACTTGAAGGCGTTCGAGAGCAGATTCTTCAACACCTGCTGCAGGCGCTTGGAATCCGTGACGATGCTACGCGCAAGGTTCGGGTCGACGTCGATGTTGAAGGCGAGCAGGCGATTTTCCGCCTCGTGGCGGAACGGACGTCCCACGGTTTCCAGGAGGTTGGTGGTGAGGATCTCCTCGGCATCGACCGTCACGGTGCCGGACTCGATCTTGGAGAGATCGAGGATGTCGCTGATCAGATTGAGCAGATCGGTACCGGCGCCATGGATGGTGCGGGCGAACTCGACCTGCTTGAGGGTGAGATTGCCGTCCGGATTCTCGGTCAGCTGCTGGCCGAGGATCAGGATGCTGTTGAGCGGCGTGCGCAGCTCGTGCGACATGTTGGCGAGGAATTCGGACTTGTACTTGGATGTCAGCGCGAGCTCGGTCGCCTTTTCCTCGAGCGCGCGGCGGGCCTGCTCGATCTCCTGGTTCTTGCGCTCGACCTCGACGTTGCGCTCGGCGAGCTGTTGCGCCTTCTGCTCGAGCTGCTCGTTGGTCTGTTGCAGCTCGCGCTGCTGGGTCTGAAGCTCCGCGGCGAGCTGCTGCGACTGCTTCAACAGCCCTTCGGTCTGCATCGTGGCTTCGATCGAATTGAGCACGATGCCGATGGAGTCGGTGAGCTGCTCGAGGAACGTCATCTGCGACGTCGTGAACAAACTAAGCGACGCCAGCTCGATCACCGCCTTGACCTGGTTCTCGAACAACACCGGCAGCACCACGAGGTTCTTCGGGACGGCGCGGAGCAGGGCGGAGCCCACGGGGATGACGTCGGATGGAATCTCGGAGACGAGCCGCTGTCGCTTGTCGATCGCGCATTGTCCGATCAGCCCCTCGCCGAACTGGACGTGCGTCCGGTGAGGATAGATGCCGTCATCGGCGTATGAGGCAAGCAGGCGCAGCTGTGGCGTGGACTCGGTCTCGACCTGGTAGATCACACCGCGGTGGGCGTTCACCAGCGGCGTCAGCTCGGTCAGCAGCAGGCGGCCGACGGTGGTCAGGTCGCGCTGGCCCTGCAGCATGTTGGTGAACTTGGCCAGGTTGGTCTTGAGCCAGTCCTGCTCCGTGTTGAGGTCGGTGGTGAGCCTCAGATTGGTGATCATCGTATTGATGTTGTCTTTGAGCTCGGACACCTCGCCGCGGGCATCGACCTGGATGGAACGGGTGAGATCGCCCTTGGTCACGGCCGTCGCGACCTCGGCGATGGCGCGCACCTGGGATGTCAGGTTGGCCGCAAGCAGGTTGACGTTGCCGGTCAGGTCCTTCCACGTGCCGGCCGCGCCGGGCACGTTGGCCTGGCCGCCGAGCCGGCCCTCGACGCCGACCTCGCGGGCAACGCTCGTCACCTGGTCGGCGAAGGTCGCCAGCGTCTCCGTCATGTTGTTGATGGTTTCGGCGAGCGCTGCGACCTCGCCCTTCGATTTGACCGTGAGGTTCTGCTTGAGATCGCCATTGGCGACGGCGGTCACGACCTTGACGATGCCGCGGACCTGTTCGGTCAAATTCGCGGCCATGAAGTTCACGGTATCGGTGAGGTCCTTCCAGGTGCCGGCAACGCCCGGCACCTGCGCCTGTCCGCCGAGCTTGCCCTCGGTGCCGACCTCGCGTGCCACGCGCGTCACCTCGCCGGCGAAGGCGTTGAGCTGATCGACCATGGTGTTGATGGTGTTCTTCAGCTCGAGGATCTCGCCTTTCACGTCGACGGTGATCTTGCGCGACAGGTCGCCGCGCGCCACGGCGGTGGTCACCTCGGCGATGTTGCGGACCTGCGTGGTCAGGTTGGCCGCGAGCAGGTTGACGTTGTCGGTCAGGTCCTTCCAGGTGCCGCCGACGCCGGGCACAACGGCCTGGCCGCCCAACCGGCCCTCGGTGCCGACCTCGCGCGCGACGCGCGTCACTTCGGCCGCGAACGAGCGCAACTGCTCCACCATCGTGTTCAGGGTGTCCTTGAGCAGCAGGATCTCGCCGCGCACGTCGACGGTGATCTTTTTCGACAGGTCGCCGCCGGCGATCGCGGTCGCGACCTCGGCGATGTTGCGCACCTGGGCCGTCAGGTTCGAGGCCATGAAGTTGACGCTGTCGGTCAAATCCTTCCAGGTGCCCGCGACTTCCGGCACCTCGGCCTGGCCGCCCAACTTGCCTTCGGTGCCGACCTCGCGCGCCACGCGCGTCACTTCGGAGGCGAAGGCGTTGAGCTGATCGACCATGGTGTTGATGGTGTTCTTCAGCTCGAGGATCTCGCCCTTCACGTCGACGGTGATCTTGCGCGACAGGTCGCCGCGCGCCACTGCCGTGGTCACCTCGGCGATGTTGCGGACCTGAGCCGTCAGATTGCCGGCCATCGAGTTGACGCTGTCGGTGAGATCCTTCCAGGTGCCGGCGACGCCGGGCACGTTGGCCTGGCCGCCGAGCCGGCCCTCGGTGCCGACCTCGCGCGCGACGCGCGTCACCTCGCCCGCGAAGCGGTTGAGCTGATCGACCATCGTGTTCAGCGTCTCTTTGAGACTCAGGATCTCGCCGCGCACGTCGACGGTGATCTTGCGCGACAGGTCGCCTCCGGCGATGGCCGTTGCCACCTCGGCGATGTTGCGCACCTGCGCCGTCAAATTGCCGGCCATCGAGTTGACGCTGTCGGTGAGATCCTTCCAGGTGCCGGCGACGCCGGGCACCTCGGCCTGTCCGCCGAGCTTGCCGTCCGTGCCGACCTCGCGCGCCACGCGCGTCACTTCGCCGGCGAAGGCGTTGAGCTGGTCCACCATCGTGTTCAGCGTCTCCTTCAGCTGAAGGATCTCGCCGGAGACGTTGACCGTGATCTTCTTCGACAGGTCGCCCTTGGCGACGGCGGTGGCGACCTCCGCGATGTTGCGGACCTGGCCGGTCAGGTTGGAGGCCATCGAGTTGACGCTGTCGGTCAGGTCCTTCCAGGTGCCCGCGACTCCGCGCACCATGGCCTGCCCGCCGAGCTTGCCCTCGGTGCCGACCTCGCGCGCGACGCGGGTCACCTCGCCGGCGAACGCGTTGAGCTGGTCGACCATCGTGTTGATGGTGTCCTTCAGCTCCAGAATCTCGCCGCGCACGTCGACGGTGATCTTCTTCGACAGGTCGCCATTGGCGACGGCGGTCGTCACCTCGGCGATGTTGCGGACCTGCGCCGTCAGGTTCGACGCCATCGAGTTGACGCTCTCGGTGAGATCCTTCCAGGTGCCGGCGACGCCGAGCACGTTGGCCTGTCCGCCGAGCCGACCGTCGGTGCCGACCTCTCGCGCCACGCGCGTGACCTCGCCGGCGAACGCATTGAGCTGGTCGACCATTGTGTTCAGCGTTTCCTTCAGCTGAAGGATCTCGCCGGAGACGTTGACGGTGATCTTTTTCGACAGGTCGCCGCTGGCGATGGCCGTGGCGACGTCGGCGATGTTGCGGACCTGTGCCGTCAGGTTCGACGCCATGAAGTTCACGTTGTCGGTCAAATCCTTCCAGGTGCCGGCAACGCCGGGCACCTGCGCCTGGCCGCCGAGCTTGCCCTCGGTGCCGACCTCGCGCGCCACGCGCGTCACCTCGGATGCGAAGGCGTTGAGCTGGTCGACCATCGTGTTGATGGTGTCCTTCAGCTCCAGGATCTCGCCGCGCACGTCGACCGTGATCTTGCGTGACAGGTCACCGCGGGCGACCGCAGTGGTGACGTTGGCGATATTGCGGACCTGAGCGGTGAGGTTGCCGCACATCGCGTTGACGGAGTCGGTGAGGTCCTTCCAGGTGCCGGCAACGCCGGGAACGATGGCCTGACCTCCGAGCTTGCCGTCGGTGCCGACCTCGCGCGCCACACGCGTCACCTCCGACGCGAACGACCTGAGCTGATCGACCATCGTGTTGATGGCTTCCTTCAGCTGCAGGATCTCGCCACGAACGTCGACCGTGATCTTCTTCGATAGGTCGCCATTGGCGACTGCGATCGTCACCTCCGCGATGTTGCGGACCTGGCCGGTGAGATTATTGGCCATGGAGTTGACGCTCTCGGTCAGGTCCTTCCAGACGCCCGTGACTTCGGGAACCTGGGCCTGGCCGCCGAGCTTGCCCTCGGTGCCGACCTCGCGCGCCACGCGGGTCACTTCGGACGTGAAGACGCTGAGCTGTTTGATCATCGTGTTGACGATGGTCGCCGACTGCAGGAACTCGCCGCCCAGAGGCCGGCCATCGACGTCCAGTTTCACGGTCTGCAGGAGGTCGCCTTGGGCCACGGCGGCAACCGCGCGCGTCACCTCACGGGTGGGCCATAGAAGATCGTCGATCAACGTGTTGATCGAACTCTCCATATCCGCCCAGGAGCCGCTTGCGATGCCGAACCGCACGCGCTGGCGCGTCTTTCCCTCCCGTCCCACGACCTGGCCGACGCGCTCGAGCTGCTGCGCCATCCGCTCGTTGGCCGCAATGATCTCGTTGAACGTGTCGGCGATCTTGCCGTCGATGCCGAGATAGTCGCCGCCCATACGCACGGAGAAATCTCCGGAACGCATGGCCTGGAGAGCGCGGAGCAGGTCCTGGCTGGCATCGGCCGCCTCGGCTCCGTTGCCTTGGCGGCCAAACCCTTGGCGCTCGGGCATCGGACTGGCAGCAGAATCGAGATCGCTCATCAAGTTCCCCGTGGCAGACCGTCTACCAGCAAAAATCCGAGACTCGGATAGCCGGCGGCCATAGAAGCCGCCGCAACTACTCAAATCAAGCCAGGATGCCGATTTCCAAGGCTAATGGAACCGGCCTTTACTGGCGCGAGTGCTTCAACTCCAATCCAGGAAAAGGGTTCCCATGTATTCGTCGCTGACGAAGGAGGCGATTTCCATTGGAACGGGGAAAGGGGGCGCGTCTCATTCGAGTAAGAGGAGAACCTGCCTCAAGTTCGCTATTGCTGCCGTCTTGATGCCTCCGAAGGGGACTAGCAATGGAAACCACGGCAGAGACGGGGATGCCGGAAGCAATGGCGCCGGGATGCCGACGGATCCGAAGATCCCGAGACGCCTAAGAATGCAGGCCCTTCACGTTGGCAGTGTCGCGTCGCTTCTGAGCAGGACCCGCGCTGCAACGTGCGCCATGTTCCACCAGCGCAGAGCGAACATTAATATCGTGTAACAGAGTTGCGGCGGTCCGCCGTGGCTCCCAGCTGATTGAGATGAAACGATCGGATCTTTTCAGAGAGAACGCAGACAACTGTCTCCAGCTCGCGGAGCGCGCCGAGGGAGAGCCGGCGTTCCGGCGCTATCGACGGATGGCCCAAGGCTGGAAAGCGCTCGCGCTCCAGCAGGATTGGCTCGATGGCGAAATCGCACCGCTCGGCGAGTGCCGGACCGCGCTACGCGAGTAACCAATCTGGATGGAGGAGCGTCCCATGACCCCCCGCACCGTTCTCATTGCGCTGCTGACGGCCTTCAGCCTGGCCTCGGCCGTCGCCGCGTTCACGACGATTCGTCAGGTGCATACGGAAGCGTATTCGCTGCCGCAGCCCATCACCCACATCTGAACCAGCGGCAGCCGAACTTCTCCATCTTCTCCATCGTGGCCCCGCCGGAGACCTGAAGCGGCGTCCAGATTCGGCCGGGCGTGACGGCGTTCACGCGTATGGCCTTCGGTCCGAGCTGCTTGGCCAATGGGGCAGGGCGGCCTTGATGATCCAGAACGGGGCATAGATATTGGTTTTCATCGTCGCGTCGAAATCTTCGGACGAGACATCCAGGGTCGACTGACGCGTCTGCTGCCGCGCGGGTGTTATTGACGACAATGTCGAGTCCGCCGAGTGCTTCGACGGCCTGTTGCACCAGCCGCCGGCAGAACGTCTCCTCTCGAGGGACGTGGTCAACAGCCTGAGATCGCCAACGTTTCGTTTGGATCGCTCAAAGCACCGTGTTGCGCCAGATGCGCGGTCGGCTCTGCGGCCTGTTGGCTCAAGGAGGGAACGAACAGGCGCGGCCCGCGTCGTTTCGATCGAATCGCAGCGGCGTCAGCGCTATCCAATCCGGCGCCCTTCGTGGATCACCAACCAAGGAGAGCCATCCGATGGCGCAGCAAGGCCAAGGCATCGTCAGGACAGGACGCGGTGAGGATCAGCCCGCCGACAAGGAGCGTGCGCAGCAGGTTCATAAGACCACATCTCCGGATGCTCCGTCCCGCGAGGCGACACGTCATCCCGAGCAGGACGGTAACCCGTCGGAGGCCGACTGAGAGCGCTTCAGGCTCTTGGGAACGGCCGGTGACGGCCGAACGTTATCGATCCACTCGCACCGGGAGGACCACATGACGTCGATGCTCGATGAACGCGAATATGGCAACCTGATTGGAAGCGACAAGGTCGAAGGCACGGCCGTTTATGGCGCCGACGACACCAAGATCGGCACCATCGAACGCGTGATGATCGACAAGCTGAGCGGGCGGGTCTCGTATGCCGTCCTGGGCTTCGGCGGTTTCCTCGGGCTTGGGAATGATCACTACCCGTTGCCCTGGCAATCCCTGAAGTACGACACGCGACTCGGCGGCTACGTTACCGGCGTGACCGAGAACCAACTGCGAGGCGCGCCGAAATATTCCGACGAGCGTGAGTGGGACTGGGGGGATGCCGGGGCGGGGCGCAAGGTCGACGACTATTACGGCGTCCAACTCGCGTAGGACCGCCGATCCCGCTCATTGCCCTGGCGAGGCTTGCTGACGAACGTGGCGCGTAGCGGCCATCGTCAGCGATCTCCGATGAATCTCAGGCGGCCGGCGGCTGAGCGCCGCTTTCGGCCGCCGATCCAGCCATCATGCTGCGGCGGCTCGACAGCCAGATCGGGATCTCGCGGTAGCAGGTGCCTTTTTCATTCATCTCCGCGACCGTCCACCGGCTCGGATGCCGTTCCTTGCCGACGAAGACCCAGTCGTCGGCGGCGGGCGGCGGCTCATTCGGCCTCGTCCTCAGCCATGCCGAACGAGCTCCTTTCGGCAAGCGATCCTGCTTCATCTGATAGAGATCATATACTGGTGAACGCATGACGCTACTCGTCCTCAAGCAACCGCAATCCTCAACACCCTCAGCGTGTCGCGTCGTCGCGGCGGAATTGTGGGAGCGGCGCGGCCAAGCTGTGCAAAAGCACGATCAAGCCTGCAATGGACGGCATCTGCCATATTCTTCGCGTGGCGCGTATCACTTCGAAAAGGCGACGCGCGGGGCCGTTCAACAACCCCGCGAGCCCGGACCGACGCCGATTGCGTCCGGCAATGAAGAGCCGCCAGCCTCGACCGGCAGACTGATCAAATCAGAAGAAGGCGTAGCTGAGATCGAGACCGTAGGTGGCGTGGAGAATGAAGCCAAACGCAGTGGCGCCGCAGAGCATCAGGATCGTGCGCAGCTTCTCGGAGTCGATACGAGTCTCTTCGAGATGGGTCGGGAGAGCCTTGATGAGTGTTGTCATTGTGGGACCTCTGTACGCGAAACGAAGACGGAGAGTGAGTTTTGAAAAGTATATCCGAGGTTGTTAGATCCCGTTTCTGGGGAGGTGGTTTTTGTAGGGCCCCAGAAGAGTTCTAATTGTGAAAGAGGAACCCAGCATCGTGCAGTTTTTGGGGCAAAGTTGCGGAAAGTAAATGATCAGTAAATTAAATCTGAGGTTGATATTAGTTGCGTGCAGTATTGTTGCACGTTTTGGCTGTTGAAAGAAGTTGCCAGGTTGCGGAGACGCGGCGTCGCACGTTTTTAAGCCAAATTCCTTCAGGGAAGCGGTTTAGGCGCGCTCAGCCTGCGCGGGCCGGTGCCGATAAGCACTGTCCGAGGTACGACGCCAATGCGGTTGCAAAAGCAACTCGAAGTATAGAGGCAGCCCACCTCGACCTCGGCCGATTTGTGGCGAGGTGTTAACGGCTATGGCGATGTCGCCACTCGCTCGCCAGCTTCTTTGGCATGACTGGTATCATGTGAGTGGTGACGACGGAAGGCGGTCGCTGAAATCTCGCGGGTGGGTGTGCTCATCAAACAACAGCCGCACAATCATCGAGCGTGGATCCCGCGTGCGTCTCGCGTCGAGCCTAGTTGAGGCGTCAGCGTGGCAGGCGTTTCGTGGATGATGATCGCGGGAGTACGCGCGGCACGTCTGCCCGCGTGACGACAGCGCGTTGCTAGGCCGGGGCAATCAAGGCGGAGGGCTGGTCAGTCACGGACACACAAGCGGTCCTTGTGTCGAAAGCTGCGTCGGGCGGGGGCGCGCTGGCGCAGTGAATGATCCGGCTTGCCGGCATGTTGGCCTTGACGGTGCTGCCATTCTCTCTGGCGCGTCGGGCTTCCAATCACCGCCTCGAAGTCAGCACCGGGATCGGGACCGAGTGCGAGTTCTCTTGATGCTCGCGGGATGACCCCCGCAGGCGAATGGCCTCCCGCTGGGTCTGCGATCCGTCGGCGTCCCCACGCGGCGGGGCCGTGAGATGGTGCGGCAATTCGGATACACCAACCAAGAACGGTATTTCCGTGTGTTTCGGTACGTTGCAATCCATTTGCGGACATGTCAGCAGGTAACTCGTTAGGGCGAATGGCCCGCCCAGGCTACCAGCATGACGCGCACAAAGGTTTTGGAGTACCGGCCGGACATCGATTGGCTGCGCGCCGTAGCCGTGATTTCGGTCATTGGATTTCATTTCGAGTTGCCAGGTTTTGGCGGCGGGTTTGTCGGCGTCGATATCTTCTTCGTCATCTCCGGTTATGTGATCTCCCGGCTCATCTGGACCGGCATTCAATCCAATTCGTTTTCGTTCATCGCCTTCTACGAACGAAGGGCGCGGCGCCTGCTTCCGGCGCTCTACCTGATGATTGTCGTCACCGGGATAGTCGCGTGGTTCTTTGCGCCTCCTGGCGACTACCGAATGTTTTTCGGAAGCGCGGTCTCTACGCTTCTGTTTTCGTCGAACATCTTCTTCTGGTCGCAGACCGGCTATTTCGATCTTCCAACGATCGGGAAGGTTCTCATCCACACTTGGTCATTGTCGGTGGAGGAGCAGTTCTACTTCCTGTTTCCGGTCGTGACTTGGCTCTGGAGCAGGCTGTTTCCCGACCCAACGTCGAAGCTGTCGCTCGGACTGATCGTCACCGGAACGGTCGCGCTGTGCGTGCTCGATGAGCTTTGGATCAAGCAATCGCCCTCTGCCGCCTTCTACATCGCCCCGCTGCGGGCCTGGGAGTTTTTGATCGGAAGCATCGCGTTCTTTCTGCATCGATGGTCACCGGTCAGAAGCGAGGCGCGTCTCATCCTTGCGACAGCCGGCATGGGCTCCATGCTGATTCCCGTGGTCATCTTCCGCGCGGAGACACGATTCCCCGGGTTGCATGCGCTGATTCCCTGTCTCGGTACTGCGTTCTATATTGTCGCCTTCAATCAGGAGCAGGGCAGGCCCCGGCTGCCGTTCCGCGAGACCGGAGCCTTCCTCGGCCGTCTGTCCTATTCGCTCTATCTTTGGCATTGGCCGGTGTTCGTCCTCGGCAGGGCCGCGCTGCCGCTCGATGTCGCGACCTCGGCGTTTGCTACCGCCGGGCTCCTGCTGTGCTCGCTGCTGCTGGCCTATCTCTCTTACGTCATCGTCGAGCGGCCGGCACGCGCGCGAACGGAGTGGGTTGGCGTGCGTGGCTCCCCGGTGATCGCGGGCATTGCCGTCGTCCTGATCGCGGTCGGAGTTCACGGCATCGCTCATGACGGCTACGCCGATCGCTTCCCGCAATCCCAGGCACGAATGCTCCGGTACGATTCCCGGACGATGGAGCCGTTCTATCGTGCGCACAGCTGCTTCTTGCAGCCCGATGAGCCGCCATCGGCCTACGACTTTGATGCGTGCCTGAAGCCGGCCGCAAACAAGCGCAACATTCTGCTCGCCGGCGACAGTCTCGCCGCACATTATGCCTGGGGATTGCGCAGCTACCTATCCTCCGATGCCTATCATCTTCTGCAGCTTACGTCAGCGGCCTGTCCCCCGTTCGTCGAGCTCAAGCTGAGCACCTCGCGAAACTGCAACGACGTCAATCAGCTGCTACGCGATCAGATCAGGGCCCACGGCTTTGACGGCGTCGTTCTTTCCGGCAATTGGCGCGCCTATCTCGAAACCTACGGCCAGCCTCCTGCACGGCGCGTCGATCGGTATTTGAACGCGCTGCTGGCGGCAGCTCAGGAAGCCGGCGTTCCAGTTCTGCTCCTCGGTCCTTCGATCGAGTTCCCCGCTCCCTTGGCTTCGACGTTGTTCAACCATGAGCAGACGCACGTCCCAATCGGCAATTCGCTCTTGCCGCGAGAGGGGGCGTTCAAGGCGGACGACCGCTTGAAGGAGATCGCCAGCGCGTATCCGCTCGTTCAATACGTTTCCATTCTCGACACGATTTGCAGCAAGAGGCGTTGCCCGCTGACGATCGACGCGGAAACGCCGATTGTTTGGGACACCATCCATTTCACCCCGGAAGGGTCGAGGTTTGTCCTTTCGCAACTCGCGCCGCAACTGGATGCGTTCTTGCGGAGACTGGGGCAGCCCTCCGAGACCGGGACGCACGAACTCGTGGCTGGCGACGGTCCGACGGCAACCCGGAACGTCGCTCCATCCCAGGTTCAATGATGAGGAGCGATCGAGCACGGGACCTGCGGGAGCCATGAACCTTCGACTGGGGTCGCGCGTTCGCCTGCCGCTGATGGCGGACGCTGCCTTCGCTGAGCCGCGAAGGTGGTTCAACGTCATGTTTTCTCAAGCCGTTGGGGACGACAGACATGAATCCGATCATCAAGGCCATGGCTGTGCTTGCATGCGCCGCGTGCTGGAGCAACGCCGCGCCGGCCGAATCGGTGCGCTGGAACACCTATAGGATCCCGGAGACCGGCACGTCGGTCGACATTCCCGTCTCGATCTTCAGCGACACGGCGGGCCAACCCGGGGGCTATGGCCAGCGCTTCCAGACCGCGGACGGTCGCGCCAATCTGACCGTGCAGTCGATGCCCAATGACACCCGGGAGTCGCCGGCGCGATTCCTCGCCCAGAAGAACCCGCCGCCGAACATCCAGTACAAGCGGATCACCTCGCGCTTCTTCGCGGTGTCGAGCTACAAGGGCGATTACGTCTGGTATAATCGCTGCAACTTCGTTGGGGGCTATGTCCACTGCGTGCTGATCAACTACCCCCGGGCCTGGGAGCGCGATTGGGACGGCATCGTCACCCGCATCAGCCTGTCGCTGAATCGGAGCTGAGCGGGACGCCCATAGCGAAGCCTGGGACCGGCGGCTTTGATCCGCCTCAATGATACCGTCGGGCTCCGTCGCATAAGCTTCGGCTTCATTTCAGCCGCCGCTTACAGACGAGCCCGCCCCTCATGGCCGCCGCGTCCTTCACCGTCCGGGCCGAAAGCGCCAGCGCGATCGCCACCATCAGGTGCCGCAGCGCGCAGGATGCGCTGCTCACGGCAAACGCCTATCTGCGTCTCGGCGCTGCCTGCGTCAGCATAGAGACTCCGGGTGGACAGAGGATGAGCCCAGACCGGCTCGATGCGCTGCTCAACGATTCCGGCGGGCGCATCGGCTTGTGAAGCCGGGCGTCATGCAGATCGGCAATCATCGCTGGCGTGATCGCGACGGCCTGCCCGGTGCCTCCCGGGAGCACATCCAGGTTCAGGGTGACGACGCTTCGATGCGGTCGTCGGGCAGCACCGTCGGCCACGAGACATCCGCGATATAGGGGCCGTAGAGGACGTCCTGACGCCGCTGGTAAATGATCGTGAGGGCGACAGCGGCGATGAAACAGATTGCGGCAAACATGGCTAGTTCAAACATGGTTCAACTCCATCGCCCAAGACGTGGCGGATGAAGGGCGCCGGCGTCAAATGGAAGCCGCCATTAAGCTGAAGAGCAAAGCTTGATGCGCGTTGGTTTTCCGGACGAGCAGTCTGCAAGCAGACAGCCAAAGTGAGCCGGCGGCGCCCGCGCGGCTCAATCTCGGATCGAAATTCCGGCCACTCGGCCGCGAGCTACTCCGCGACGGTCGACTGATCGGTATTGAGCTCTGGAAACATCGCCCGGCAGCTCAGGCAATAGGATTCGAAAATGAAGCTCAGCAACGCGGACATCGGTAACCCCTACGGTCGATTTGATGTTCGGCAACATGCCGGGGGTCTGTTTCACGACGACTTCGTAGGCGCGGCGAAATGGTTTCGATCGGCTCCCGGAATGTTTCGTCCTGCGCGGGGGAGGGGCGATTGATCAGCGACTGTGACATCATCATCGACCAGCCCGGCTCATCCGCAGTTCAGGACGTGGGCGCGTGCAAGCTCCTGAAGATGAAGTTGTTGCAGTAGTCCTTTCGCTTCCAGAACCATTCGCCATCGGCGCGCTGGTGGATCTCCGGGTCGAAGCCGGACAACGGAAGCAATCTCCCGCGGCTCAGGAATTGGCCTCGATAGCCAAGACCCCGCAGGAGCAAGAACGTCTCCTTCACCCTGTCGAGCGTCGCTAGGCGGTGGTCGCACTCGACCACGATCAACGGCCGGCATCGGCGCAAGGTGCGCTCGGCGCCGCGCAGCACGTCGAGTTCGGCACCCTCGACGTCGATCTTGATCGCAGACACGTTTCCCGTATCGGGGAGATAGTCGTCCAACGACGTCGTCTGCACCTGGATCGTCTTCGAGGTCTCGGCGGGGCGGAGCAGCGAGGCCCCGGGCTGGTGCCCCTCGGGCACGAACAGGGTCTTCTTGCTGGAGCACGAATAGACGGCGCGCGCTTCGACCACGACGTTGTCGAGCGAGAACCGCTTGCAGAGCCGCGCCAATCTTTCGGCCAGGTCCGGCTGGGGCTCGAAGGCGACGACCCGCCCCGGCGCCGACCACCGCGCCAGCCAGTAGAGAAAACTGCCCTTGTTGGCGCCGATGTCGCAGACGACGTCGCCGCGCCGGATGTGACGCCGCAGCTCGGAAAGCTCCGTCTTGTGGTCGCGGAATCTGGACCGCAAAATTCTCACCAGAAACCGGGATGCTTCATGTTTCGCCAACCGAGCCCCCCAATGCCATGGCCACGCATGCGCCAAACGAAGGCAAGCTTGGGTGCGCACGCCCTGTCGTTCACGGCAATGTTTCGAAATGGACGAGCGGCGGGGCGCCACGATGGCGCTGGCGTGGCGATTGGCGATCCCAGCAGGACTCGAACCTGCAACCCGCGGAGTAGAAATCCGCTACTCTATCCAGTTGAGCTATGGGACCGTCGTCGCGACGTGAACGGCACGGGCGGACGTCGCGGGATGACTCCCCGAGGCGAAGCCCCGCCGGTACGGCCATCCCATAGCATGGGTCATATGAAAAATCTTCCGTTTCGCCAAGACCGTCCGAACCGGATACGGGCCGGCGGCGACCAAGCGGAGGCGGAGGAGGGTCATCAAGGGCCGTTCGCGCGTCAGCGGCGCTGGTCAAACGGCTGCCGCGGTCTTTGCCGGTATGCCATGTCCTGTGAACATGTCCTTTGAATTGCCGTTGATGAACAGATTTTCCCGGCCGCGGCCGCCTGCCGATGGCAGCCAAGGCCACGGGTCGCTATCTTGGCCCCTACAACTCTTGCCATCAGTCCGTCACCATTTCGCGTCCATTCTCGCCACCAATCGGCCAAACACGGGCGTCGATCCGTGCACCGCCAGGACCTGTCCGGAAATCTTTCCAGAGAACTTTCAAAGAGCCGTCCAAGGAGCTGTCCCATGATCGGTCTGGTTCGCGCCGCCGCCCTCTGCGCCATCATGGTGCTCGGCCTCGTGTCCGCCCATGCCGCCGACAAGGCGTTCAAGCGCGACGACTTGGCCGACGCCGCCATCAAGCTGGAGGCGCAGATCAAGAGCGAGGCGGGGGCGGTCAACAAGCCGCTCGCGACCTTGCGCACCGACGCCGATGCTGCGCTGCGCCGCAACGACCTCCGAACGGGTCTGCAAATCCTCGGACAGATCGCCACAGTGGCCCCGGATGATTCCGGTAATTGGCTGCGGCTGGCGCGCACCGTGCTCAACCAGATCAAGCCGATCAACTCGTCGGAGCAGACCTTCCTGCTGGAGCGCGCCTCGACGGCGGCCTACATCGCCTACCAGCGCGCCGGCAATGCCGGCGAGGAGGCGGACGCGCTCGCCGTGCTCGGCAAGACCATGGCCGAGCGCAAGCTGTGGCGGCCGGCGCTCGATACACTCAGGATGTCGCTCGAGCTGCGCGAGATCGCCGACGTCCGAGGACAGTATGAGCGGATGCGCGACGAGCACGGCTTCAAGCTGCTCGACTATACCGTTGACTCGGACTCGGCGAGCCCGCGGGCCTGCTTCCAGTTCTCCGAGGATCTCGCCAAGCGCACCGACTTCTCGCCGTTCGTGGCCCAGGCCGGCACCGACAAGCCGGCGCTGACCGCGGAGGACAAGCAGCTCTGCGTCGAGGGCCTCAAGCATGGCGAGCGCTACAACATCAACCTGCGTGCCGGGTTGCCGTCAGGCGTGAAGGAAAGCCTGCCGAAATCGGCCGAGTTCAACATCTATGTCCGCGACCGCAAGCCGTTCGTGCGCTTCACCGGCAAGGCCTATGTGCTGCCGCGCACCGGCCAGAAGGGCATTCCGCTGGTCAGCGTCAACACGCCCGCCGTCAACATCAACGTCTTCCGGATCGGCGACCGCAACCTGATCAACACCGTCATCGACAGCGACTTCCAGCGGCCGCTGTCGAGCTACCAGCTCACCGATCTCGGCAATGACCGCGGCATGAAGGTGTGGAGCGGCGAGCTCTCGACCGCGATGACCCTGAACCAGGACGTCACCACCGCCTTTCCGGTGGATCAGGCGCTCAGCGACATGCAGCCGGGCGTCTATGTGATGACGGCCGCGCCGAAGGGCCCGACCAGCGGCAATGACGAGGACAGCGGCGGCCAGCTCGCCACGCAATGGTTCATCGTGTCCGATCTCGGTGTCGCCGCGTTTTCCGGCAATGACGGGATCCATGTGTTCGTCAATTCGCTGGCGTCCACCGATCCGGTGGCGCGCGCCGAGGTGAGGCTGGTGGCGCGCAACAACGAGATCCTGGCGACCCGCAGGACCGATGAGGCCGGGCACGCGCTTTTCGAGACGGGGCTGGCGCGGGGCGAGGGCGGGCTGTCGCCGGCGATGCTGACGGTGGTCGGCGAGAAAGCCGACTACGCCTTCCTCAGCCTGAAGACGACCGCCTTCGATCTCTCCGACCGTGGCGTGTCCGGCCGCGAGGCGCCGGCCGGGCCGGACGCCTTCGTGTATTCCGAGCGCGGCGTCTACCGGTCCAGCGAGACCGTCTACCTCACGGCGCTGCTGCGCGACGGCAAGGGCAACGCCATGACCGGCACGCCGCTGACGCTGGTGGTCGAGCGCCCGGATGGAGTCGAGTTCCGCCGCGCCGTGCTGCCTGACCAGGGTGCCGGCGGGCGGTCGTTCAGTGTGGCGCTGAATTCGGCGGTGCCGACCGGCACCTACCGCGTGCGCGCCTTCACCGATCCCAAGGGGGCGTCCGTCGGCGAGACCACCTTCATGGTCGAGGACTACGTCCCCGAGCGGCTGGAATTCGACTTGTCGTCCAAGGACAAGCAGATCAAGGCTGAGACTCCGGTGGAGGTGAAGGTCGACGGCCATTTCCTCTATGGCGCGCCGGCCTCCGGCCTGCAGCTCGAAGGCGACCTCCTGGTCACCACCGCCTCCGAGCGGCCGGGCTTCCCGGGCTATCAGTTCGGCGTCGCCGACGAGGAGAGCGCCTCCAACGAGCGCACGCCGATCGAGGGCATGCCCGAGACCGACGACAAGGGGGCGGCGACGTTCCCCGTGAGCCTGGCCAAGCCGCCATCCTCGAGCCGGCCGCAGGAGGCGCAGATCTATGTGCGCATGGCCGAGACCGGCGGCCGCGCCGTCGAGCGCAAGCTGGTGCTCCCGGTGGCGCCCAAGGCCGCGCAGATCGGCATCAAGCCGTCGTTTACCGGCAAAAGCGTTGGCGAGGGCGACAAGGCCGAGTTCGACGTCGTGTTCGTCTCGCCCGAGGGCAAGACGCTGGCGCGCAACGGCCTGCGCTATGAGCTGCTCAAGATCGAGTCGCGGTACCAGTGGTATCGGCAGAACGCCTATTGGAATTACGAGCCGGTCAAGTCGACGCGCCGGGTCGGCGATGGCGACGTCACGATCGCCGCCAACAAGCCGGCGCGGCTGAGCTTCCTGCCGGAGGCCGGGCGCTATCGCCTCGACGTCAAGTCGGCGGATGCCGACGGTCCGGTGACGTCGCTGCAGTTCGACGTCGGCTGGTACACCGACGGCAGCGCGGATACGCCGGACCTGCTCGAGACCTCGCTCGACAGGCCGCAATATGCTTCGGGCGACACCATGGTGGTGACGGTCAATGCGCGCACCGCCGGCAAGCTCACGGTCAACGTGCTCGGCGACCGGCTGCTGACGACGCAGACCCTCGAGGTCAAGGAAGGCACCAGCCAGGTCAAGCTCGCGGTCGGCAAGGACTGGGGCACTGGCGCCTATGTCGTGACGACGCTGCGCCGTCCGCTCGATACGGCCGCGCAGCGCATGCCGGGCCGTGCGCTCGGCGTCGCCTGGTTCGGTATCGACAAGTCGGCGCGCACGCTCAACGTGGCGCTGACGCCGCCGGCGCTGGTGCGTCCGGGCTCGGCGTTGAAGATTCCGGTCAAGATCGGCGGGCTCAACCCCGGCGAGGACGCCAAGATCGTCATCGCGGCGGTCGATGTCGGCATCCTCAACCTCACCAACTACAAGCCGCCGGCGCCGGACGACTATTATCTCGGCCAGCGCCAGCTCTCGGCCGAGATCCGCGATCTCTATGGCCAGTTGATCGACGGCATGCAGGGCACGCGCGGCCAGATCCGCTCTGGCGGTGACTCTGGCGGCGCCGAGCTGCAGGGCTCGCCACCGACGCAGAAGCCGCTGGCGCTGTATTCGGGCATCGTCACTGTCGGGCCAGACGGAACTGCCGAGGTCAGCTTCGACATTCCGGAGTTCGCCGGCACAGCGCGGGTGATGGCGGTGGCGTGGAGCGCCACCAAAGTTGGCCGCGCCAATGTCGACGTCACTGTGCGCGATCCCGTGGTGCTGACCGCGACCCTGCCGCGCTTCCTCCTGTCAGGCGATCGCGGCACGCTGTCGTTCGATGTCGACAATGTCGAAGGTGCGCCCGGCGACTATGTCGTCAGCGTGAAGGCGGGCGGTCCGGTCAAGGTGTCCGGCAATGCCAACGTCACGATGAAGCTCGCGGCCAAGCAGCGGGCGTCGGCGACCCTGTCGCTGGACGCCAGTGGCACCGGGCAGGCGCAGCTCGATGTCGACATCAAGGGCCCCAATGGGCTGGCGCTGGCACGGCACTATCAGTTCGACGTGAAGCCGGCGACCCAGGTACTGGCGCGTCGCTCGATCCGCACACTCGCGAAGGGTGAAAGCCTGACGCTGACATCGGACATGTTCTCCGATCTCGTGGCGGGCACCGGCACGGTGTCGCTGTCGGCGGGGCTCTCGACCGCGCTCGATGCGGCGACCATCCTCAAGGCGCTCGACCGCTATCCGCATGGCTGCTCGGAGCAGATCACCAGCCGCGCGATGCCGCTGCTCTATGTCAACGAGCTCGCGGTCGGCGCGCATCTCGCCATGGACACCGAGGTCGACCAGCGGATCCGTGACTCCATCGACCGGCTCCTTGCACGTCAAGGATCCAATGGCTCGTTCGGGCTGTGGTCGGCAGGCGGCGATGATCCCTGGCTCGATGCCTATGTGACGGACTTCCTGACCCGCGCCCGCGAGAAGGGATTTGCGGTGCCGGACGTACTGTTCAAGAGCGCGCTCGACCGCATCAGGAACTCGGTCGTCAATGCCGAGGAGCCGGAGAAGACGGGCGGCCGCGATCTCGCTTATGGCCTCTACGTGCTGGCGCGCAATGGCGCGGCGCCGATCGGCGACCTGCGGTATCTCGCCGACACCAAGCTCGGCAATCTCGCCACCCCGATCGCCAAGGCGCAGCTTGCCGCGGCGTTGGCGCTGGTCGGCGACCGCGCCCGTGCGGAGCGGGTCTATGCCGCCGCGGCCGACAGCCTCGCGCCGAAGCCGGTCTTGGTGTTCGGCCGCACCGATTACGGCTCCGACCTGCGCGATGCAGCGGCGCTGGTGTCGTTGGCGGGCGAGGGCAATGCGCCGCGGGCGACGTTGACGCAGGCCGTCGCCCGTGTCGAAGCCGCGCGCGGGCTGACGCCGTACACCTCGACGCAGGAGAATGCGTGGATGGTGCTGGCGGCGCGCGCGCTGGCCAAGGAGACGCTGACGCTCGACATCAACGGCCAGGCCGTAAAGCAGGCGATGTACCGCAGCTACAAGGCGGCGGAGCTCTCAGGCCAGCCGCTGAAGATCACCAACACCGGTGATGCGCCGGTGCAGGCAGTGGTCTCGGTCTCCGGCTCGCCGCTGACGCCGGAGCCGGCCGCGTCGAACGGTTTCAAGATCGAGCGCGGCTACTACACGCTCGACGGCAAGCCGGCCGATATCAGAACCGCGAAGCAGAACGACCGTTTCGCTGTCGTGCTGAAGGTCACCGAGGCCAAGCCGGAGTACGGCCACATCATGGTGTCGGACTATCTGCCGGCGGGGCTTGAGATCGACAATCCGCACCTGGTGTCGTCGGGTGACAGCGGCACCTTGGACTGGATCGAGGACGGCCAGGAACCGGTCAACACCGAGTTCCGCGACGACCGCTTCACTGCCGCGCTCGACCGCGCCGCGGATTCCAAGTCGGTGTTCACGGTCGCCTACGTCGTGCGCGCGGTGTCGCCCGGCAAATACGTGCTGCCGCAGGCCTATGTTGAGGACATGTACAATCCCTCGCGCTATGGTCGGACGGGCACGGGCTCGGTGGAGGTCCGCGCGGCCAAATGAGCGAGGGTGGGACGAGCGATCGTGAGCTGGGTGGCAAGACGGACCTCCACACTCCGCCATGCCCGGTCGCTCCGCGCGCTCCGAACGACGTGGATGGCCGGGACAAGCCCGGCCATGACGGCAGGAGAGGGCGGGGCGTCAAACGGCTGTTCGCCATTGCGCTCGCATTGGTCGCGTCGGTCTCCGTCGCCGCCTGGACCATCTCCCTCGGCCCGCTGCCGCTGGGCGAGGCGAGGGCGGTCTCGACCACCGTGGTCGATCGCCACGGCAAGCTGCTGCGTGCCTATGCGATGGCGGACGGGCGGTGGCGGCTGCCGGTCAGCGCCAAAAAAGACGTCGATCCGACCTATCTGAAGCTGCTGCTGGCCTATGAGGACCAGCGCTTCTTCGACCATCACGGCGTCGATCCGCGCGCGCTGGTGCGGGCGGCCATCCAGCTCGGCTCGCACGGCCACATCGTCTCCGGCGGCTCGACCATCACGATGCAGCTGGCGCGGCTGCTCGAGCCGCGGCGGCAGCGTTCGCTGCATGCCAAGCTCCGGCAGATCGTGCGCGCGCTCGAGCTCGAGCGAGAGCTGAGCAAGGACGAGATCCTCGATCTCTACCTGACGCTGGCGCCCTATGGCGGCAATCTTGAAGGCATTCGCGCCGCCTCGATTGCATATTTCGGCAAGGAGCCGAAGCGGCTGTCACTGGCGGAAGCGGCCCTCTTGGTGGCGCTGCCGCAGTCACCGGAGACGCGGCGGCTCGACCGGCATCCCGAGGCCGCTCGACGCGGCCGCGACCGCGTGCTCGACCGCATGGTGTCGGAGAACGTGATCTCCGCCGAGGACGCGGCGCAGGCAAAGGCGCAAGCCGTTCCGGCCTTCCGCAAGCCGATGCCGATCCTGGCGCCGCATGCCGCCGACCAGGCCTCGGCGGCCGTCAAGGATCAGCCGATCATCCGCCTGACGCTCGATGCGTCGCTGCAGAAAGTGCTGGAGCCGCTGGCGCGCGATCGCGCCATCGCATTGGGACCGAACGTCTCGGTCGGCATCATCGTGGTCGACAATGACAGCGGCGACGTGCTCGCCCATGTCGGATCGGCCGACTACTTCGACGAGAAGCGGGCAGGGCAGGTCGACATGACCCGCGCGGTGCGCTCGCCGGGCTCGACCCTGAAGCCGTTCATCTATGGACTCGCCTTCGAGGACGGCTTCGTGCACCCGGAGAGCCTGATCGAGGATCGCCCGGTGCGCTTCGGCTCCTACGCGCCGGAGAATTTCGACATGACGTTCCAGGGCACGGTGCCGGTGCGCAAGGCGCTGCAGCTGTCGCTGAACGTGCCGGCGATCGTGCTGCTCGATCGCGTCGGGGCGAGCCGGCTGTCATCGCGGCTGAAGCAGGCCGGCGGCAATCTGGTGCTGCCGAAGGACGAGGCGCCCGGCCTTGCGATGGGGCTCGGCGGCGTCGGCGTGACCCTGCAGGACCTCGCCCAGCTCTATGCAGGCTTTCCGCGCCTCGGCACCACCAGGCCGCTGCGCGAGATCATGACGGCTGAGGGGACTGACGGCGCGCGCGAGCCGATGCGGCTGATGGATTCGGCGGCCGCCTGGCAGGTCGGCAACGTGCTGCTGGGGACGCCGCCGCCGGAAAACGCAGCCCGCAACCGGATCGCCTTCAAGACCGGTACCAGCTACGGCTATCGCGACGCTTGGTCGGTCGGCTTCGACGGCCGCGTCACGATCGGCGTCTGGGTCGGCCGGCCTGATGGCGCGCCGGTGCCCGGCCTGATCGGTCGCGTCGCCGCGGCGCCGATCCTGTTCGACGCTTTTGCCCGCAGCGGCAAGCTGCCAGCAACATTGCCGAAGCCGCCCAAGGGGGCACTGGTCGCCAGCAATTCAAAGTTGCCGCTGCCGCTGCGCCGGTTCCGGCCGATCGGCGAATTGGTGCGGACCGGCGCCGAACAGGCGCCGCACATCCAGTTCCCGCTGAACGGCTCGCGCATCGATGTCGATCGATCCGCGGGACGCGAGGCATCGGTGATGCCGGTGAAAGTGTCGGGCGGCGTGCTGCCGCTGACCATGCTGGTCAATGGACTGGCCGTCGGCGAGATCGATAGCCGCCGCCAGCGCCTGATCGATCCGCCCGGGCCGGGCTTTGCCCGCCTCACCGTGATCGATGCCACGGGCGCTGCGGACACAGTTGTGGTCAGAATCCAGTGAGGGTTCGCTAAGCGGTTGTCGGCATGGCGGTTTCAGCGTATTCGGAACCCCATGGTCGAGACCTATGCCCGCCCCCGTTTTGGAGAGCCGCGCGAGCCGAAGAACCTGGTCAATCCAGGCAATCGGCTGGTGCGGATGATCGATGCCGTCACCGTGAGCCACACCAGGGCGGCGGCGTTCCTGCTCGTCTGCGGGCTGCTGTTGTTCCTGCCGGGCTTCTTCACGATCCCGCCGATCGATCGCGACGAGGCGCGCTTCGCCCAGGCGACCAAGCAGATGGTCGAGAGCGGCGATTACGTCGACATCCGCTTCCAGGACGACGTGCGCTACAAGAAGCCGGTCGGCATCTACTGGTTGCAATCGGCCGCGGTCGAGACGGCGTCGGCGATCGGTCTGCCGCGTGCGCAACTGCGCATCTGGGTCTACCGCATTCCCTCGCTGATCGGCGCGATCGGCGCGGTGCTGCTGACCTATTGGACCGCGCTCTCCTTCGTGACACGGCGCGGCGCCGTGTTCGCCGCCTTGCTGATGTGCTGCTCGGTGCTGCTCGGCGTGGAAGCCCGGCTCGCCAAGACCGACGCGATGCTGCTGTTCACCGTGGTGGCTGCCATGGGTGCGCTGGCGCGCGTCTATCTGTCGTGGCAGCGCGGCGAGGATCCGGTGCATCCGCCCTGGGGACCGCCTGCGATCTTCTGGACGGCGCTCGCCGGCGGCATCCTGATCAAGGGCCCGCTGATCCTGATGTTCGCGGGACTGACGATCGTGGCCCTGGCGATCATGGATCGCGGCGCCGGCTGGCTATCGCGTCTGCGCCCTCTGTGGGGACTGATGTGGATGCTGGTGCTGGTGCTGCCCTGGTTCGTGCTGATCTTCCTGCGCGCCGGCGACACCTTCTTCGCCGACTCCGTCGGCGGCGACATGCTGAGCAAGATCGGCGCCCAGGAGTCGCATGGTGCGCCGCCGGGCCTCTATCTGCTGCTGTTGTTCATCACCTTCTGGCCCGGCGCGCCGCTGGCCGCGATGGCGGCGCCTGCGGTGTGGCGCGCGCGGCGTGAGCCGGGGGCGCAGTTCCTGCTGGCCTGGCTGCTGCCGTCCTGGATCGTGTTCGAGGCGGTGCTGACCAAGCTGCCGCATTATGTGCTGCCGCTGTATCCGGCGATCGCGATCCTCACGGTGGGCGCGCTGGAGCGGCGGGTGCTGGCGCGCAATTGGCTGCGGCGCGGCGCCGCCTGGTGGTTTGCGATTCCCGCCATCACCTCGGTGGTGGCCGTGATTGGCGCCATCATCGTCACGCACCAGCCGGTGTTCCTGGCCTGGCCGTTCGTCGCGGCGTCGCTGATCTTCGGCCTGTTCGCCTGGTGGCTCTATGACGACGGCCGTGCCGAGCGCTCGCTCTTGAATGCCGGCGTGGCGGCGATGTTCCTGGCGTTCGTGGTGTACGGCGCCGTGCTGCCGGCGCTGACGCCGCTGTTTCCCAGCGCGGAGATTGCGCGCGCGCTCCGCAACGTGGTCTGCGTCGGGCCGAAGGCGGCGGCGGCAGGCTTCCACGAGCCGAGCCTCGTCTTCATGACAGGGTCGTCGACGCAACTCACGGACGGCTCCGGCGCCGCCGACTTCCTCAGCCAGGGCACCTGCCGCTTTGCTTTGGTCGAGCAGCGCACCGAGCGTGCCTTCGTGCAACGGGCCGAAGCGATCGGGCTGCGCTACAACGTCGCCAAGCGCATCGACGGCTACAACATCTCGCAGGGCCGTCCGGTCTCGATCGCGATCTATCGCTCGGAGGGCACCGAATAGATGTCGGCGCCCGACAGCCCCGCGCGATCGTCAGGCTATTTCGCCCAGCTCGCGCTGGTCGGCAAATTCTCGCTCGGCCGGCTGTTCCGCCAGCCGCAAACGGCGCCGGAGGCCGCGAGCCGGCAGCGCCTGGGGCGCGAGCTTCTCCTGCTCGGCGCCATCGGCCTGAGTGTGATCCTGATGCTGATGTTCGCGTTCGATGCTTACGAGATCGGGCTGATGCCGACCCGCGGAACACCGAGCCTTTGGCCGGTGCGGATCATCACCGAGTTCGGTCAGGATGAATACGTGCTGGGACTGTTGGCCGTGAGCGTCGTCGCGACGATCCTGATTGCGCCGCTGTGGCCGGAAGCCAGCCGCAGCCGTCTGCTGAATTTCGCGACCCACGTTCAATACGCCTTCTTCGCGGTGCTGAGCGCGGTACTTGCTGCCCAAGTGCTGAAATACGTCATCGGCCGCGGCCGTCCTTTCGTCGGCGGCAAGGCGAATGCCTTTAACTTCGACCCGTTCAACGGCACGCCGGCCTATTTCAGCATGCCGTCCGCGCATGCGGTGACGGCATTCGCGCTGGCCTTTGCAATGTCCGCCATCTGGCCGCGGTTGCGCGTTCCCATGTTCATCTATGCCGTCGTGATCGCCTTGAGTCGGCTGGTGCTGCTGGCGCATCATCCGAGCGACGTGGTCGCCGGCGCCGTGGTGGGATTGGCCTGCGCCATGCTCGTCCGCTACTGGTTCGCAGCTCGTCGGCTCGGCTTTCGTCTCGGCAAGGACGGCCAAATCGTACCGCGCTAAAGGGGTTGATAGCGGGCCCCAAGCCCCATAAGAAGCCTCCGCCGGAGCGCCCCGGGGCAGGAACCGGCCCGATCACGCCCTTACGAGTCTCAAACTCTTGTCGACCGAATCCCCCGTTGCCGTCTCCATCGTCGTTCCCGTGCGCAACGAGGCCGGCAACATCACGCCCCTGATCAGCGAGATCGCGACCGCGCTCGATGGTCTGTGGCCGTACGAGATCATCTACGTCAATGACGGCTCGACCGACGAGACCGCGCAGCGGCTCGCCGAGGAAATGGCACGGCGGCCGAACCTGCGCGTCCTACGGCATGAGACGGCTTCCGGCCAATCGGCGGCTGTCAGGAGCGGCATCCGCGCCGCCCACGGCGCTGTCGTCGCGACGCTCGACGGGGACGGGCAGAACAACCCTGCTTTTCTGCCCGAGCTCATCGCCGCGCTCGAAAAGGGCGGTGCGCATGTCGGCCTCGTCGCCGGGCAGCGGGTCGGCCGCAAGGATACTGGCTTCAAGAAACTGCAGTCACGGCTCGCCAACAAGATCCGCAATGCGGTGCTGCACGATGGAACGCGTGACACCGGCTGCGGCCTCAAGGCGGTTCGCCGCGACGTGTTCCTGATGATGCCGTATTTCGATGGTCTGCACCGCTTCCTGCCGGCGCTGGTGCGGCGCGAGGGCTATGACATCGCCTATGTCGACGTGATCGACCGGCCTCGGCACTCCGGTGTCTCGAACTACGGGTTCTTCGACCGGCTCTGGATCGGGATCATGGATCTCGCCGGCGTGTGGTGGCTGATCCGCCGCAAGAAGCCGACGCCGGTTGCGATCGAGGTGAAGTAATGCTGATTCAATTCGGGCAGGCGTTCAGCAACTATCTCTACGACATCTTCATCGCCAAGTTCGATTTCTGGCTGGTGTTCGGCCTCGCCGCACAACTGGCCTTCGCTGCGCGCTTCCTGGTGCAGTGGATCGCCAGCGAGCGCGCGGGCAAGAGCGTCGTGCCGCTCGCATTCTGGTTCTTCTCGATCGGGGGAGGGCTGATGACGCTGATTTATGGTCTCGTGAAGCGCGAGCCGGTCATCATCTTCGGCCAGCTGCTGTCGAACATCATCTACGTCCGCAACGTGATGTTGATCTTCAAGAACCGCCAGCGGGAATCGCAGACGCTGAGCAACTGATCGAGCCGTAGGGGTCTCACCACCGCCGACATTCCGGGTTCAATCGCCACGCGCAGCCGCGTCGCGGCTGCACATTGACGCTTGCCCAGGAATGACGGTGGTCGTGAAACCGGAAGAGTAGTTTCACTGATAGGACGCGCAAGACTCAACGCGGCAATGGCTGGGCCGACGATGCGGGCAGGGCGGCGGTCTCTGCGCTCTCGACTGCTTCGCTGCGGCGGGTCGCGACCTCGCCGGCCGCGTCGAGCACGGGATAGGCGACCGAGCAGATGTGCGAGTGGATACGCCTGAGATCGCGCAGCACGTCGAGATGCAGCGAGGTGGTTTCCAGCGTCTCCGAGCGGCCCTCGCGCAGACGTTCGAGGTGCCGCTCGGTCGCGCCGAGTTCGGCGTTGCGGAGCTCGGCTTTCTGATCGAGCAGTTGGTGGGCTTGCTGCGCATCGCCGGACATGAAGATGCCGAACGCGATGCGGAGCGCCTCCATGATCTGGCGATGAAAGGCCTGCAGCTCGTCGGCGCCCTCAGCGGAGAACTGGAACCTGCGTTTGATCTTCTTGGTCGCGAGCTCGCTCAGGTTCTTGTCGATGATGTCGCCGATATGCTCGAGGTTGATCGCGAAGGAGATGATCTCCATCGCGCGCTTGCCCTCGCGCTCGTCCAGGCTGCCGCGCGTCAGCTTGGTGATGTAGAGCTTGATGGCCTCGTCGAGCCGGTCGACGACGTTGTCCGCGCGTGACACCTGATCCACGAGGCCACGGTCGTTGGTCATCATCGCGGTCATGACGTTGCGCAACATGGTCTCGACCAGATCGCCCATGCGCAGCGCCTCGCGCGCCGCGTCCGCAAGCGCAAGCGACGGGGTTTCCAGCGCGGTCTCGTCGAGATAGCGCGGCTTCGCCGGATCGACCTCGGCTGGGCGGTCCGGAAACAGTCGCGTGAGCAACTTCTCCATGCCGCCCAGCAGGCCGATGAAGACCACGGCCGTGCCGAGATTGAACGCCATGTGGAACTGCGCTGTCAGCTTCGACAGATCCGGTTGCCACGATTGCAGCAAATTGGCGAGCGGATGCAGGAAGGGTGTGATCAGCGCGACGCCGATGATGCGGTTGAGGAGATTGCCGACGGGCAGGCGATAGCTCGCGGGATTGTCGCGGTGCGCGCCCTCGAACACCGGGTTGACGGCGCTGCCGAGATTGGCCCCGAGCACGAGCGCCAGCGCCGCATCGGCCGTAACGAAATGCGCATAGGCCAGCGACATCACCAGCAGCACGCTGGCGACGCTGGAGTGCACGACCCAGGTGACGAGCGCACCGAAGATGATGCACAGCGTGACATCGGCCGTGATCGCCTGCATGAACACGCGCATCGCCGGCGCTTCTTCGGCGGGTGCCAACGTATCGATCAGAATATGCAGCGACAGCAGCATCAGGCCGAGGCCGATTGCTACCCGGCCGAGATCCTTGATGCGCGATCGCGGCCCACTGCGGAACGCCACCAGGCCGAGCACGAACAGGATGGGGGCGACCGCAGCCACGTTGAACGAGAGCACCTGGACGATCAGCGTGGTGCCGATATTGGCGCCGAGCATGATCGCGAGCGCCGGGATCAGGCCGACCAGGCCTTCCGCTGCGAAGGAGGTCGTGATCAGCGCGGTCGCCGTGCTGCTCTGGAGCAGAGCGGTCAGACCGAGGCCGGCAGCGAGGGCGCTGAAGCGGTTGCGCAGCGCCCGCGACAGTAGCAGCCGGAGATCCGGGCCGAAGGCGCGGAGAATGCCGCTGTGGACCATGTGAAGGCCCCACAGCAGCAACGCCACGCCGCCCATCAGATCGAGCAGAACCATGATTTCCGTTCGTTCGAGCTTTCCTTGCCGCGCAGGCTACCCCCAATCGGCGGGACATCAACGCCAATTTGTCGGCCCCGGCTGCCCGATCGCGCGGCGCTCCGCTGGCTGCGAGCGTGCTTAAGCCCCGTTGAAGGCCGCAAAGCCTCGGTCGAGATCCTCCTTGAGATCCTCCACGTTCTCCAGGCCGATATGCAGACGCAGCGTGGGCCCCCCCGGCGCCCAGGTGGTGGCCGTGCGGTAGCTCGCGCAGTCGAACGGAATCGCAAGGCTCTCGAAGCCGCCCCAGGAATAGCCCATTCCGAACAGCGTCAGCGTGTCGAGCATCGCATCGACCGCGGCTTGTGGCTTTGGTTGCAGCACGATGCTGAACAGGCCGGAGGCGCCGGTGAAGTCCCGCTTCCAGATCGCATGCCCCGGATGGCTCTCCAGCGCGGGATGCAGCACCTCGATCACCTCGGGACGCGCGGCGAGCCAGCGGGCCATTTCCAGCCCCGAGCGATGGTGCTGCGCCAGGCGCACGCCCAGCGTCCGCACCCCGCGCAGGGCGAGGAACACGTCGTCCGGGCCGGCGCAGACGCCGAGCAGGCGAATGCCCTCGGCGATCAGCGGCCACGCCTTCGCATTGGCCGAAATCGTGCCGAACATGATGTCGGAGTGGCCGCCGATATATTTGGTGGCCGCCTGCATGCTGATGTCGACGCCCTGGTCGAGGGAGCGGTGGTAGAGCGGCGTCGCCCAGGTGTTGTCGTCGATGACCAGTGCGCCCTGCGCATGTGCGACCGCGGCAATGGCGGGGATGTCCGGCATTTCGAACGACTGCGAGCCGGGCGCCTCGACAACCACCGCGCGTGTATTTGGTTTGAGCAGTTGCTCAATTCCTGGGCCGATCAATGGGTCGAAATAGGTCGTCTCGACGCCGTAGCGTGCCAGCATGCCGTTGCAGAAATTGCGGGTCGGACGATAGATGCTGTCGCACACCAGCACGTGGTCGCCGGCCTTGAGCACCGACAGCAGCGTGGTCGAGATTGCCCCAAGGCCGGATGGTGCGATGCCGACGCCGGCGCATTGCGGTCCCTCCAGCGCCATCAGGACCTGCTGCAGGGCCTTCGTCGTCGGCGTGCCGTGGCGGCCATACTGGAATTCGCCGCGGTGTGCGTGCAGGTCCTCGGCGGTTGGATACAGAACCGTCGAACCATGAACGACGGGGGGATTCACGAATCCGTGCTGCGCCTTCGTATCCCGCCCCGCCGTGATCAGCCGTGTTTCGACGTTTTGTCGCACCGCCGCAGCGGGGTCATTCGATGATGCCATTCGCGTGTCTTTTCTCTCTTAACCTGCCGGGATAGCTCGAAATCGGGCAGCACTGCGGTCGTTAATAACAGAATGCAGAACAGGCCCGTCAACCCCTTGACCCGGACCGCCAGTCGTTCTGTGATGCCGGCGCAATTCGATCGCTGCACGTTGAGGGGCTTGCCGCGATTTCCGCTTCATCTCGCCTGCACGGCTTCGTCGTGCATGGTGTACGCCATATTCTTGGTATGGCGTTTGCAACGCGGATTCAGGTCGGGCCCCCCTGCGCGCTGAGACTTCATCGCTCCCCAAGGACGACCGCGAAAGGCTGTATTTATGAAACGCGTCACTCTGGCTCTCACTCTTGCTCTCGCCCCGGTGCTGGCGAGCGTCGGCGCCCAGGCCGAAACGCTCAAGACCGTCAAGGATCGTGGCATGCTCGCCTGCGGCGTCAGCCAGGGCCTCCCTGGTTTCTCGTCGCCCGACGACAAGGGCAACTGGACCGGGATCGACGTCGACGTCTGCCGCGCCATCGCCGCCGCAATCTTCAATGATCCGACCAAGGTGAAGTTCGTCCCGCTGTCCGCCAAGGACCGCTTTACCGCACTGCAGTCGGGCGAAGTGGACGTGCTGTCGCGTAACACCACCTGGACCCTGTCGCGGGACACCTCGCTGGGCGCCAATTTCGCCGGCGTGACCTATTATGACGGCCAGGGCTTCATGGTGAAGAAGGCCCTCAAGGTCAATTCGGCGCTCGAGCTCAACAGCGCTTCGGTATGCGTGCAGACCGGCACGACCACCGAGCAGAACCTCGCCGACTACTTCAAGGCCAACAAGATGAAGTACGAGGTGATCGCGTTCGCCGGCGCCGACGAGACTGTGAAGGCCTATGAATCCGGCCGCTGCGACGTGTTTACCACCGACGTCTCGGGCCTCTACGCCGAGAGGCTGAAGCTGTCCAATCCGGCCGATCACGTCGTGCTGCCGGAAGTGATCTCGAAGGAGCCGCTGGGCCCGATGGTGCGTCACGGTGACGATCAGTGGTTCGACATCGTCAAGTGGACGTTGTTCGGGCTGGTCACCGCCGAGGAGCTCGGCGTGACGCAGGCGAACGTCGACGAGATGGCCAAGTCGGACAAGCCCGAGTTCAAGCGCGCCTTCGGCACCGATGGCAATCTCGGCGAGCAGCTCGGCCTCACCAAGGACTGGTTCTCGCGCATCGTGAAAGCGGTCGGGAATTACGGCGAGATGTATGACCGCAACGTCGGCGCAGGGTCCAAGCTGCAGATTGCGCGCGGTCTGAACCAGCTCTGGAACAAGGGCGGTCTGCAGTACGCGCCGCCGATCCGCTGATCGCTGCACGAGATCGGGGCTGCGGCGAATGAGCATCGAAGCGAGGCTACCGCCTCCGCAATATGGGCTTCGGCTGAAGCGCATGCTCGGAGGAAAGGCAGGATGGAACGGCATCATCCTGCAGATCCTGTTCGTCGCAGTCCTGGTGTGGGTTGGCTACGAGATCGTGGCCAACGCACGCAGCAACCTCGCAGCCCAACGTATCACGTCGGGATTCGGCTTTCTCAACAACACGGCCGGCTTCGACGTCAACCAGACCCTGATCAGCTACTCCGGCTCCGACAGCTACAGCCGCGTGCTGATCGTCGGCGTGCTGAACACCCTGCTGGTCTCGGTCATCGGCATCGTGCTGGCGACCATCCTGGGCTTCCTGGTCGCTCTAGGCCGGCTATCACCGAATGTGCTGCTGTCGCGTGTCTCCGGCGCCTATGTCGAGCTGATCCGCAACCTGCCGCTCCTGTTCCAGATCCTGTTCTGGTATCTTGCGGTGTTGGCGGCTCTGCCCGGACCGCGACAGAGCATCTCTCTTTTCTCGACGTTCTTTCTCAACAATCGTGGCTTCATCGTTCCGCGACCGATCGAGGAGCCCGGCCTGATGCCGTTCCTGGTCGCGCTCGGTGCCGCGATCGTCGGCTCGGCCGGTCTGCACTATTACGCGCGGCGAGAGCTGTTCGTACGCGGCCATGCGATGCGGATCTGGCCCTACGTGCTGGGGCTGCTGATCGGCCTGCCGCTGATTGCAACGCTCGTGTTCGGCGTGCCGATTTCGTTCGAGGTGCCGGCGCTCAAGGGATTCAACTTCGCCGGCGGTTCGCGCATCATTCCCGAGCTCGTCGCGCTGACCCTGGCGCTGACCATGTACACGGCGTCGTTCATCGCCGAGGTGGTGCGTGCCGGCATCCTCTCCGTCCACAAGGGGCAGATGGAAGCGGGGCTCTCGCTCGGACTGAGCCGCGGCACCGTGCTGCGCCTGATCGTCGTGCCGCAGGCGCTCCGCGTCATCCTGCCGCCGCTGACGAACCAGTATTTGAACCTGACCAAGAACTCCTCGCTCGCGGTCGCCATCGGTTATCCCGATCTCGTTTCGGTGTTCGCGGGCACGACGATGAGCCAGACGGGTCAGGCCATCGAGATCATCGGAATCACGATGGGCGTCTATCTGGCGCTGTCGCTGATCACCAGCGCGATGATGAGCTTCTACAGCTGGCGGCTTGGGAAGAGACTTGGCGCATGACCGACATCACGGCCTCAACCTTCATCCGTCAGGACATGGCCGGAGAACGTCCGGCGCCCATCAAGACGACGGGGTTCGTCGGCTTCGTCCGCACGAGGCTGTTGAACTCGCCGACCAATATCCTGCTCACCCTGGTGAGCGCGCTGTTGATCTGGTTCACCGTGATCCCGGCGGTCAAGTTCCTGCTGGTCGACGCGGTGTGGGTCGGCAAGGACCGCGAAGCTTGTCTGGCGCAGAACGCGGGCCATCCGGTCGGCGCCTGTTGGCCCTACATTTCGGCGAAGTTCGGCCAGTTCATGTACGGCTTCTATCCGGAGGCCGACCGGTGGCGGGTCAATCTGACCTACGGGCTCGCGGTGGTGCTGCTGGCGCCGCTGCTGATCCCGCGCCTGCCGGCCAAAGGATTGAACGCGGGCCTGTTCTTCTTCGCGCTTCCGGTGGTCGCATTCTTCCTGCTCTATGGCGGTGGGCTGGAGAGCTTCGGCGTGAGCTGGACCACAGGCGCGCTCCAGCTGTTCGTCGAGAGCATCGATACGGCCGGTAACGCGCTGGTTCGCGCCGGCGACAATTTGCCGGTGGTCGGCATGCTGCTGTGGCTGCTCGGCAAGCTGGTCGTGCTGATCGGTACGCTTGCATCGCTCGTGATCTGGCCGCTGGTCTGGATCCGCAATGAGCTGCAGCAATCTCACCAGCCCGTGTGGAATGATCTCGTGCTCTCCGCGATCATTGTCACCGCGCTGGTCTTCATCGTCGGTGGCGGGAGCAGGGCGCTGCGCAGCGTGATCGCCACGGCCGCGGCCTTCGCCGGCATCGCCATCGTCATTGCGATCATGGGCCTCGATCGCGGCGGCCTTCCCATCGTCGATACAAGGCTGTGGGGCGGAATGCTGGTGACGCTGGTCGTCTCGGTGATCGGCATCGTCGCGTCGATGCCGATCGGCATTGCGCTTGCGCTCGGCCGCCGTTCGACCGTTCCATTGATCCGCATCTTTTCGATTGCCTTCATCGAACTGGTTCGCGGCGTGCCGCTGATCACGGTGCTGTTCTTCGCCACCTACATGCTGCCGCTGTTCCTGCCCGGCAATGTCAGGGTCGACGGCCTGGTTCGGGCGCTGATCGGCGTCGCGCTGTTCTCGGGCGCCTACATGGCCGAGGTCATCCGTGGCGGCCTGCAGGCCATACCGCGTGGTCAGGCGGAGGCATCGAGCGCGCTCGGGCTGTCCTGGTGGAAGACGACCAGCTTCATCGTGCTGCCGCAGGCATTGCGCCACGTCATCCCCGGCATCGTCAACAGCTTCATCTCGCTGTTCAAGGACACCTCGCTGGTATCGATCGTGGCGCTGTTCGACCTGCTCGGCAGCCTCAAGGCCTCGTTTGCCGATCCGGTATGGGCGACGCCGACCACGGCCTTCACCGGCTTTGCCTTCACCGGGCTGATCTACTTCGCCTTCTGCTTCGGCATGTCACGCTACTCCATGCTGGTCGAGCGCCGCGTCAACGCGCACCGGCGCCATTGAGCCAGAGATCATCGAGAGACCCATGACTGCAAATTCGATCGTCAGCATTTCCGCCCTCAACAAATGGTACGGCGAATTCCACGTCCTGCGCGACATCAACCTCTCCGTCGGGAAGGGTGAGCGCATCGTGATCTGCGGGCCCTCGGGCTCGGGCAAGTCGACCCTGATCCGCTGCATCAACGCGCTCGAGGAATTCCAGGAGGGCGAGATCAATGTCGACGGCATCGATCTCGGGCCCAACCTCAAGCGCGTCGACGAGGTCCGCCGCGAGGTCGGCATGGTGTTCCAGAGCTTCAACCTGTTTCCGCACCTGACCGTGCTGGAGAACTGTACCCTGGCGCCGATCTGGGTGCGCAACATCCCCCAGAAGGAAGCCGAGGCGACTGCGATGAAGTTCCTGGAGCGGGTCAAGATCCCGCATCAGGCGCAGAAATACCCGGGCCAGATGTCGGGCGGTCAGCAGCAGCGCGTCGCCATCGCGCGCGCGCTGGCGATGAACCCGAAGGTCATGCTGTTCGACGAGCCGACATCGGCGCTCGATCCGGAGATGGTGAAGGAGGTGCTCGACACCATGGTCGATCTCGCCAAGGAGGGCATGACCATGCTGGTCGTGACCCACGAGATGGGCTTCGCGCGCGAGGTCGCCAACCGCGTCGTGTTCATGGACGCCGGCCAGATCATCGAATCGAACACGCCGCAGGAATTCTTCGCCAACCCGCAGCATGCGCGCAGCAAGCTGTTCCTGAGCCAGATTTTGCGGCATTGATGAGGAAGCGAATAGGGACTTGCGAATAGCGAATAGGGCGAAAAGTTCTACTCGCTACTCGCTACTCGCCCTCAAACGAAAGGCGGCTTGATGCCGCTGCGCCGCTCCAGCCAGGCCGGCACCGGCAGGTTCTTCGAACGCATGAATTCGGGATTGTACAGCTTCGACTGATAGCGCGTGCCCGAGTCGCACAGGATGGTCACGATGGTGTGGCCGCGGCCGAGCTTCCGCGCGAGTTGCACCGCGCCAGCGACGTTGACGCCGGTCGAGCCGCCCAGGCATAAGCCTTCATGCTGTACGAGGTCGTAGATCGTGTTGACGGCGTCCTCGTCGGACACCAGGAACGCGTCGTCGACCTTGGCGGTCTCGATCACGGGCGTCATACGACCGATGCCGATGCCTTCGGTGATGGAATCGCCGGGCGTCGATTTGACGACGCCGTTCTTGAACCATTCGTACATCGCGAAGCCGTGCGGGTCGGCGCAGGCGGTGACGATATTCTTGTTTCTGTCCTTCAAATAGCGGCTCGTGCCGGCGATCGTGCCGCCGGTGCCGACCGCGCAGATGAAGCCGTCGACCTTGCCGCCGGTCTGCTCCCAGATCTCGGGTCCCGTGGACTCATAATGCGCCTTGGCGTTGTCGAGGTTGTTCCACTGATCGGCGAACAGCACGCCGTTCGGCTCGGTCTTGCGCAGTTCGTCGGCGAGCCTGCGCCCGACATGCTGATAGTTGTTGGGATTGCTGAACGGCAACGCCGGCACCTCGACCAGCTCCGCACCGCACAGCCGCAGCATGTCCTTCTTTTCCTGGCTCTGCGTCTCCGGGATCACGATCAGCGTGCGATAGCCGCGCGCGCTGGCGACCACGGCCAGACCGATGCCGGTGTTGCCGGCTGTGGCCTCCACCACGAGGCCGCCGGGCTTGAGATCGCCGCGCCTCTCGGCCTCCAGGATCATCCACTTGCCGGCACGGTCCTTGACCGACTGGCCCGGGTTCATGAACTCGGCCTTGCCGAGAATGGTGCAGCCCGTCGCCTCCGAGGCGCGATTGAGCTTGATCAGGGGCGTGTTGCCGATCGCCGCGACGACGTCGTTGTGAATGGTCATTTTGCAGATACCGTAGGAGTTTCCTCGAGCACACTTAAGAGGACCCTAGCCTGATATCCAGGGCAGCGTAAGCCGGCCGGATCAGCCCCCTGATTTCGCAAAGACGACCTGGCGAACATCGATGTTCCCAGAGAGGAAACCTGCTTCGCAGTAGGACAGATAATATTCCCAGAGCCGCCTGAAGCGCTCATCGAATCCTGCGGGCGTGAGGTCCGGCCAGGCCTCCCGGAAGTTCTTTCGCCAGATCGCGAGCGTCCTGGCATAATCTTCCCCGAAGATGCGCTCGCGGATGACGGGTATGCCAAAGCGGTCGCCGAGCGACTTCAGGATCTGCGGCGTCGGCAACATGCCTCCCGGGAAGACGTAGCGTTGGATGAAGTCGACCTCGCGGCGGTAGTGCTGGAACAGGCTGTCCTGGATGGTAATTGCCTGGACACCGGCCAATCCGCCCGGCAGCAGACGGTCTCGCAGTTGCGAGAAATATTTCGGCCAGAACTGTTCGCCGACCGCCTCGATCATCTCGATCGAGGCGATGCGATCGTAGCGGTCACGCTCGTCGCGGTAATCCTGCAGGCGGATTTCGACTTTCTCGGCGAGCCCGGCCTCGTGGATGCGGCGCTGCGCGAAGTCGCGCTGCTGTTGGCTGATCGTCAGCCCAACGACCTGGGCGTCGAACGTCTTGGCGGCATATTCGGCAAAGCCGCCCCAGCCGCAGCCGATCTCGAGCAGCTTCTGCCCGGGCTTGAGATCGATCGCCTCGGCCAGCCGCTTGTACTTGTTGGTCTGCGCGGCGGTGAGGTCGGTGGTGTCCTCCTCGAACAGGGCCGAGGAGTAGGTCATGCTCGGATCGAGCCACGCCGAGTAGAACGAATTCCCAATGTCATAATGGGCGTAGATGTTGCGCTTTGCCTGACGCTTGGTGTTGCGGTTGAACCAGTGCCGGACCAGCTGGGCAAACCGGATCAGCGGCTTGTCTTCCAGCATCGACTGCAGCAGGTGCTGGTTGACGCAGAACAGATAGAGAAACTGCGTCAGGTCCGGCGTGTCCCAGTCGCCATTCAGATAGGCCTCGGCGATGCCGATGTCGCCGCCATTGAGAAGGCGCGATGCGAAGCTGTAATTGGCCAGGATCATTGCGGCGGCCGGTCCGGGCTCAACGCCGCCGAGCCGGATCACCCGTCCGTCCGGCAGGGTCACGTCGAGCGTGCCTTTCCGCAAGCGCGAGCCGAAGCCGAGGGCAAGGCGGGGCAGGCGGGGAAGATCGGCAAGCACCTTGTCGATGGTGTCAGGGGTGACTGGGATGACGTTCGGCATGGCAGGTCCATTCACACAAACGGCTCGAGCCCACGTCCCCCGTCGGCTGGCCGGTGTGGCACCTGTGCGGGCAGGGAATCACGGACGCAGAGCGCGCCGGCCGTTTCCGGTCAGCGTCGTGAAATATAAGCGTGGCTGCCGTTCCCCGCCAAGCCGGTATTGGTTCCAGGGCTTGCGCTGATTTCGCCGCGCGGGACGAGGCGGACGCCTTTGGCCCACAGCCGCAGCGCCTCCCAATGGATCGCGGCAAAGATTTTGACAGTCACCAGCGGGAGCGAGACGAAGGTGGCGAGCAGGGAGCCAGAGGTCAGCGTGCGACGGCGGCCGGAGAAGGTTGCGGCGAGCAGGGGGCCGTCGGCCCCAGTTTCGAGAATCCGCAGCTTGACATTGTCGCCCGGCGGCATGACCCGGAAATGGTAACGCATCGCCATGTCGATGAAGGGCGAGACGTAGAAGGTCTTGTCCTGCACCTGGCGGAGCCCTGCTGCCGATAGCTCATCCGGCCTGACCGGCAGCACATAGGGCTTGATCTCGCCGAAGGTGTTGCGGACCTCGTAGATCATCAGCGCCAGGGTGCCGTCGCTGCGATAGCAGAAATAGACCGACAGCGGATTGAACACGTAGCCGAGCAGCCGCGGATAGCACAGCAGCAGCACGCGCCCACCGCTGAGATCGATCCCCTGATCCGCCGCACAGGTCTGCGCATAGGCCAGTAGCGACGAGCCGTCGCCCGGACCGTGGTCGGCCTCGTGGAAGCTGTAGAGCGCGCGCCGATTGACCCCGAACAGCGAAGCCTGCCGGTCCGCCTGGTCGAGCCGACCGAGATCGATCAGCAGGCTCATCACGCGATAGCGGAAGCGATGCGTGGTCGGGCGCATGCGGGCATGCATGACCTGTCCGACATAGAGCGCGGCCGCTTCCGTTCTGTCATCTGGTCCCGAGTGATCCATGTCCATATCGCGCCTATTCCGCAGCCTCGGCGAGCTCGGTGGGAAGCCCGCGCCACGGCACGTTCGCGCCGAGCGCCTCTGCCACGGCGAGACCCGAGCGTAGCCCGTCCTCATGAAAGCCATAGCCGGTCCAGGCGCCACAGAACCAGGTATGGCGCTGCCCCTGAATCGCTGCCAGACGCTTCTGCGCCGCAAAGGCGGCAGCCGTGTATTGCGGGTGCTCACAGATATACTTGCCAAAGGTTAGCTCCGGAGCCGGAGCGAAGGGTGGGTTGAGGCTGACGAACAGCGGCTTGGCATTGTCGATGTCCTGGAGGTTGTTCATCCAATAGGTGACGGCGACGTCGTTCACGGGAACGCCCTCACGCTGCCAGCGCAGGAAATTCCACGAAGCCCAGGCGCGGCGACGCTTCGGCATCAGCCTGCTGTCACGGTGCAGATAGATCGTGTTGGGCGAATATTTGATCGCCCCGAGGATGCTGCGCTCCCGCTCGTCCGCATCGGTGAGCATCGACAACGCCTGGTCGCTGTGTGCGGCGATCACGACATGATCGTAGGTGTCGCGACGGCCGCTGCTGTCCTGAACGACGACGCCGTGGGCAGTGCGTTCGATGCTGGTCACGGCGCTGCCGAGCTGGATATGCTTGCGGAAGCTCGACGTCAGCTTCTCCACATAGCGGCGGCTGCCGCCCTTGACGGTGCGCCAGACCGGACGGTCATATTGCAGCAACCTGTGATTGCTGAAGAACGCGACGAAGTTCTCGGCCGGAAAGTCCAGCATCTCGGACGCCGGGGCTGACCAGATCGCGGCACCCATTGGCGCCAGATAGTCGGTGAGCAGTCGCGGGGCGAAATGGTTGCGCCGGAAATAATCCCGGAGCGTAAGGCCATGCAGGCGCCCGGCCTTGAAGTCGGCTGTACTCTGCTCGTTGAAGGTCAGGATGTCCCTGAGCATCCAGAGATAGGATGTCGACAGCAGATTGCTCGGCTGCGCGAACAGCCCCTTGGCGGTGTCGAGCCAGGTGTTGCCGCCCCCCTTCCATTCGAAGCGGCCGGCATCCGCGGTGACGGCAAAGCTCATGCTGCTGTCGACCGTCTCGACCCCCAGATGGTCGAACAAGGCGGTGAGCTCAGGATAGTTCAGCTCGTTGTAGACGATGAAGCCGATGTCGACAGAGACCGGAGCGCCGTCATAGTCGATCGTCACGGTGTGGCTGTGGCCGCCCGGACGGAGATCGCGCTCGTAGACGGTGATCGGATAACGCTTCGCCAGGGACCAGGCCGCGGCGTTACCCGCAATACCCGTTCCGACCACCGCAACTCGCATGAATGCCCCCCTGAAGTTCACGTGCAAGTTACGGAGTCGCCGCCAAAGGGTTTCACGGGCGCGCTCCCCGCGTCACACCCCGTCCAAAACGGCATTCGACAGATGAAATCTTGGTAAGGCGGCAGCCCGTGGCCCGTGGCCGTGCCTGCACGAAACTCCGCTGATTTACGGGAGATTCGTCGATTCGGTGGACTTTATCGGCACCATCGCTGCTGGGGGGACGGGGGGCTGCAGGGCTGTCCGGCGCCGTGGGCTGCGGCTAGAATGATTCCCAAGACTACAGGGAAGCATCACGCCAGTGTCCATCGTGCCGATCGCCGTCGACGAGCCTTGCCGCGCGTCCGCTGACCCGCGGATCGTCGCCGGGATGCGGGAGCGCCGTGTGCCGGCTGCCCTGCGGCGATTTGTCCACTGGCTGGCGGCGATCGGATTGGCGGCGAACTCGGCCGGCTGCCTGCTGACCCAGGATATTCCCGATCCGGCCCTCGACTTGCCCCAGCGCTACAAGGCGGCGTCCGGTTCCGATATGGCGGCGCCGCCGCCGCTGGATTGGTGGCGCGGCTTCGGATCACGCGAGCTGACCCAGCTGATGGAGGAGGCGCAGAGCGTCAACCTTGATATTGCCGCTGCTGTGGCAAGGTTCCGGCAGGCCGATGCGCTGGCGCGGCAGGCCGGCGCGGCGCTGCTGCCAAGCCTGTCGAGCACGGGGCAGGAGACCTATTCGCGCACGTCCGGGTCGAGCTCCAGCGGGCTCACCAATGGCGGCCGCGAGGTCGTCAATTACCAAGCCTCGCTCTCTGCGAGCTACCAGCTCGACTTCTTCGGCCAGAATCGCGACGCGCTGCAGGCGGCCGAGGAAACCGCGGTGGCCAACCGCTTCGACCGCGACGTCACGCAGTTGACGACGCTCGCCACCGTCGCCAATGCCTATTTCCAGGTGCTGGCCGCGCAGGATCGGATTAGGACCGCCGAGCGCAACATCGCCAGCGCCACGCGTGTGCTCGATGCCATCCGCGAACGGCAGAAGGCAGGCACCGGCAATGATCTCGACGTCGCGCAGCAGGAGAGCGTGCTCGCCAACCAGAAGGCGGCGGTGCCGCCGCTGCGCCAGACGCTCGATCAGAACGTCAACGCGCTGGCCGTGCTGGTCGCGCGATCGCCCGAGGGCATTCGCATTGCCGGCGGCTCGCTCGACCGGATCAGGACGCCGCGGGTCACGCCCGGGCTGCCGTCCGAACTCTTGACGCAACGGCCGGACATCCGCCGTCAGGAAGCGCAGCTGGCGTCGGCCACCGCCAATGTCGGCAGCGCGCGGGCCCAGTTCTTTCCCAGCATCCAGCTGACCGGCAATGGCGGCTACCAGAGCGCAGCACTGGTGTCGCTGTTTCAGCCGCATGCGGCGTTCTTCAGCCTCGCCGGCAGCCTGACCCAGCCGATCTTCGATGGTGGCAGAATCCTGGGCAATTTCGAGAACGCCAAGGCGCGGCAGGACGAGCTGCTGCAAACCTACCGCAAGACGGTCATCCAGTCTTTCACCGACGTCAACAATGCGCTGTTCTCGATCAAGCAGACCACGATCAAGTTGCAATTGCAGCGAGAAGTCGTTGCCGCCTCCCGCCGCGCCTTCCAGCTCTCCGAGCAGCAACTGCGCGCGGGAACTGCCGACATCGTGACAGTCTTGAATACGCAATTGACGCTGTTCCAGGCCGAGGACGCGCTATGGCAGGCGCAACTGGCGCGCCTGCAGGCGTTCGTGAGCCTCTATCAGGCGCTCGGCGGCGGCTGGGAGCCGCGCATGGAGAAGTCGGCCGATGCTCTTTAAACCGGACGAGAAGGGAGCAGCGGCAGTGAAGCGCGCGCGGTCCAGCGTGGCACGGCGGCTGGTGTCGATCACGATCACGCTGCTGATCCTGGGCGGCCTCGGCTATATCGGCTGGTCGGCGATGCAGCAGAAGCAGCAGGCCAACAACCGCTTCGCGCGGCCCGACCTTCCGGTTCCGGTCCTGGCCGCCTCGCCTGTCATCAAGGACGTGCCGGTCTATCTCGACGGCGTCGGCGCGGTGCGCGCGCTCAACACCGTCACGGTGCGCTCCCAGGTCGACGGCAAGCTGATCGCCGTCAATTTCGTCGAGGGGCAGGACGTCAAGAAGGGCGACGTGCTCGCCGAGATCGATCCGGCGATCTACCAGGCGCAGTACGACCAGGCCGTCGCCAAGAAGGCGCAGGACGAGGCGCAGCTCGCCAACCAGAAGCTCGACCTCGCCCGCTACGAGCAGCTGGCCGCCAGCAATGCCGGCTCCAAGCAGCAGGCCGACACGCAGCGCGCGGTGGTGGCGCAGCAGCAGGCGCTGATCAAGGCGGATCAGGCCGCGATCGATAATGCGGCGACGACCTTGAGCTACACCAAGATCGTGGCGCCGCTCTCCGGCCGCGCCGGCCTGCGCCAGGTCGACCAGGGCAACATCGTCCATGCATCCGACGCGACCGGTCTCGTCGTCATCACGCAGCTTCAGCCGATTGCGGTGCAGTTCAGCCTGCCGCAGCAGCAGATCATGCGCGTCAATGCGGCCGCTGCCAAGGGGCCGCTCGCTGTCGACGTGTTCGGCAATGACGGCGTCACCGTCATCGACACCGGCACGTTGCGGGGTATCGACAACCAGGTCGATCAGACGACGGGCACGCTGAAACTGAAAGCAGAATTCCCCAACGGCAAATTCCAGCTCTGGCCCGGACAGTTCGTCAATGTCCGCCTCAAGGTCGAGACCTTGTCGCAGGCGATCACGGTGCCGACCTCGGCCGTGCAGCGCGGGCCGGCAGGCACGTTCAGCTACGTGATCGGCGAGGGCGACATCGCCTCGGCGCATCCGGTGACGGTCGTGCAGCAGAACGAGAGCGAGGCCGTGATCGCCAGCGGCTTGAGCCCGTCGGACCGCGTGGTGACGACCGGCTTTGCCAATCTGGCCGACGGTGTCAAAGTCGTGGTCGGACGCGCCGAGCAGACGCCGCAGGCCGATCTGGCGCCGCGCAAGCGCAGCCGCAATCCGCAAGGAAAAGAGCAGGCGAAGGAGGGCGGAGCGCCACCCGAAGGCGCGCCGAAGGACGGCGAGCGGCGCCGCAGGCCTGAGGCTGGGGGGCAGACCGACGCCGGCGGTGCAGCACCCCAGGGAGGGAGTGAGGCAGGTCGCGGCGCGAAGGCACAGCCATGACGCAACCGCAAGAGTGACGAGCAGTCGCGATGAGCGTCTCCGAACCCTTCATCCGCCGTCCCATCGCGACCTCGCTGCTCGGCGTCGCCCTGCTGATCGGCGGCCTGCTCGGCTATCTCGCGCTGCCGGTCTCGGCGCTGCCGCAGGTCGACTTCCCGACTGTCCAGGTGACGACGCAACTGCCGGGCGCCAGCCCTGATGTGATCGCCTCGCTGATCACGGCCCCGCTGGAACGCCAGCTCGGCCAGATCCCGTCCTTGTCCGCGATGAACTCGATAAGCTCGTTCGGCGTCAGCCAGATCTCGCTGCAGTTCGATCTCGGCCGCGACATCGACGGCGCAACCCAGGACGTCCAGGCGGCAATCAATGCCGCCGCCGGCGTCTTGCCAAAGTCGCTGCCCTATCCGCCGACCTACGCCAAGGTCAATCCGGCCGACGCGCCGGTCATGACGCTCGCGCTGACCTCGGACACGATCTCTTTGCGCGCGATGAGCGACATGGCCGACACGATCCTGGCGCAGCGGCTGAGCCAGGTCTCCGGCGTCGGCCGCGTCTCGGTGCTCGGCGGACTGAAGCCCGCGGTGCGCGTGCAGGCCGACCTGGCGCGGCTCGCGGCCTATGGCATCTCGATAGAGGACCTGCGCGCCGCCATCGCAGGCGCCAACGTCTCCGGACCCAAGGGATCGCTGGACGGGGCGCAGCAGGCCTATCTGATCACGGCCAACGACCAGATCGGCGCCGCAGACGCTTACAAGCCGATCATCATCGCCTACCGCAACGGCTCGCCGGTCACGATCGGCGATGTCGCAACGATTCTCGATGGTCTGGAGAACGATCGGACCGGCGGCTGGTATCAGGGTGTCCCTGCGGTCATCCTCGACATCCAGCGCCAGCCGGGTGCCAACGTCATCGAGGTCGTCAAGCAGATCCGTGCCGAGATCCCGAAGCTGCAGCGCATGATTCCGGCCGGGGTGAAGCTCGCTATCGTCAGCGATCGTACCGTGACCATCCGCGCCTCGGTGCACGACGTGCAGTTCACGCTGCTGCTCAGCGTGGTGCTGGTGACGCTGGTCGTGCTGCTGTTCCTGCGCTCGTTGCGGGCCACGATCATCGCCGGCGTCGCGCTGCCGCTGTCGCTGATCACGAGCTTCGGCGTGATGTACTTCGCCGGTTTCAGTCTCGACAATCTCTCGCTGATGGCACTCACGATCGGCACCGGCTTCGTCGTCGACGACGCCATCGTGATGATCGAGAACATCGTGCGCCACATGGAGAATGGCGAGAGCGCGATGAACGCCTCGCTGCGCGGCGCGCGCGAGATCGGCTTCACCGTCATCTCGCTGACGGTCTCGCTGATCGCAGTGTTCATTCCGCTCTTGTTCATGTCCGGTCTGGTCGGCCGCATGTTTCGGGAATTTGCGCTGACGCTGACGATTGCAGTGGTGACATCGGCGGTGGTGTCGTTGACCTTGACGCCGATGATGTGCTCGCGGCTGTTGAAGCACGCCAGCGAGGAGTGGGTGCTGCCGGGGCTGAACGCCGTCAGCCGCTTCATCGACCGCACCGTGGCCGTCTATCATCGCAGCCTGCTGTGGGTGCTGGATCGCCAGACCGAGACGCTGGTCGTGACCTTCGCGACCTTGGCGGCGACCTTGGCGCTCTACGTCGTCGCGCCCAAGGGCTTTCTGCCGCTGCAGGATACCGGCTCGATCACTGCGGTGACCGAGGCCGGCCCCGACGTGTCGTTCGCCGAAATGACGAAACGCCAGGCGGACGTCGCCGCCGCGATCCAGGCTGACCCCGACGTCGTCGGCGTCGTCTCGGTGATCGGCGCCGGATCGGTCAACCCGACCACCAATGTCGGCCGTCTCGTCATGACCTTGAAGCCACTCGGCGAGCGGCAGGACGGCGTCGGCGAGGTGATCGACCGGCTGAAGCAGAAAATCTCGGGCGTGCCCGGCATGACCGTGTACTTCCAGCCCGTCCAGGACGTGCAGATCTCGACCCAGGCGAGCCGCTCGCAATATCAGTACACGCTGACCGGCGCCGATGCCACCGAGGTGTCGAAATGGGCGAGGCAGCTTGTCGGAGAAATGCGCCGCGACCCTCTATTCCGCGACGTCTCCTCCGAAGCACAGGAGGGCGGCCTGCGTGCGGAGCTGACCATCGACCGCCAGCGCGCCGGCCAGCTCGGCGTCAGTCTGCAGGGCGTCACCGACACGCTCAATGACGCCTTCGCGCAGCGGCAGATCTCGACGATCTACGGCCAGGCCAACCAGTACCGCGTGGTGCTGGAGGCGCTGCCGATGTATCAGCGCGACCCGTCGGTCCTGTCGAAGCTCTATCTGCCTGGCGCCGGCGGCCAAGTGCCGCTCTCGGCGGTGGCGAGCCTGAAGCGCACCACCGCGCCGCTCGCCATCTCGCACCAGGCGCAGTTTCCGGCGGTGTCGCTGAGCTTCAATCTCGCGCCCGGCGCTGCGCTGAGCGAGGCGGTCGAGGCACTCCATGCGACTGAGAACCGCATCGGCATGCCCGGCAGCATCATCGGTGTCTATTCGGGCGATGCCGCCGAGTTCGCCAAGTCGCTGGCCGGCCAGCCCTGGTTGCTGCTGGCGGCCGTGGTCACGATCTACATCGTGCTCGGCGTGCTCTATGAGAGCTACATCCATCCGATCACGATCCTGTCGACCTTGCCGTCGGCGGGTGTCGGCGCCATCCTGGCCCTGATGTTGTTCGGCCAGGATCTCTCGGTCATCGGCTTGATCGGCATCATTCTGCTGATGGGCATCGTCAAGAAGAACGCGATCATGATGATCGACTTCGCGCTCGAAGCGGAGCGTCACGAAAACCGCACCCCCTACGACGCGATCGTGCAGGCGTGTCTCCTGCGCTTTCGCCCGATCATGATGACGACCCTGGCCGCGCTGTTCGGCGCGCTGCCGCTGGCGATCGAGAGCGGCACCGGCTCGGAGCTGCGCTTTCCGCTCGGCATCTCCATCATTGGCGGCCTGCTGCTCAGCCAATTGCTGACGCTGTACACGACGCCGGTCATCTATCTGGCGCTCGACCGCATCAATCGTCGCTTCGAGCGCGTGCTGCCGCCGGCGCCGGACCTGCCGTCGCCGCCGATCGCAGGTGCGACCGAAGGCATCCAGTGATGACCTCGATCTCCGAGCCGTTCATTCGCCGGCCGGTCGGCACCACGCTGCTCTCGATCGGCTTGTTCCTGGTCGGGATCGTCGCCTATATCTTCCTTCCCGTCGCGCCCGTGCCGAACGTCGATTTCCCCGCGATCTTCGTCAGCGCGTCGCGCCCGGGTGCGGACCCGTCCGTCATGGCGGGGACGGTCGCGGCGCCGTTGGAGCGGCGGCTCGGCGAAATCGCAGGTGTCGACCAGATCACATCGACGAGCTCGCTCGGCACCACCAACATCCAGATCCAGTTCTCGATCGGCCGCGACATCGACAAGGCCGCGCGTGACGTCCAGGCGGCCATCAACGCCTCGCTGTCGGACCTTCCGAGCGACCTGCCGGCGCTGCCGCGCTTCCGCAAGGCGAACACGGCCGCGGCTCCCGTATTCGTTCTGGCCCTGACCTCGAAGACGATGACGCCGAGCGCGATGTACGACGTCGCCGACACCGTTCTGGCGCAGCGTCTGTTCCAGGTGCCCGGCGTCGGCAATGTCACGGTCAGCGGCGCCGATCAGCCTGCCGTGCGCATCGCACTCAATCCGGTCTCGCTCGCCAATGCCGGGATTTCGACCGACGATGTCCGGACGGCGATCATCAATGCCAATCCGATCGGGCCGGTCGGCATCTTCGAGGGCGCGCGGCAGAGCGAGACCATTGCCATCAACACGCAGATGCGCAGCGCGGCCGAATTCCGCGACATCCTGATCAAGAGCAGCAATGGCAGCTTCGTGCGGCTGTCGGATGTCGCCGACGTCGAGGATTCCGTACGCAACGTGCGTTCGATCGCCTGGTTCAACAAGCAGCCGGCGGTGCTGATCCAGATCGCGAAACAGGGCGACGCCAACGTGATCGAGACCGTCGACCGCGTGAAGGCGCTGATCCCCGAGCTCAAGCAATGGCTGCCGGCCGGCATCGAGATCTCCACTCTGGTCGACCGCACCGGGACCATTCGCGCCTCGGTCGAGGACATGCAGTGGACCTTGCTCGCGACCGCCGTGCTGGTGATGGTCGTCGTGTTCCTGTTTCTGCGCCGCCTGGTGCCGACGGTGGCGGCCGGCGTCTCGGTTCCGCTGGCGCTGGCCGGCACCTGCGCGGCGATGTGGCTCGCAGGCTTCTCGATCGACAATCTCTCGCTGATGGCGCTCGCGATCTCCGTCGGCTTCGTCGTCGACGACGCCATCGTCATGATCGAGAACATGTACCGCAATCTCGAGCATGGCCTGTCGCCGATGCGCGCCGCGCTCGATGGCGCCCGCCAGATCGGCTTTACCGTGTTGTCGATCAGCCTTTCTTTGATTGCAGCCTTCGTGCCCTTGATCTTCATGGACGGCGTCGTCGGCCGTCTCCTGCGTGAGTTCTCGCTGACGCTGACCTTCGCGATCGTCGTGTCGACATTGGTGTCGCTGACGGTGACGCCGATGATCTGCGCGCATTACATCAAGGAGACGCTGTCCGATCGTGCCACCTGGTTCGACCGTATCGTCGAAGGCGCGCTGTCCGGCATGGTCCGCTTCTATGCCTGGACGCTGCGCGGCGTGCTGGTTTATCCGTTCCTCACCTTGATCGTGTTCTTCGCCACCATCGCGCTCACGGTGACGCTCTACATCAAGGTGCCCAAGGGCTATTTCCCGACCGACGATTCCGGCTTCGTCATCGGTGCGACGCGCGCCTCGGCCGACATTTCGTTCCAGTCCATGCTGGGTCTGCAGCAGCGGCTCGCCGACATCGTGATGGCCGATCCCGCCGTGGCCGGGATCGGCTCGACGATCGGGGGCGGCGGCGGGCCGGGCGGCGCGACCTCCAACCGCGGCACCATGTTCATCAACCTCAAGCCTCCGGCGGAGCGCGAGGGCGTCTCGACTGAGCTCGTGATCAACCGCCTCAGGCGGAGCCTCGCGATGGTCCCCGGCATTCGGCTCTTCATGTTCGCCGCGCAGGACGTGCGCACCGGCGGTCGTCAGAGCGATTCCGACTACCAGTACACGTTGAGCAGCCCCGATCTCGACCTTCTGCAGAAATGGGCGCCGATCGTCGCCAAGCGCCTGGAGACGGTCGACGGCATCACCGACATTTCCAGCGACCGCGATCCCGGTGGCCTGCAGCTCGCGCTGCGGATCGACCGACAGAAGGCGGCGAGCCTCGGCGTCCGCGTCCAGGACATCGACAACGCGCTCAACAACGCCTTCGCGCAACGCCAGATCTCGATCGTCTACAGCCAGCGCAACCAGTACATGGTCGTGCTGGAGATCGACCCGAAATTCCAGACCGATCCCTCCAATCTCGACCGCATCTATGTGGCCGGGGCAGGGGACGCGCAGGTGCCGCTGTCGGCGCTGGTCAAGGCCGAGCGCGGCCTGTCACCGCTGGCGGTGTATCACTCACAATCGTTCCCTTCGACCACCGTGTCGTTCAACCTGCTGCCGGACGTGCCCTTGCAGACCGCGACGGCCAACATTCAGCGCGCCGTCGATGAGCTGCACATGCCGGAGGGCATCCGCGGCAGCTTCGACGGCAATGCCGGAGACTTCAACAAGAGCAGCGGCCGCCAGCCGCTCTTGATCCTGTTCGCCCTGGCCGCGATGTATATCGTGCTGGGCGTGCTCTATGAGAGCCTGGCGCATCCGCTGACCATCATCTCGACGCTACCGTCGGCGGGGCTCGGCGCGCTGCTCGCGCTGCAGATCACCAATACGCCGCTGACCGTGATCGCCTTCGTCGGCATCATCCTGCTGATCGGCATCGTCAAGAAGAACGGCATCATGCTGGTCGATTTCGCGCTCGAGGCCGAGCGCCAGCGCGGCATGTCCTCGGCCGACGCGATCTTCGAGGCCTGCCGGGTGCGCTTTCGCCCGATCCTGATGACGACCCTCGCGGCGCTGTTCGCCGGCCTGCCGCTGGTGATCGCGACCGGTCCCGGCACCGAGCTGCGCCGCCCCCTCGGCATCACCATCATTGGCGGCCTCCTGGTGTCGCAGATCCTCACCCTCTACACCACGCCGGTGATCTACCTGCTGATCGACCGGCTACGCCGCCGGCCTGCGCCGGAGCCGCTTGCCGCGCCCGCCGAATGAGCCGTTGTGGCGCTGTCCGCGGGCGCGTATAGCCGCCGCATGCCAGAACCACACGACCATCCGCCGCTCGCCACCGAGGCGCCGCCCGATTGCCCGCGTTGCCAGAAGCCGCTGCCGCTGTGCATCTGCGACAGCGTCACACCGCTGGAAAGCCGGCTGGGGCTCCTGATCCTGCAGCACCCGCAGGAGCAGGATCGCGCCCTCGGCACCGCGCGGCTCGCCGCGCTGCATTTCAAGAACGCGGTGGTCAAGGTCGGGTTATCCTGGCCGAGCCTCGCCAAGGCACTGGGACGGCCGGTCGCCGATCCCGCGCGCTGGGCCATTCTCTATCTCGGCTCGGCGAAGGCGGCCGAGCTCGATCCCGAGAGCGAGGTGGTCGCGGTGACCCGCAAGGGTGAGGTGGCCGACAACCAGCGCGCCATCCTCAAGTCGATCGAGGGCGTGATCCTGCTCGACGGCACCTGGAGCCAGGCCAAGGCGCTGTGGTGGCGCAATCCGTGGATGCTGAAGTGCCAGCGTGTGATCCTCGGGCCGCGGCAGCCGTCGCGCTACGGTCGGCTGCGCCGCGAACCGCGCCGCGACGGGCTGTCGACCATCGAGGCGGCCGGGATGCTGATGGCCGCGCTGGAACGGCGGCCTGAGATCGCCACGGCCCTCGACGCGAGCTTCGAGCGCATGCTTGCGCGGTATCGGGAGGTGGAGAAAGTGCATCCGGAGCTCACGCCCCGCCCAAAGGCCCGCAAGCCGGATTGGCGCAGCCGCAAACGGCGGGTTTAGGAACCGAGGGTACGCTTCTTGCATTGCAGCATGGAACGAGGATGAGAGCCATGCAGGAAGCAGAAAAGTCCAATGTGGTGCAGTTCCGGGATTACGCGCCCCGGCTGGCCGGCAGGTCTGGCTCGGATCGGGGCGGTGTCTCGGCCGGTGAACGGGGGGGCATTCTGACTTGGCCGCGCACGCAGGTCAGCTATCCCGGCGGCATCGACGATCTGCCCATCTAGAGGGCCGGTTCGCGGCCCCAATGGGTAGTCCAACCGCTTGATTTTGATTGAGTGGAGGCCACGACCAGAATTGAACTGGTGTAAACGGTTTTGCAGACCGCTGCGTAACCACTCCGCCACGTGGCCCCATAGAAGCGGATCGATACAGGACATCAATGGGATAGGCAACCGTCCTATTTCGTTCTGTGCACCGCTTCTGAAACTGCTAGACCGCGTGAATTCAGAAACTCGTGAGCCCGGTTCGTTCTCACAATAGTTGGGATAACTTTCGATTTGGAACCTCCTACGGTTGTTTTTGGACAGACCCGGGGATAGTTTCGGGCCGTTGGTAGCCGTTTTTTGTTCGAACGACCTCCTAAAACGCTGATTTGTTGCCGAGCGCGACGCGCGGGAGCGCGCCAGACGCAAAGCTCCAGATGCCAGAAGATCCGTCTGTGACCATCGGAAGGCGCCGCAAATCGACGGAGGGGCCAATGCCTGCGGTGCATAAGAGACAGAGCCAGGCTAAGGACCTTAATGAGGGAGGCCGCCGAGGCCGGGGACGGGGCGCCAGCGGGTTGTGTTCGCGGTTTGTTCTTGTTGCGTGGCTTGCCGCGAACGTCGCCTTCGGAGTAGGACTTGATCTCCGGGTGGCGATTCATACGTTGCCGAGCGCGACGCGCGGGAGCGCGCCAGACGCAAAGCTCCAGATGCCAGAAGATCGGTCTGTGACCATCGGAAGGCGCCCGTTCAATCAGGCTTAGGTGCACCCCGTGCTCGACCCTACGCCTGCTAGAACTGAAGCGACTAGCTACCCAAAGCCGGCGAAGATCCTTTCAAGGTCCAATCTTTATCTTGCCTGGAAGAGTTCGCGTGACGCTACTTCCAACCCCGGTCGGCCGGGTATCGACGGTCTGACGGCTGAGCGATTCGGCGCTCGAATTGAGGAACAGATCTCTGCGCTCTCTTCTGAGCTTCGGACCGGAACTTACCGTCCTTACCGACTACGTCCGGTATTTATCCCGAAGCCGGACTCCTCCAAGGAAAGACTAATCTGCATTCCTGCTGTGCGGGACCGGGTCGTTCAAAAGGCTATCGTCTCCTATCTGGTGACCACCGAAAAATTCCCCATAGAAAACGAGTTCTCCTTTGGTTTCGTCAGAGGACGGGGCACACTTCACGCCATCGAACGAGCTCTAGAACTTCGAAATAGATACGCTTGGTGTTTAAAGACCGATATTGAAGCTTTTTTCGACCGCATTTCTCGGTCCGACGCGAAGCTCAGAGTGAGCAAGTCACTCAAAAACAGCAGCTTAACTCCGTTAGTTCATCAATTTATAGATTGCGAAATCAAGTCGAACATAACTACACGATCCAAGCTGCTCAAGCAGGGCATAGTTGCCGGACGCGGACTGCGGCAGGGTATGCCTTTGTCGCCTATACTCGCGAATTTGGTTCTTTCAGAGTTCGACGCTGCATTTCGGAGAGAGCGTATCGATATGGTTCGATATGCGGATGATCTCTTGGTGTTCTTCAATTCGAAGAGGGCAGCTCGCGAAGGATTCGAGTTTATTAAGGCGCAGCTCGGTGCTCAGGGACTAACCATTCCTGAACTAGGTGACGAATCCTCCAAGACCCAGATTGTCGCCTCCGAACAGCCCGTGAGCTTCTTAGGACTGCAGCTGGCGTATTCAGGTTCTCGTGGCGGCTATGTGAAGAAAGTCGGACGCAAGCTAATCGCAAAAATCCGGGCGCGACTTGAGAATGAATTCAACTTTGACACGCTTCGGAAGCAGAAAGTCAATTTCCAGCAAGCAAATACCGAACTATCAATAGCGATAAGTTCTTGCTTATCTGCGTACCGGGGCACGGACGATTTTATGATTCTCAACAGCGAGCTTCGCCATACGGCTCGGAAGGTCTTGGAGGGCATCTACGAGGATGTATTTGGTGTTGGTGTTTTAGACAATGTAAGTCTGGCGGGTAGAGAGTTCTTGGGTCTAGGGAGCTTGGCTCTGCCCGCAGAGAACAGTGACCCTGTGGGTGCCGATTAGTACCTCGGACAAAGTTGCTTGCGAATGAACAACGGTTAGTGTCTTGGCTTCAAATCAACGATTGCTGTACGCCAACGCCAGCAAAATAATTGTGCCCCATAGGACTAGAGACACGGAGCATCCCCCGGAGTAGCGGCTCACTCCATTTCCTAGTTGGAAGACCACAAGAAGAAGGCGACAGCAAAGGCTGCCAGAACTGCTCCAGCTGGGCTGCACACCGCCAGTCCTCCCCGCCAAGCTTGCTGCTAAGAACAAAGGCCGAGCGGCCCGGGCCGTCGGTGAGCTCTGCCTCTTCGAGCTCGGTCATGTCGCCGTGGCGGCAGGCGTCGATGGTGAAGGTCGCGGGCAGGCCAAGCCGCTCGCGCAGCGCCCGCACCAGGCGGGCCATGCTCATGTTGTCCCATTTGCGCGGGCCGCTCGGCGTCGGGCGGTCGCGCATGACGATGCCCAGGCCGAGGCGCGGCACCTTGGCCAAGACGGCCTCGGCCTCCTCGTAGAACAGCGTGTGGCCGTCGGCCGTCGTCTCCTCGAGCGGATGTAGCACCATCTCGCCGGTCTTGTGGTGCTCGATGCGGATCTGCGTCGGCGCGCGCGGGCCGCGGTAGTCGTTCCAGGTCAAGTAGCCGGCCAGCACGTTTTCCGTCCGCTGCAGCTACTCGAAGCAGATCACCGCGGCGGCCGCCGCATCGGGATGACCGGCGTACGTGCCGGCGAACGAGAATTTCTGTGGCGGCTTCACCAGGGAAAAGCTGTCGTTCGTTCCCGGCCAGCTCTGGCTCGGCACCAAGGCCGAGGACATCGGGCTCACGGTGCGGCCCGGTGCCGACCATTTCGGGGAGCTGCAGGCCTGGGATCCAGCGACAGGCAAGAAGGTCTGGTCGCACAATTTCCCGAAATCCCAGCTGTTCGGGTCGGTGACCGCGACGGCGGGCGATCTCGTCCTGGTCGGCGGCACCAATGACCGGATGTTCCGGGCTTTCCATGCCAACACCGGCGAGCTGCTGTGGGAGCAGAAGACGAATTCGGGCATCATGGGCATGTGCCGGTCGCCTATGAGGTCGATGGCACCCAGTACATCGCCGTGCAGTCCGGCTGGGGCGTCGACGCGCAGCGCATCCAGGATGCGCTCTCGAAAGGCAACATCGGTCTCGAAGACAACGTCCCGCAAGGCGTCGTCGTCTGGGTGTTCGCAGTCAGGAAGTAGCGCCGGTGATCTGAATGGCGGCGGCCTCGGCCGTCGCCATTCCAGGAAACGAAGACCGGCCAAGACGTGCCGATCGCCTGGCCTGCATGGCGACAGAAGATCGCGCGTCAGCAGGCCGCGAACCAGCCGTCTGGAAACGGGATCAGCGGCCAGGCGCCCTGGTTGTCGTTGGCTGCCGTGGGGAAATGCAGGATCGAAAACAAGCGGGCCATGGAATCGGTCTCGGTCTCGGGCGCAATAGCCGTTCTCACAACGTCCATCAACAACTCGTATTCGGCTTCGCTCATCTTGCCCTCGCGCAAACTGCGAGCCACGATGGCAAAATTCCACTTTGTTCAAATTGAGCGGATCGCTCAAATTCTAACGATCGGGCGCAAAGGACCTAATCGTTACCGGTGCCCGTCGTTCCAAAAGGTACCGCGGTCCGCGCTGTTCCGGTGTGAACAGGCTCACACCCCTCGAGACTTCTCGTCTTCCCTTGACCCGTCTCCCTGTGCGGCAGGTGATGCCGTACAGCGACGACGAGCGGCCTGCAGCCGACCGTGACCAAGAGATCGGACGCGCCTGCCGCGAGTCGCAGGCTGCTTCCCCGGCAAAGGTCACAGAGGCGATCGGCTCCCGGCTCGACGCGTGCGACCGAATCGCTGGCGGTCAGACCGCGACGGCGAGAGGTTCGGTGTCCTGCGCCAGAATGTCACGCATCAGCTGCGACAGGTCTTTCGGCTTGAACGGCTTCGCCAAACAATGAAGGCCGACCACTCTGGCCGAGGGGCCGAGCAAATCAGCCGTGCCGCGTCCTGATTCCAGCACCATGCCCGACATCATCACGATCGGCATCGTGGGCCGAGCCGCGCGTGCAGCCCGGATCACGTCGTTGCCGTCCATGTCGGCCAAGTTGAGATCGATCAGAGCCGCGGCGAAGTCACCGCGGGTCACCGCATCCATCGCCAGCCGACCGTCGGTGACGGCAGTGACCGCGTAGCCCTCGCGAACCAGAAGGTGCTGGATGACACAGCAAACGCCGACTTCGTCATCAACGACCAGGATGTTCATCATGAGGCCTTCCTGACGGATGTGAGCGAGGAGCCACGTGCCGCGCCTCGGTCAGAAGTCGTTGACGCACCTCGATCGAACGATCGACCGCTTCGAGCAGATCGCGGATGTCGAACGGCTTCTGCAACGCAGCCGTCGCTCCGAGCTTGATTGCCATACCGAGGAAGTCCGGAGCGCCCTGTTTCTTGTCGGTGAATGCGTAGCCGGAGATCGCGATGAACGGCACCGTGGGATCGATCTTGATGAGCTCACGAATGGTTGCGATCCCATCCATACCCGGCATGAACATGTCGATCACGACGGCATCGAAGGACACGCTGCCGATCAATCGAATGCCGGTCGGACCGTCCGGCGCGAGAAACACGCAGAACCGCTTCTTCTTCAATGATGCTTCCAGCGCAGCGCGCGTAGCATAGTCATCGTCAATAATGAGGACAGTAGGCATGGGCCACCTCAGTATCAGCGGGACTGAAGGACTCTCACGCTACAAGGACAATGGGTTGAAGCTCGAAAATGACAAAGTGGTTAACACTGAATTAGTTGTTACGATTCTGCAACGAGGAGTTTTACGGAACTTCCCGGCCGCGGGCCGGCGTATGTTGTGCACTAAGCGACGAAGATGGAACCATGCTTTCCGGACCAATCGCTTCGGCAGTTTGGAGAAGCTCAGCCCGGCTTGAGCAAGGCGATGGCGACCAGCCCGGCTGCGATCAGCGCGGCGCAGCAGAGCCGCCGCGGCGTCGCACGCTCCTTCAAGAACAGCACGCCGATCAGCGTCGCAAACAAGACGCTGCATTCGCGGAAGGCCACCACATTGGCGATCGGATTGCGGCTCAAGGCCCAAAGGAATACCACGAATGACGCCAGCCCCAGGGTTCCTGCGATCAGCACCGGAATCCAGGCGTCGCGGATTTCCCACACCAGCGCAGGCCCTCGCAGCATGATCGCGACGAGGAAGAACGCGACACTGTCGAGCACGATCATCCAGACCGTGAACGAAGCCCAGCCTTCGGTCTGCCGGGTGCCTGCCGCATCGACGACCGAATAGCCCGCGACCAGTGCGGCGGCGCAGATCGCAGCCCAGAACGCACGGCGATCGACGGGACCGTGGATGCGGTCGCGCGCCAGGCCGGTGATGCCGAGGACGATGACGGCAATCCCGATCAACTGCCCGCTCCGTGGCGGTTGCTGTAGACCCAGCGAGGCAAACAGCGTTGCGAACAGCGGAACGGCGCCGCGCGCGATCGGGTAGGAGCGTCCAAGCTCGGCCGAGCGGTAGGCCGTTGCGAGGCTCGCCTTGTAGCCTGCGTGCAAGACGAGCGAAGCGACGATGAGCGGCCAGGTCGTGGGGGCCGGAACGGGAACGAGAAACATGAAGGGCAGGATCAGGACGCTGCTCACCAGCCCCATGCCAGCCAGGAGAGAGAGGCTGCTGCCGGTCTTGACGATGGCATGCCAAGTCGCGTGAAGCAGACCGGCCATCAGCATGAGGCTTGCGGCGACAGGATCCAACGTCTTGTGTCCGGATCAGCTCTCGGGCCGCCAGCTCGCGGCAGCGAAGTAGGGGACGGGGTCGTGCTGGAGCGCCTGCCGCGAGATGATTCGGCTCGATGGCGACACCGCAAGCTGTTCCCATTCCGCGCGATCGACAAATCGCAGGCTCGCCATCTCCTCGCCGTCGGGCGCAAGCGCGCCGCCTTCGATGACGGCCTCGAACGCGATGACCGTATAGTAGGTCAGATCACCGTTGGGATAGCGGATGAGGAACTCCGGGCCGCCGAACACCCCGAGCAGACGTTTTGGCCGGACCACCAGTCCGGTCTCCTCGAAGCATTCGCGGGTGGCCGCGTCGGCAGGGTGCTCATTCGGATCGATGGCGCCGCCAGGCAACGTCCAGAGGCCCGTCTCCGCGTCGCGTCCGAGTAGAATGCGTCCTTGGTCGTCGAACACGGAGATGGAAACTGCCGTGGTCGCCAACAGATCATGGCCGATCTTGCTGCGGACGGCTCTCAGATGATCGGAAATCGGCATCGCTGGTCGCCACTTGCAAGAGATCCGTCCCGCTTGCCCGACGCCCCATGCGCCGTCAAGGCGAACAGCCACGCCGCCCAGCCAGATGACGGTCAGGAGGCGCGCGTTCGCCGCGAATCGGCGGGTGCCCAGCGTCACAAGCAAAGAGGGAATGTGAGGATAAAGAACCATTCGGCTTGGCCAGAATGGCTCCCCGGGCTGGATTCGAACCAGCGACCATTCGATTAACAGTCGAATGCTCTACCGCTGAGCTACCGAGGAACAGGCGAAACAATGTTCGCGAATGCGGCTGCGTATAACAAAGCCGTTTCGCCTTGCATAGAACGAAATCGCATCTTTGCGACGATTGCGGGTTCAGGAATAAAATACCGAAATTTCAGATGGTTAGATTCATTTTGAACGCTTGCTGGGCAGCGGTCGCCCACAGTTCGATGACAGGAAATTCACTTGGAGGGGAGCAAACCGGCCCCGATAGTTTGCTGGAACCGGCCAGTGCCCGCGCTCATGGAGTGTCGCAGATGCCAAACACCGTGATCCAATTCGCCGAAGCCGCCTCCGCGCCCTCCTTGATTCCCGACCAGGTCGAGCGTCTCAGCGACGACGAATGCCTCACGCGGCTGGCCGACATGGTGACGCGCGGTGATTCCGAACACATTGACGAGATCGTGCAGTTGCTCGGACGACTCGCCGTGGTGATCGAGTAGCTGGCGACCGCCCTCGCAGACGCGGCTTCCCAGCGGATCCGTTCAAACCCGCATGTTGCCTTTTCGGGGACCTTGTACCAAAAGATTGCGCAGATCGTCCGCGGTCCATCCACTTTGCTTGCAGGTCTGCTCATGTCTTCATTCGCGACGGCGCGCCAGAAAATGGTCGATGGTCAGGTTCGGACCAGCGACGTCACCGATCACCGCGTGCTGGATGCGTTGTTGACCGTGCCGCGGGAAGCCTACGTTCCCGCAGATCGGCAGGCGCTGGCCTATCTCGACTTGGATCTCGACGTCTCCGAATCCGCCTCTGCCAAGCGGTATCTGATCAAGCCGATGCTGACCGGAAAGCTGCTACAGGCTGCCGAGATCAAGCCGACCGACAACGTGCTGGTGGTTGGATGTGCGACGGGCTATCTCGCCGCGCTGACCGCCCGACTCGCGGGCAGCGTGACGGCGACCGAGGTCGATTCTGCGGTCGAAGGGCGCGCCAAGCAGCTGCTTGCCGCCGTCGATGGCTGCCCGGTCACGATTCGGGTCGCGCCGGCCGCGCAGGGTGATCCGGCGGACGGCCGCTTCGACGTGATTCTCCTCAATGGGGCCACCGAGGTCCCTGTCGACGGTCTTTGCCGTCAATTGAAGGAGGGCGGCCGCCTGGTCGGTGTCTTCGCCACCGTACGTCCCGCCCGCGCCATGATCTTTACGCGATCGCATGGTGATATCGGCAGCAGGGTCCTGTTCGATGCCGCGGCACCGGTCATTCCCGGTCTCGAACAGCTCCCGGAATTCGTGTTTTAAATCGCCCAACGAAGTTCTTCGCGGCTTCTCTGAACTGGCGGGCCATCCCGTGGCGAGCAGGGTTTGCTGCGTCGTTTTCGCGCCCTCTGGCGGGCGAAATTCTGTTTTAAATCAGAAGTGTGGCCCGGATGCTGCACGTTGACAGTTTTCGGCACAGGTTCCAGGCTTGGGTAGTTCCGTTGCGCATGCATGGGGAATAAGGTGCGAGGTGCGCGGGAGTCTCTTCAACAGGTTACGGCCCGGCTCTGGCGTTCGAGCCGGTAACAAATGAATGGAACAGGGATGTTTGGGGTGAAGCTCGTCACCGCAGCGGCGGCTGCGGTCCTCGTGATGGCTTGTGCAGGCCCGACGCCTGCGCTGGCCGACACGATCGAGGCTGCGCTGGTGCGTGCCTATCAGAACAACCCGCAACTGAACGCGTCGCGGGCCCAGGCTCGTGCGGTCGACGAAGGCGTCCCGCAGGCGCTCTCGGGATATCGGCCGAAGGTCAGTCTGAACGCGACGGCGGGCATTCAATATCAGGACGTCCAGACCGCACCCGCAACTCCAGCCGGCCACGGCGTGCAGAGGCCGCGGAGCGTCGGGCTGACGGTCAACCAGACGCTCTACAACGGTCAGCAGACGGCAAACGGCGTACGCAAGGCTGAAGCGAGCGTGTCGGCGCAGCGCGAGGCTCTCCGCATTCTTGAGCAGCAGGTGCTGCTAGCGGCGGCCACGATCTATATGGACTATCTGCGCGATGCGGCGATCGTCGAGGTCCAGCGCAGCAACACGCGGGTGCTGGAGCAGACGCTCAAGCAGACCCGCGATCGGTTCAACGTCGGCGAGGTCACCCGCACCGACGTCGCACAATCCGAGGCTCAGCTCGCCGCCGGCCGCACGCAGCAGCTCACAGCAGAGGCCCAACTAACGGCGACCCGCTCGAACTTCCGCCGCATCATCGGCAACGATCCCCAGAACTTGGCGCCGGGCTCTCCTGTCGACCGTTACTTGCCGCCGACCCTCCAGCAGTCGGTCGAAACGGCCCTGACGGAAAACCCGAGCGTGACCTCGGCGATGTATGGCATCGACGTCCAGTATCTTGAGACGAAAATCAAAGAAGGTGCGCTGCTGCCGACCGTAAACCTCCAGGCTCAAGCTCAGCAAAGCTACGAGTCGAGCCTGCAGTCCTATCGTGGATTCAACGCGTCGGCTGTCGCATCGCTGACCGTCCCAATCTACAACGGAGGGGCGGAATATTCGCTGATTCGTCAGTCCAAGGAGTCGCTGGCGCAGCAGCGTCTGGTCCTGGAGCAGACCCGCGATCAGGCTCGCTCCGACGTGGTATCTGCCTGGGGCAAGCTGCTCGCGGGCAAGGCACAGGTGCAGTCGGCACAGGCCCAGGTCTCAGCCTCCGAGATCGCCCTCAATGGTGTCCGCGAAGAGGCCAAGGCCGGGCAGCGCACCACCCTCGACGTGCTCAACGCTCAGCAGGCGCTGGTCAACGCGCGGAATTCGCTGGTGAACGCCCAGCATGACCGCGTGGTGGCATCCTATACGGTGCTTCAGACCGTGGGGCGGCTGTCACCGCAGGTGCTGAACCTGCCGACCACCACCTACGATCCCAGCGTGCACTACCAGCAGGTCCGGGATAACTGGGCGGGTGTACGGACGCCGGATGGTCATTAGTACATTCTTAATATCGACCCTGATCCCTCGGTCCTTGGCCGGGGGATTTTTTTGTGGCACATGCTGTGGTTGTGACGAATGGGCGACGCTTGACAGGCGACCTCCGTGCTCCACCGGGTTCGCGGCCGGCGTTGCTTGCATTCATTTGTTGCCATGACATAGCCTCAAAATGGCCGCCGAACGATTCGGACTGCGTCGGAAGTTCTTCCAAGAATAGACTCCGACATGGGCAGTATCGTTCTGTTGTTTTGCATCGATCAGGCCTTGTCCGGAGACAAGTTGGCATGTCCGTTGAGAAGTCCAAGCCACTTGGGGCCGGCGCCCGGGACTTTTGCGCTGAGCCGGTTCGTACGGCAGCGTTGCTGATTTGGAGTCGGAAATGACGCAGCCTGCGAAGGTCCAAGAACCCTCCATGGAGGAGATTCTGGCGTCGATCCGGCGTATCATTGCCGACGACGAGGGTAAGCCGCCGGCGACAGACAAGGCCGCCGCGCCGGAGCCGGTCAAGGCCGAGAAGCCGGCGGCCCCGGCAGCGAAGTCGGCGATGAACGACATCCCACCTTCGAAGATCGCCGCTGCGGCTCCCGCCAAGCCCGCACCTCCACCTCCCGCACCGCCGCCAGCGCCTGCGGCCGCCGCGAGCAACAACCAGGACGACATTGACGCATTGCTGGCGGGTTTGGATGAAACGACTCCGGTCGCAGAGGTTCGGCCGGTAGCACCCGAGCCCGATCCCGAACCTGAAGTACTCGAGTTGACGGACGACATGGCAGTGGCCCCACCGACTCCCGCTCCAGCGCCAGCCCCCGCCGCGGCATCCTTCCGAAAGGTGGATCCGCGGGACGATATCGAGTTCATCGAGGCCGGGCGGCTCAATCAGAAGGCTGCCAGCTTCGAGTCCGCGTTCGAGCAAGTCACGCCGAAGCAGCCGATCCTGGCCCCATCGACGGTGAACGCCGTCGAATCGGCGTTCAACGCGCTGGCCAATACAGTGCTGAGCAACAACGCCCGGACGCTCGAGGACCTCGTCAAGGAGATGCTGCGTCCGATGCTGAAATCGTGGCTGGATGACAATCTTCCGGCCCTGGTGGAGCGCATCGTCAAGGCGGAGATCGAGCGCGTCTCGCGCGGCCGCTGACGCCAAGACGGCACGATCTCCCGTTCCGTTCTGGAGTGAGCCGCGGCGGGCGGTAGACGCTATCCGTCAATGTTCGCCGCTGCTGTTGACTTGGCGCGCCGCGGCGGCTTTCTACCCCTGTCAAGCTGATCCCTGCCGGACGGATCGAGAGGGCTCTTCCGGGAGCGCGGTCCGCGGTCGGACATCAGTCCGAAAACAGCCCAAGCACCAACAGCTTGCGCGAGCTTTTTCAGGTCGTGTCACAAAAGGCCCGGACGAGTTCCGCGACATCCCGAATTGGACAGCCGGCCCCGCGCCGCTGGAAATGCCATGATCGATAAGAATTATCAGCCCACCGATCTCGAAGGTCGCATGTCCCTGGTCTGGGAGGATGCCCGCGCGTTCTCCGCAGGTCGCCCCGATCGGCGCAATGCGGATCCCTTCACCATCGTGATCCCGCCGCCGAACGTGACCGGCTCGCTGCACATGGGGCACGCGCTCAACAACACGCTGCAGGACATCCTGTGCCGTTTCGAGCGCATGCGCGGCCGCGACGTGCTGTGGCAGCCGGGCACCGACCATGCGGGCATCGCGACCCAGATGGTGGTCGAGCGTCAGCTGATGGAGCGCCAGCAGCCCGGCCGCCGCGAGATGGGCCGCGAAAAGTTTCTCGCGCGCGTCTGGCAGTGGAAGGACGAGAGCGGCGGCACCATCATCAACCAGCTCAAGCGCCTCGGCGCCTCCTGCGACTGGGGCCGCGAGCGCTTCACCATGGACGAGGGCCTGTCCAAGGCCGTCGTGAAGGTGTTCGTCGAGCTGCACCGCGCCGGCCTGATCTACAAGGACAAACGGCTGGTCAACTGGGACCCGAAGCTCCTGACCGCGATCTCCGACCTCGAGGTGCAGCAGATCGAGGTCAAGGGCAATCTCTGGTACCTGCGCTATCCGATCGAGGGCACGACGTTCAGCCCCGAGGATCCCACGAGCTTCATCGTGGTCGCCACCACGCGTCCCGAGACCATGCTCGGCGACAGCGCGGTCGCGGTGCATCCGGACGACGAACGCTATCAGCATCTCGTCGGCAAGCGCGTGATCCTGCCGCTGGTCGGGCGTGAGATCCCGATCGTCGCCGATACCTATTCCGATCCTGAGAAGGGCACCGGCGCGGTCAAGATCACGCCGGCGCACGACTTCAACGACTTCGAGGTCGGCCGCCGCCACGGCCTGCCGCAGATCAGCATTCTCGATCGTGAAGGCTGCATCGCCCTGGTCGACAACGAGGACTATCTGCGCGGTTTGCCTGAGGGCTCCGAGGAGTTTGCCAGGGAGTTCCACGGCATCGAGCGTTTTGCTGCGCGCAAGAAGATCCTGGAGCGGCTGGAGTCCTTCGGCTTCCTCGAGCGCGTCGAGCCGAACACGCACATGGTGCCGCATGGCGACCGCTCCGGTGTCGTCATCGAGCCGTACCTCACGGACCAGTGGTACGTCGACGCAAAGACCCTGGCGCAGCCGGCGATCGCAGCCGTCAGGTCGGGCGCGACGACGTTCGTGCCACGCAACTGGGAGAAGACCTATTTCGACTGGATGGAGAACATCCAGCCGTGGTGCATCTCGCGCCAGCTGTGGTGGGGCCACCAGATCCCGGCCTGGTACGGGCCCGACGGCAAGGTGTTCGTCGCCGAGACCGAGGAAGAGGCGGTGTCCAACGCACTCGGCTACTACGTCGAGCAGGAGGTCATCACGGCGGAGCAGGGCCGCGAGATGGCGCTCGACCGCAACAAGCGCGACGGCTTCATCACACGTGACGAGGACGTGCTCGACACCTGGTTCTCCTCGGCGCTGTGGCCGTTCTCGACGCTCGGCTGGCCCGACGCCACGCCGGAGGTGAAGCGCTACTACCCGACCAACGTGCTGGTCACTGGCTTCGACATCATCTTCTTCTGGGTCGCCCGCATGATGATGATGGGCATCCATTTCATGAAGGAGGTGCCGTTCTCGACCGTCTACATCCATGCGCTCGTCCGCGACGAGAAGGGCGCCAAGATGTCGAAGTCGAAAGGCAACGTCATCGATCCGCTCGCGCTGATCGACGAGCACGGCGCCGATGCGCTGCGCTTCACGCTGGCCGCGATGGCGGCGCAGGGCCGCGACATCAAGCTGTCGACCCAGCGCGTCGACGGCTACCGCAAGTTCGCCAACAAGCTCTGGAACGCCAGCCGCTTCGCCGAGATGAACGGCTGCACCGTGCCGGACGGCTTCGATCCGGCCGCTGCGAAGGAGACGCTGAACCGCTGGATCGCCCACGAGGCCGCCGCCGCGACGCGCGAGGTCACCGAGGCGCTGGAGGCGTATCGCTTCAACGACGCGGCCAATGCGATCTACCGCTTCGTCTGGGATGTCTATTGCGACTGGTATGTCGAGCTCTCCAAGCCGACGTTGCTCGGCGAGGACGGCCCGGCCAAAGCCGAGACCCGTGCCATGGTCGCCTGGGCGCGCGACGAGATCCTCAAGCTCCTGCATCCCTTCATGCCCTTCATCACCGAGGCGCTGTGGGAGTCGACCGCCAAGCGCGACAGTCTGCTGACCCTGTCGCCCTGGCCGCACCGCACCGACCGGCCGACGGTCGCCGAGATCGCCGCGCTGTCGGCCGCCAGCTTCGGCGATCCCCTGGTGCCGCCGATGCTGGTGTCGTTCGACGCCGCCAGCTTCAAGGACGAGGCCGCCGAGGCCGAGATCGGCTGGGTGGTCGATCTCGTTACCGCGATCCGCTCGGTCCGCGCCGAGATGAACATCCCGCCGGCGACTCTGATGCCGCTCGCGCTCGTCGCAGCCTCCGCCGAGACGAGGGAGCGCGCGCCGCGCTGGAGCGAGGTGATCAAGCGCCTTGCGCGTCTCTCCGACATCTCCTTCGCCGATACGGCGCCCGAAGGCTCCGCCCAGCTCGTCGTGCGCGGCGAGGTCGCGGCGCTGCCGCTCAAGGGCGTGGTCGATCTCGCCGCCGAGCGCACCCGCCTGGGCAAGGAGATCGCCAAGGCCGAGGCCGACATCGAGCGCGTCGACAAGAAGCTCGGCAACGAGAAGTTCGTCGCCAACGCGCCCGAGGAACTCGTCGAGGAGGAGAAGGAGAAGCGCGAGGCGGCACTGGCCCGCAAGGCCAAGCTCCAAGACGCGTTGTCGCGGCTTCAGGGCGCGTGACGTAGTCCTCTCTCCTTCGTCATTCCGGGGCGATGCGAAGCATCGAACCCGGAATCTCGAGATTCCGGGTCTGGTGCTTCGGACCATCCCGGAATGACTGCCATGGGCTTAGCGCGCGAACGGCTTGCTCAAAAACCGCGAGCCCTTCAGTCCGAACCGCCAGGGCAGCTCGACGGCCTTGGTGATGCCGATGCGCACGCCGGTGACGACGTCGACATCACCCGCTCGTGCGAACAGCTCGATCGGTAGAGCATCCAGCGCCAGGCCATTATGCGCGATCGTGATCCCCATCGCCTCGGTCAGCTTGCCCGGCCCCGAGCACAGTGTCCTGACATCCTCCAGCCCGCGCCGCTGCCGCATCTCGTCGATCCCGAACGTCGGCTCGATCGCGCGGATCAGGACCGCGCTCGCCGAGCCCTCCGCCTCGCAGACGAAATTCACGCACCAGTGAATGCCGTAGGAGCGGTAGACATAGGCGAAGCCGGGCGGACCAAACATCACCTGGTTGCGCGGCGTCGGGCCGCGGAACGAATGCGCCGCCGGGTCGGTGTGATGATAGGCCTCGACCTCGACGATGGTTCCGCCGACGCCGTCGACCAGAAAGGTCGCCCCGATCAGCTCCGGCGCCACCTCCAGCACCTCGCGGGCGAAGAACGCCCGCGTCAGCCGTCTGGCCGCGCCATGCCGCCGGGGCCGTGAAACCCCGGGGGCTTTTGCCGGTTTTTGCGCCATTCTGGAGAAAATCCGCCTCGATCAGCGCTGTTCCGCGCTGCCCATATCTGCCATGCCCTGGTATCCTCGGCCAGCCGGTTGCGGCGCGCCGCGGCACGGAATAGCTAGGGCGCAACAGAGGTTTGTGCGAATCCCATGGTCACCATCGTCGACACGCTCTCGAACACGCCGCTGCGCCCGCGCCACCCCGAAAAAGCGAACCGGCCGGACTCGATCTCGCCGGCCAAGCCTGCCTGGATCCGCGTCAAGGCGCCGACCACCCGCGGCTATGCCGACACCCGCAACATCGTGCGCGAGAACGGCCTCGTCACCGTCTGCGAGGAGGCCGGCTGCCCGAACATCGGCGAGTGCTGGGACAAGAAGCACGCCACCTTCATGATCATGGGCGACACCTGCACGCGGGCCTGCGCCTTCTGCAACGTCAAGACCGGCCTTCCCGCCGCGCTCGACGCCGGCGAGCCCGAGCATGTCGCGGAAGCGACCTTCAAGCTCGGCCTGGCCCATGTCGTCGTCACCTCCGTCGACCGCGACGATCTCGCCGACGGCGGAGCCGGCCATATCGCCGCGACCATCCGTGCCATCCGCGCGAAATGTCCGACCACCACGATCGAGGTGCTGACCCCGGACTTCCTGCGCAAGGACGGCGCGCTGGAGCAGGTCGTCGCGGCCAAGCCCGACGTCTTCAACCACAATCTCGAGACCGTGCCGTCGCGCTACCTCTCGGTCCGTCCCGGCGCGCGCTACTTTCACTCGATCCGGCTGCTGCAGCGGGTCAAGGAGATCGATCCGACCATCTTCACCAAGTCCGGCATCATGGTCGGCCTGGGCGAGGAGCGCCACGAGGTGCTGCAGGTGATGGACGACCTGCGCTCGGCGGAGGTCGATTTCCTCACCATCGGCCAGTATCTGCAGCCGACCAGGAAGCACCACGCCGTGATGCGCTTCGTCACGCCGGAGGAATTCTCCGGCTACGAGACCGTCGCCTACACCAAGGGCTTCCTGATGGTGTCGGCGAGCCCGCTCACGCGCTCCTCGCACCATGCCGGCGAGGACTTCGCCAAGCTGAAGGCCGCGCGCGCCGCGATCGCGCGCTGATCGAGACCAGATGCCGAGATTTTCCAACAAGCGCCGCGTCGCGCATACGGCCGAGCAGATGTTCGACCTCGTCGCCGATGTCGAGCGCTATCCCGAATTCGTGCCGCTGTGCGAGAAGCTGGTGGTGCGCCAGCGTAGCCAGAAGCCCGATGGCACCGAGGTCGTCGTCGCCGACATGACGGTGTCGTTCAAGCTCGTGAAGGAGACCTTCACCAGCCGCGTCACGCTCGACCGCGCCGGGCGCAAGATCCTGGTCGAATATGTCAGCGGGCCGTTCTCCAGCCTGGAGAACCGCTGGAGCTTTGAGCCGCGCGAGCAGGGCGCCTGCGAGGTGACGTTCTTCATCGCCTATGAGTTCAAGAGCCGCATGCTGGCGATGCTGATGGGCTCGATGTTCGACACCATCTTCGCGCGCATGTCGGCGGCGTTCGAGAAGCGCGCGGATGCGATCTACGGCCGCAAGCCGGCGGTGTCGTCGACGTAAGTCCTTGCCAATCCCTGCCGATGGTAGACCACGGCCGGCGCCCCAACCTTCAGCTCTCATCCCCGCGAACGCGGGGATCCATAGCCACAGGATGCGGTGTGGCGGCACCCGCGTAGTTCCGACCTCGTCTCACCATAGCCGCCGCGGAGTATGGGTCCCGGGTCGGCGCCTCCGCGACGCTGCGCGCCGCTCTGGCTTGCCCGGGACGACAGCGAAGGGTGAGGACGCTCCTCGTCATCTCACCCCGCGCGTTCCGAGTGCGAAGCCCGAGCGCTTTCCTTCCTATCCACGTCTTCAAACAGCTGCTCCGCGACATCGTCGCGGAGTCGTTCTGATCGCGGACACGTCGCGCCGGCGATCGAAACTACGCCGCCTGCACGGCGCTCAAAAAGTCCTTCACCTTGCCGCGCAGCTCGTCCGCGTGCTTGGCGAGCTGGCCGGCCGCGCCCAGCATCTGCCGCGCGGCGCCGCCAGCTGATTCCACGGTCTGGCTGACCGAGCCGATGTTGGTGGCGACCTCGCGGGTGCCGCTGGCGGCCTGGCTGACCGAGCGGGCGATCTCCTGCGTCGCGTGGCCCTGCTGGTCGACCGCGGTCGCAATGGTCTTGGCGATCTCGCTGATCTGGCCGATGGTGCCGCCGATGCCCTGGATCGCGGCCACCGTGTCGCTGGTGGCGCGCTGCATCGCGCTGATGTGGGCTGATATCTCGTCGGTCGCCTTTGCGGTCTGGCTCGACAGGCTCTTCACCTCCGAGGCCACGACGGCGAAGCCGCGGCCCGCATCGCCGGCGCGCGCCGCCTCGATGGTCGCGTTCAGCGCCAGCAGGTTGGTCTGGCTCGCGATCGCATTGATCATGTCGGTGACGGCGCCGATCTTGGCGGCGGCGTCCGCCAGGCTGTTGACGAGGTCGTTGGTGCGCGAGGACGCCTCGACCGCCTCGGCTGCGATGGTCGAGGAGGTCGCAACCTGGCGGTTGATCTCGCTGACCGAGGTCGAGAGCTCCTCGGTGGCGCCGGCCACCGACTGCACGTTGGAGGAGGCGGAGTTGGACGCCGACGCGACCAGCGCCACGCGTTGCGCGGCCTGATCCGCGGTCGTCGTCAGCGAGGCGGCCGTCGTCTCGACTTCGCGCGAGGCGCCAGAGATCGCATTGGCGATGGCGCCGACGCTGGTCTCGAAATCCTTGGCGATCTGGTCCAGCGCGCGCTTCTTCTCCTCGCGTGCGGCGACGAGGTCGGAAAGATCGCGGCGGAAGCTCATGACGTAGGTCTGGCCCTCGACCTGGGTCGGCACCAGCGTGATCTGCACCAGCGCCGGGCTGCCGTCGGCGCGCTTGGTGGTCCACTCGAACGTCGCGTGGCCCTCGCGCCTGGCCTTGGCATCCATCTCCTTCACCACGTCGGCGGAGCGCTTGCCACTGGGCTGAAACTCCGGCGCCATGGTCGCCGGCGAACGCGACAGCAAGTCCTGCTTGCTGCGGAAGCCGCCGAAGCGAACCGCGGTCTCGTTGCAGGCGATGATCTTGCCGTCGGACATCACCAGGATGGCGTCGCGATGGCGTTCGAACAGCTCCGTCATCAGGAGGTTATGCGTGCGATCAGCCGACTTGCCGGAGAAGAAAGCCATGGGGTCCCGAATCCACTGTCAGAGAAGAACGCACGAGACGTAGCAGGACAAAATTAACCAAAACCTTTAGGCCGTGGAGGGGCTAGCGATAATCGTCGGCGATCGCGGTCCGGACGGTGAGGGACGGCATCCAGTGGGCACGCAGCCGCATCCTCCGCGGCGCAATCACGCCCGGGCTGTGCATCTCGATCGACCCTCTGAAATCACGAGGGCGCAGGGAATGCCGGGTGCTGGCCGCAACCCATGGCCCGCCTGCAACAAAAAAAGCAGGCGGCAGTCACCACAGGTCCAGCCGACATCCGGCATTCCCTGCGCGATGGTCTTCACGTTTATACGCAGTCTCCCCGGGGACCGGGCTGTCTTGCCCCCGTGACCGGCGGATCATCATCTCCACCGGCGTGACACCAGCATCGGGGTGCCAGGACGCTGCGACTTCACGTCCGCCAAGAGCCGTTCGTCCGCACGTCATCAGACGTGCTGCGGCCCATCGGCGGCCATCGCCTCCCCACCTCGCGTGTCGTGACGATCGCGATACGCCCCTCGTGTCGAGGCGGGATGACGGGAGGGAAGCATGAATTCTGAAAAATAGAAACGAGAATATTTTCGTCGGTAGGACTGGACAGTGAGTCGGACATTGAACGGATTGAGGAAATCAGTGTCTTGGCGCACGCCCTCGCGATGCGCTTCGATCGCAGCAAGGCACCGGAGGCAGGCTCTCCGCTATTCCGCACGCCAGCTGATTCGCCCGACGGGTTGGCTAGGATGATGCTCGACGTGGTGCCCAATGATTGGAACAATGCCGATAATCCCCAATGACGAACCATCGGTCTGCCCTTGCGTCAGCCAGGGAAGAAAGCAAGCAATGTCACTCTCCCATCTCTACGACGAAGCGCTCGTCTATGCGACAAGGCTGCACCGGACCCAATTGAGAAAGGGCAGCAACGTGCCCTACATCGCGCATCTGCTGAGCGTCTCCAGCCGCGTGCTGTCGGCGGGCGGCAGCGAGGTGCAGGCTATCGCGGGACTGTTGCATGACGCCGCCGAGGACCAGGGCGGGCAGGCCACGCTGGATGAGATCCGCCGGCGTTTTGGCGATAGCGTCGCCGTGATCGTTGCGGACTGCACGGATTCCTGGGTCGATCCGAGGCCGGCCTGGCGCCCGCGGAAGGAAGCCTATCTCGCCCGGCTGCCGCTCAAGCCGGCGTCATCGCTGCTGGTCTCGCTCGCTGACAAGGTTGACAACGCGGAAGCGATCGCGAGCGACCTTGATGAGGTGGGCGACGTCGTGTGGCAACGCTTCACCGGTGGAAGGGATGGGACGATCTGGTATTACCGCACGCTGAGCCGGATTTTCGATGAGGCTCTGCCTGGACCGTTGGCGCGGCAGCTTGCGCGGACCGTCGGTGCTTTTCCGTCCTGACCAGATCGGGCAATGCGCTTGCCCGCCTCGCACCGGATTCGATGATGACAACCTCAGGGCGATCCGCTATAGAGCCGGCCATGATCACCGTCGCCTCCCATCGTTTTGGTCGCATCACGCACCGTAGCTCGCTGGCGGCGGGAGGATCGCGCTCAATCTGACGAATTGCAGCATTTGATCCGAACAGCCGCCAGAACCTGGCGGTTTTTTTGTTGCCGGCAGGTTCTTCATTTGAAGGGGGAGCCCGCCATGCCGAGCACGACCGACGATCCGAGGGGCAGCGCCATCGAGGAGCGAACTCCGCTCCATCATGTGCTGCGTTTCCAGGAACTCGACGAGCGGCGCCGTGGTCCCTCGGCGAGCCATCCCATCTCGCCCAAGCCCGGCGCCGAGATCTACTACTTGGCGCGACCGGCGCCTGATCAAAGCTGCGCCGAGCTGCAGCCAGTGTCATTGCTGCGGCTCTGGTGGAAGCGCTGGCGCGAGCGCGGTCGCTTCGCCCGGGAGTTGCCGTGGATCGCCGACGAGGTGCTGCAGGACTACGGCCTGACACGCGACGAGGCGCGGCGGCTGTGCCGGCGCCCGTTCTGGCGCGCATGAGAGCGACGCGGCGGAACGCAGGTTCTGCCACGGATCCTACTTGCCCAGCTTCTCGGAGAAGAACCTGACGACCTGGGCGTCAAACTCTCGGTGAAACGCCGCGCGGTCGAAATCCGCAGGCGTATCAGCACAGATGCGCGGAACGGCGGCCGCGAGCTCCGCGGAGCACGGCGCGAGGAAAGCAAAATGCGCGGCGGGCACGGTGTGGACCTCGGGCGTGCCGGGAAGGCTCGCGGTTACGCGGGCGGTCCCTTCCGGATCGACCCCGTTGCCGCCGAGCTCCGAGCGCCAGACCTGGAGGGGAATCTTGATGCTCGCGAGATTTGCTCGCGTGAATCCGACCGTGTGGGCGGCGTCGGCCAGCACGGCCGCCTTGATCCTCTCGTCGTGCGGCCAGCTTCTGGGAAACTCGCCATTGCGGACCTGCTCGCAGAACGGGTTCTGTTGCGTGCAGTAGTGCGCCACCCTTTGAAAGTCCGGGTCGACGCCGGCGAGAACGGTTCCGGTGTAGCCACCGCGCGAAAAGCCGAAGAAGCCGATCCGGTCCGGATCAATCGCGGCTCTGCTTGTCCAATCGTTCAACATGAAATCGATCAGATGCATGATGTCCTGCGGCCGTGAGAGCCAGACCGACAGGCTGTCGCGCTGCGCCAGGTCACCGACACTGTCGCCGGGATGGTTGATCGCCGCGACGATGAATCCCGCGTCCGCCAGCGCTTCCGCAACATCGTGGTTTCCACCGATCCAGCCGCCGCGCCCGTGGGACATCACGACCAATGGCAGCTTCGTGCCCTTGATTGGACAATTCTTTACCCCGGGCAGTGTCTCCAGCCCTGGGATCGCGAGGCTTCCAACCGGCACGCTACCGGCGTCTGCGGCGCAGGGCGTCCAGATGATGCCGTGAAATCCATGATCGACCTCTAAGAGCTGCAAGCCAGCGGCGTGGGCGGAGGAGGTCAGGAGGAGGAGCGGCAGCGCGAGAGTGGCGAAGGTCCGATGAAGCAAGACGGTCTCCTCACGTTGAACTACGAAATAGCGTGTACCCGCGAAAGTTGTGCCAACTGGACCGCCCGTTCCGCCCAATGACCGGCCGTCGAACCGGAGTGGACAATCCATCGGCAGATCACCTCGGGTGCCATAGGGTCTGTCGTGCCGACCATCTTTGCGTTCACCACCAGCTCGTGCCTCCGATGACAAGATGATTTGATCAAGCCGTCGAGGTTCTGCGGTAACTCCCAAACGTTAGCCTCAGTCCCGGCCAGTGCGGGCGCGCCGTGCCCACCATTCCGAATGCGCGGCTGACATGGCGGCAGTCCGGGCGCCTTACGGGCGGCTCTTTGCCTAGGTGTCCGCAGCCTATTGCGTGAACACTTCCCGGCGGAGGCTCGTCAGTATATATTGCCTGCATGACAACATTGCTTGACAGGGCTTTTGACGTCGCACGCCAGCTTCCGGCCGAAGAGCAGGATGAGCTGGCGCGGGTACTGTTACGGTTGACCGGATACGACGAAGCTTGCGTTGAGCTGACTCCTGCCGACCTTGCTTCGCTGGAAGAATCGCTGCGCCAAGCAGATCAAGGGCGGTTCGCGACCGAAGACGAAATCAAGGCCATATGGGCTAAGCACGGTCTCTGAAGCTTCGCTTCACGACTCGCGCAGCGAACGAGCTTGAGAGCGTACTCGATTATGTCGCGTCGCATTCGCCAGGCGGCGCAAGGCGCGTTCACATGCGGATCAAGTCCGTCTTTGACATGTTGGTTTATTATCCTAAGGCAGGTGCTCAATCGACCCATCCGCGCCTGCGCAGATTGATTATCAATCCTTATCCTTACCTCATCTACTACGAAGTTACTGCCGACGAGGTGGTCATTCACAGTGTGCGTCACACGGCGCGCAATCCGGATGAGATCGGTCAGGGGCGGAATGAAGATTGAACATCTGGTCATTGCGAGGCGCTATCGCGCCGAAGCAATCCAGTGTCTTGAAGCGCGAAAGTCTTGGATCGTGTCCCGGCGCTCGTACAGACATCGTCTGTCGATCGATTTGATTTGCCGCGTAGAATTGTCGGGCGTCGAGCAGGGCCCGCCGCTCGTCCACCGTCGATCGACCCGCGTCGGGGTCTTTGGACGTGCGGCAGCGTCGATCGTAGCCGAGCAAAGTATCGCCGATGCTGTCTGAAAGCGGTGCGACCGAGTCGATCGTGCAGACGGCGCCGTCGGCTTCCAAAGGGATGCTCGTGCCGCTCCTTCGGTCGAAGCGGAATATTTCCTGGGTCGTCAGCGCCCGTGCCGTTAGGGTGCCGTCATCCAGCGCCGTCACGATGCAAATGCGGACGGCGTCGTTCGAAAACGCTGCATGGAAGAGATCGTTGACCGCCAGGTTGGAGACGGATGTCTGGCGCTGTTTCATTGCTGATATGCCGGTACGTTCATCTGATTGAAATTCACGACTCCATCCACGTCATTGCGAGGCGCCCTTGCGCCGAAGCAATCCAGAGTCTTGAAGCGAGAAAAGTCCTGGATCGCGTCGCTGCGCTCGCGATGACGATGGGGCGAGAGCTGCGCGCGTCACGAGCGACTACGTCCGCGGCCGCCTCGGCCGCTTGACCGGATGCAGCCGCGGCGCGCGGGCGACGCGCGGACGGAGGCGGGTGGCGGCGGCGCGCTTGGGCTTGGCAGCGACCTGTGGCCGGGCCAGCTCCATCAGCAGGCGCAGGGCTTCCAGCACCGAGCGCGTGCGCACAGTGCTGCGGCCGATGGCGCCGAAGCGGTGCTCGCGGTGGGTGATGCGGCCGTCGCGGGCGGCGACGGCGAAATGGACCAGGCCGACCGGCTTGCCGGGCGTGGCGCCGCCGGGGCCGGCAATGCCGGTGATGGCCACCGCGAGATCGACATCGGCGCGTTCCAACGCGCCGACCGCCATCTGAATCGCGGTCTCCTTGGAGACGGCGCCGAAGGTCTGCAAGGTGGAGGCCTCGACGCCGAGCATCGCGCGCTTGGCCTCGTTGGAGTAAGTGACGAAGCCGCGGTCGATGACGTCGGACGAGCCGGGGATGTCGGTCAGCGCTGCGGCGACCAGGCCGCCGGTGCAGGACTCGGCGGTCGCGATCATCAGCTTGCGCGACCGGCAGAGGTCGAGCAGCGAGCGGGCCAGCGCGCTGGTAGAGCCGATTTGACGTTCGCTGGCCATGGCTGCGTTGTCCTCATCCGACCGTCAGATCGAAAGCTCCACGAGCGGTGACAGGGTGGTGGTGCGCCTCTAGGCGCTCCACGGCAGACGAATCGTCGCGCTCGCGGTCGCTGCGATGCCTTCCTCGCGGCCGGTGAAGCCGAGCCGCTCGCTGGTGGTGGCCTTCACCGCGATGCGCGAGATGTCGACGCCGGTGATCTCGGCGATGCGGGCGCGCATCTGGTCGCGCAGGGGGCCGATCTTCGGGCGCTCGCAGATCATCGTGACCTCGAGATTGGCGACCCGGCCGCCGCGCGCGGTCACGCGCTCGATGGCGTATTTCAAGAACTGGTCGGAGGCGGCGCCTTTCCACTTCATGTCGGAGGGCGGGAAGTGCGAGCCGATGTCGCCATCGGCCAGGGCGCCCAAAATTGCATCAACCAGAGCGTGCAGACCGACGTCACCGTCGGAGTGGGCAAGGAACCCCTTGCTATGCGGCACACGCAGGCCGCACAGCCAGACATGGTCGCCTTCGCCGAAGGCGTGGACGTCGTAGCCGGTGCCGGTCCGGATGTCGCCGAGCTGCGCGGCAAGGCGCGCTTCCTCGCGCACGAAATCTTCCGGTGTGGTGAGCTTCATGTTGGCAACATCGCCCTCAAAGGTCGCGACGGTCAATCCCGCCCATTCGGCGATCGCCGCATCATCTGTGAACTCGGTGAGGCCGTCGCGCGCGGCGCGGCGGTGTGCCTCCAGGATCGTGTCGAACTTGAAGGTCTGCGGCGTCTGGGCGATGCGCAGCTTCGCGCGCTCCGGTGTCGCGGTGATGTCGCCGCCCGTGCCGACTTCCTTGATGGTGTCGGTGACCGGCACCACGGGAATCGCCGCACCAGTCTTGCCGGCCGCTCGAATCGCGCGCGAGATCACGGCGGGCGTGACGAACGGACGCGCGGCATCGTGGATCAGCACGATGTCGGGCTTGTGCGGCGCCAGCGCTTCCAGGCCTGCGAGCACCGAGGCCTGGCGCGTCGCACCGCCATGCGCCGGGACCTCGTGGCGCAGGCCGAAGACGGCTGCGTTGAAGATGTCGATGTCGTCGGGGTTCACCACCGGCTGGACCACCGCCACCTCGGGATGATCGGCGAAGGCGGCGAGCGCGCGATGGATGACCGTGCGGCCGCCGATCATGCGGTATTGCTTCGGACCGCCGGCGCCGGCGCGCAGGCCACGTCCGGCCGCGACGAGAATGGCTGCAGTCCGCTGAGAAGTCGTCATGGGAACAGGGTATCGATGCAAAGGGAGATGATGGGTTCGCGGCTTCTTACATCTGCAGAACATGTTAAGCGAGCAGGATCACACGTTGCCTGAGCGGCAACTGCGATCGCGCTGCACGTGCCGGGAGGCGCCGTGGCCTCGATCGGGCCGATCGCCCTGCCGCCTGTGGGCATCCTCGCTGAGCCATGCAAAAATCCGGCGGCTCACGGGTTTACCATGACTGCCGAACAAGCATATTTTGCTGCACTGCACTTGAAATGCTGATTGTCTTGGCTAAAGTGTAGGCATGACGCTTGACTGCCCAAGATTTGTGCTTGAGAGTACAGCGCAGACGCGATGATGCGTCCGAAGAGCTTTAAGAGTCGTTCGTGACCGGTCCGGCCAATACACACGCCAAAGCCTTGAAGATAGGCGACGTTTCACTCGCCAACCGGGCCATTCTCGCGCCGATGTCGGGCATCACCGACGCGCCGTTCCGCCGACTCGCGGCCGAGCTCGGCGCCGGGCTGGTGGTGTCCGAGATGACCGCGAGCGACGATCTCGTGCGCGGGCGGTGGATATCCCGGTTGCGCTGCGAGGCGAGCGGCGTCGGGCCGCATGTGGTGCAGCTCGCCGGCTGCGAGGCGCATTGGATGGCCGAGGGCGCGAGGGTCGCCGAGGAGGGCGGCGCTGATATCATCGACATCAACATGGGCTGCCCGGCGCGCCACGTGACCGGCGGCCAGTCCGGCTCGGCCCTGATGCGTGATCTCGATCATGCGCTGACCCTGATCGAGGCGACGGTCGAGGCGGTCGATGTGCCCGTGACGCTGAAGATGCGGCTCGGCTGGGACGAGGGCAGCCTCAATGCACCGGAGCTGGCGCGCCGCGCCGAAGCCGCGGGCGTGCAGCTGATCACCGTGCACGGCCGCACGCGGCAGCAGTTTTACAAGGGCGAGGCCGACTGGAGCGCGGTGCGCGCGGTGAAGGACGCCGTCGATCTGCCGGTCGTCGTCAACGGCGACATCACCACCTACGAAGCCGCGCGCGAGGCGCTCGATACGTCCGGCGCCGATGCCGTGATGATCGGGCGCGGCGCGCAAGGCCAGCCCTGGCTGCCCGGCCAGATCGGCCGCCGACTCGACGGCGGTGCGGAAGAGGGCGCGCCGGAGCTGGCGCAGCAGCTCAGTCTTCTCACAGCGCTCTATGACGAGATCTGCCGTCACTATGGCGCGCGTGTCGGCCTGCGCCACGCCCGCAAGCATCTCAGCTGGGGGCTCGACGTCGCCGCCCAGCACGCCCAGGCGCCGGCCGAAAAACGGAAGGCATGGCGCGAAAAGATCCTGACGTCCGAGCAGCCATCCCAGGTGCATCGGGCGCTGCGTGAGGCTTTCGACGATTTTGCCTGGAGTGCAGCCGCATGAGCTCAGCCGCAGAACAGCGCAAGCGACTTCCGTCGGATGGCGACGCCATCCTCAACGCTTTGCCGAATCCGGTCCTCGTCATCGGCCCGGATGGCATGATCGTGGACGCCAACATGGCGGCGGAATCCTTCTTCGATTCCTCGACGCAGTTTTTGCAGCGGCAGTCGCTGAAGAAGCTGGTGCCGTTCGGCAGCCCCTTGCTGGCGCTGATCGACCAGGTCCGCACCACCAGCGCGCCGGTCAATGAATACAAGGTCGATCTGGGCACGCCGCGCACCGGCGCCGATCGGCTCGTCGACCTGCACGTCGCGCCGCTGCCGGAGCGCCCCGGCCATATCGTGGTGATGCTGCAGGAGCGCACCATCGCCGACAAGATGGACCGCCAGCTCACGCATCGCAGCGCTGCGCGCTCGGTGATCGCGCTGGCCGCGATGCTGGCGCACGAGATCAAGAACCCGCTGTCGGGCATCCGTGGCGCCGCGCAGCTTTTGGAGCAGCAGGCCTCCTCCGAGGACCGCATGCTGACCCGGCTGATCTGCGACGAGGCCGACCGCATCGTCACTTTGGTCGACCGCATGGAGGTGTTCGGCGACGACCGCCCGGTGGCGCGCGGGCCCGTGAACATCCATTCCGTGCTCGATCACGTGAAGCGGCTGGCGCAGTCGGGCTTTGCCCGCAACATCCGCTTCGTCGAGGATTACGATCCGTCGCTGCCGCCGGTGCTCGCCAACCAGGATCAACTGATCCAGGTGTTCCTGAACCTGGTCAAGAATGCCGCGGAAGCGGTCGTCGATCTCGGCTCGGATGCCGAGATCCAGCTCACCACGGCCTTCCGCCCGGGCGTGCGCCTGTCGGTGCCCGGCAAGAAATCGCGGGTGTCGCTGCCGCTGGAGTTCTGCGTCAGGGACAACGGCCCGGGCGTGCCGGAAGACCTGATGCCCAACCTGTTCGATCCGTTCGTGACCACCAAGCCGACCGGAAGCGGCCTCGGACTTGCATTGGTCGCGAAGATCGTCGGCGACCATGGCGGGATCATCGAGTGCGAGTCGCAGCCGCGCAAGACGACCTTCCGGGTGCTGATGCCGATGTACAGCGCAACCAGACAACCAGACCACGGCCATCGCGATGACGTTTCGGGGACGCCGTTGCATGCCTCACAGGGATCAAATTGAGGACCACCTATGCCTGCAGGTAGCATTCTCGTTGCCGACGACGATACGGCCATCCGCACGGTCCTGAACCAGGCGCTGTCACGCGCCGGCTATGAGGTGCGGCTGACCGGCAACGCCGCGACGCTGTGGCGCTGGGTGAGCCAGGGCGAGGGCGATCTCGTCATCACCGACGTGGTGATGCCGGACGAGAACGCGTTCGACCTGCTGCCGCGGATCAAGAAGATGCGGCCCAACCTGCCGGTCATCGTGATGAGCGCGCAGAACACCTTCATGACCGCCATCAAGGCGTCGGAGCGCGGCGCCTATGAGTATCTGCCGAAGCCGTTCGACCTGAAGGAGCTGATCGCGATCGTCGGCCGTGCCTTGGCCGAGCCGAAGGAGCGTGCGGCGAGCCAGCCCGACGACGGCGAATTCGAATCGATCCCTCTGGTCGGCCGCTCGCCGGCGATGCAGGACATCTACCGCGTGCTGGCGCGACTGATGCAGACCGACCTCACGGTGATGATCTCCGGCGAGAGCGGCACCGGCAAGGAGCTGGTGGCGCGCGCGCTGCACGATTACGGCAAACGGCGGAACGGCCCGTTCGTCGCGGTCAACATGGCGGCGATCCCACGCGACCTGATCGAGTCGGAACTGTTCGGGCACGAGCGCGGCGCCTTCACTGGCGCCAACACCCGAGCGTCCGGCCGTTTCGAGCAGGCCGAGGGCGGCACGCTGTTCCTGGACGAGATCGGCGACATGCCGATGGAGGCGCAGACGCGGCTCTTACGCGTGCTGCAGCAGGGCGAGTACACCACCGTCGGCGGCCGCACCCCGATCAAGACCGACGTGCGCATCGTCGCCGCCTCCAACAAGGACCTGCGCATCCTGATCCAGCAGGGGCTGTTCCGCGAGGATCTGTTCTTCCGCCTCAACGTCGTGCCGCTGCGGCTGCCGCCGCTGCGCGAGCGCATCGAGGACCTGCCGGACCTCGTCCGCCACTTCTTCGCGCTGGCCGAGAAGGACGGGCTGCCGCCGAAGAAGCTCGATGCTGCGGCGCTGGAGCGGCTCAAGCAGCACCGCTGGCCGGGCAACGTCCGCGAGCTGGAGAATCTCGCCCGGCGTTTGGCCGCGCTGTATCCGCAGGACGTGATCACTGCCTCGGTGATCGATGGCGAGCTGGCGCCGCCGGCGGTGACCACCGGCTCGAACACGCCGACCTCGATCGACAATCTCGGTGGCGCCGTGGAGGCCTATCTGTCGTCGCACTTCCAGGGGTTTCCCAACGGCGTGCCGCCGCCGGGGCTGTACCACCGCATTCTCAAGGAGATCGAGATTCCGCTGCTGACGGCAGCGCTGGCGGCGACCCGCGGCAACCAGATCCGCGCGGCCGATCTGCTCGGCCTCAACCGCAACACGCTGCGGAAGAAGATTCGCGACCTCGACATTCAGGTGTACCGCAGCGGCGCTTGATGGTGATTTGATACCTTTCCGACGGGCTCAGGCCCGCCTCAGGTGAGAATTAATGTAGACAAATCCGCGACGCGCTCCGGCGCCGCGGATTTGTCGCAATTTGGCAACAGCGTGGTAGGAATGCATCAGTCCGATTCCCGGACATGCCGCGTTCAGCATCACCCACCTTGCCGGAATGACCAGCGCAGAGACCTCGGCCACCCCCTTCGATTCGTCGTCCACCGACGGCCGGCGCTGGACCTGGCGCACCTGGCTGGCGCCGGTGGCGGTGGCGCTCGCGCTGCTGTCGGCCTTCCTCACCTTCATCGTGCTGGTCGGGTTGACCCCGGTCGAGCCGACGACCGACGTCGTCAAGACCTTCTACCTGATCGACGCCGGAACGATCCTGGTCCTGGTCGGGATCATCATCCGCGAGGTCTGGCAGGTGGTGCAGGCCCGCCGGCGCGGCCGGGCGGCGGCGCGGCTGCACGTGCAGATCGTCAGCCTGTTCTCGGTGATCGCGGTATTGCCGGCGGTGCTGGTCGCCGTGGCGGCCAACGTCACCATCGATCGCGGCCTCGACCGGCTGTTCTCCGGACCGGCCAAGGTCGCGATCCAGAACTCGCTGACCATCGCGCGCGCCTACATGCAGGAGCACGCGCAATTCATCCGCGGTGACATCATCGGCATGGCGACCGACATCGCACGCGCGCGGCCGCTGTTCGACCAGGACCGCGCCAGCTTCCGCGAGCTGCTCACCACCAGCGCCGCCTCACGCAACCTGCCGGGCGCGATGATCATCGACAAGAACACCAATCCGATCGTCTGGGCCGAGACCGGTGGGGTGCAACTGGCCTATTCGCCGCCAGCGCCCGAGTTCCTCAACAATGTCCGGGAGGAGGAGCCCGAGATCGCGGTCCTGCCGGAATCGAACTACGTCGCCGCGGTGATCCGGCTGCGCGCGTTCAACGACACCTTCCTCTACGTCGCGCGTCCGCTCGATCCGCAGGTCGTCGAGCAGCTCAAGCAGACCGAGCTGTCGGTCGCCGAATACGCCCAGGTCGAGGCGCGGCGCTTCGGCATCCAGATCGCCTTCGCGCTGATGTTCGCGGTGATCGCGCTGACCATCCTGATGGCCTCGGTGCTGATCGGGCTGAACTTCGCCAACTGGCTGGTGGCGCCGATCCGGCAATTGATGAATGCCGCCAACACCGTCTCGACCGGCGATCTCAACGTCCAGGTCCCGGTGCATCGCTCGGAGGGCGATCTCGCCCAGCTCGGCCAGACCTTCAACAAGATGACGCAGGAGCTGCGCACGCAGCGCGACGAGCTGGTCAGCGCCAGCGAATTGATCGACAGCCGCCGCCGCTTCATCGAGGCGGTGCTGTCGTCGGCCTCCGCCGGCATCATCGGCGTCGATGCCTCGGGCAGCGTCGGCATCCTCAACCGCTCGGCCGAGAAGCTGATCGGACATGCCGAGCAGGAGGTGCTGGATCATCCGCTCTCCGACGTGCTGCCCGAGCTCGACGACATGATGAAGACGGCGCGCGAGGGCAAGCAGCGGCTGGTGCAGGGGCAGATCACGATCCAGCGCGACGGCCACGAGCGCAATCTGTCGGTTCGCGTCACCGCCGAGCAGACCAACCAGGCGCGCGACAGCTACATCATCACGCTGGACGACATCACCGAGCTGGTCTCGGCGCAGCGCACGTCCGCCTGGGGCGACGTCGCGCGCCGCATCGCGCACGAGATCAAGAATCCGCTGACGCCGATTCAACTCTCGGCTGAGCGCATCCGCCGCAAATTCGGCAAGGTCATCACCGAGGACAAGGCGGTATTTGAGCAATGTACCGAGACGATCGTGCGGCAGGTCGACGACATCAGGCGAATGGTCGACGAGTTCTCGCGATTCGCGCGGATGCCGAAGCCGGTGATGGAAGGCGAGGACGTCGCCGACACCGTGCGGCAGGCCGTGTTCCTGATGAAGGTCGCGCATCCCGAGATCGACATCGAGACCGAGATCAAGCAGGACCCGTTGCGCGCGCAGTTCGACCGCCGCCTGATCTCGCAGGCGCTGACCAACATCATCAAGAACGCCACCGAGGCGATCGAGGTGGTGCCCGAGGCGGAGCTCGGCAAAGGCCGAATCGATGTCGTCGCCTCGCGCGAGGGTGAGGACGTGCTGATCGACGTCATCGACAACGGCATCGGTCTGCCGAAGGTGGCGCGGCAGCGGCTGCTCGAGCCCTATGTCACGACGCGCGCCAAGGGCACCGGCCTCGGGCTCGCCATCGTCGGCCGCGTGCTGGAAGACCATGGCGGCAAGCTCGAGCTGAAGGACGCGTCCGATTTTCGTCCCGGCCAGCGCGGCGCCTGGATGCGACTGCGCTTTGCCGTCTCCGGCCAGGCCGCGAAGACGGGCGCGAAGGAGCAGGCGGGGGCGTCTGACAATGCGCAGAAGACCGAGGCCGGCGGCGAAACCGCTGACACAGTTCAAACGACCAATGATGAACCAAAAATCCAAGCCGCAACCGGCAGCTGACGAGACAGGCGTGACCCATGGCGAGTGATATTCTGATTGTCGACGATGAAGCCGATATCCGGGAGCTGGTCGCCGGCATCCTGGATGACGAAGGCTTCACGACGCGAACCGCGCGCGACAGCGATTCGGCGCTCGCGGAGATCACGAGCCGCCGTCCCAACCTGGTGTTCCTGGACATCTGGCTGCAGGGCTCCAAGCTCGACGGTCTGCAGCTCCTCGAGCAGATCAAGAAGGACCATCCCGACCTTCCGGTCGTGATGATCTCCGGCCACGGCAACATCGAAACGGCGGTCGCCGCGATCAAGCGCGGCGCCTATGACTTCATCGAGAAGCCGTTCAAGTCCGACCGGCTGATTCTGGTTGCCACGCGTGCGCTGGAGAATTCCCGGCTGAAGCGCGAGGTTCGTGAGCTCAAGCAGCTGGCGCCGACCGCGAGCAGCATGACCGGCCGCTCGCCATCGATGAACCAGTTGCGCCAGACCATCGAGCGCGCCGCCAAGGCCAACAGCCGCATCCTGATCGTCGGCCCGCCGGGCTCGGGCAAGGAGCTTGCCGCGCGTTCGCTGCACGCTCAGTCGCCGCGCTCCGAAGGCCCGTTCGTCGTCATCAACGCCGCCGCGATCACGCCGGAGCGGATGGAGGAGGAGCTGTTCGGCATCGAGCAGTCGAACGGCGAGCAGTCGCGCAAGACCGGCGCGCTCGAGGAGGCCCATGGCGGCACGCTGTTCGTCGACGAGATCGCCGACATGCCGCGCGAGACGCAGAACAAGATCTTGCGCGTGCTGGTCGATCAGACGTTCCAGCGCGCGGGCGGGACCACCAAGGTGCACGTCGACGTGCGCATCATCTCCTCGACCGCACGGAATCTCGAGGAGGAGATTGCCGCCGGGCGTTTCCGCGAGGACCTCTATCACCGGCTGTCGGTGGTGCCGATCCGGGTTCCGCCGCTGTCGGAGCGCCGCGAGGACATTCCCGAGCTGATCGACTATTTCATGGAGCAGATTTCGGCCACGACCGGCCTGCCAAAGCGCCAGATCGGCCAGGACGCCATGGCAGTGCTGCAGTCGCATGTGTGGCCCGGCAACGTCCGTCAGCTTCGCAACAATGTCGAGCGTGTCATGATTCTGGCCGCCGGTGGACCGGAGGTGATCATCACCGCCGACATGCTGCCGCCGGATGTGGGATCGATGGTGCCGGCGATGCCGACCAGCAACAATGGCGAGCACATCATGGGCCTGCCGCTGCGCGAGGCACGCGAGGTGTTCGAGCGCGACTATCTGATCGCCCAGATCAGCCGCTTCTCGGGCAACATCTCGCGCACGGCCGAGTTCGTGGGCATGGAGCGGTCGGCCCTGCATCGCAAGCTGAAGGCGCTCGGCGTCGGCTGAGGCTCCAGCTCGGCCAAACCTGCCGACTGGACGAATTTACATTGGAAAATTCGTCCATTTCCGGAATTTTACGGATGAATCCGGCTCTTTTGGAACCGGCTTCCTTGCAAGCGGCTTGCCTAATATGCTCGCCTGTCTTCTAATCCGGCATCCCGTGGTCCCTCGAGGGGGATCTCAATGGACCATGGGCCACCTCGATGAATCCGGGGCCTGCGATCGGGACATCGAAGGTTCAATAAGAAAAAGCACAAGACTGCGAGACAATAACAATGGCGGCAGACCGCGCACAAAACCTACAAGACACCTTTCTAAACCATGTCCGCAAAACCAAGACGCCGCTCACGATCTTCCTGGTCAATGGCGTGAAGCTGCAGGGGATTGTCACATGGTTCGACAATTTCTGCCTGCTGCTCCGGCGCGACGGTCACTCGCAGCTCGTCTACAAGCATGCGATCTCCACCATCATGCCAGGCGCGCCGATCCAGTTGTTCGAAGGCGGCGAGGACGCGTCTGCGTGAGTGTGACCTGACGTGAGAGTGACCTGATTGGAACCCCGCGATCGCGAAGGGACCATCGGCCTGTCGAGGCCGGATGACAATAAGGGGACCGGGCTCGTCATCGTGGTCGGCCCCTACTTGCGAGCGCGCCGCGGCGACGATGGCGCGCAAGCAGGCCAATCCGACATGCGTGATTTCGAGGCGCGGATCGACGAGGCGGCGGGCCTCGCGCGGGCTATCGACCTGACCGTGGCCGAGGCCATTCTCGCGCCGATCGGGCAGATCCGCCCCGCGACCTATCTTGGCAAGGGCAAGGTCGAAGAGATTGCCGGCGTGATCGCCGGCCATGGCGTCGAGCTGGTGGTGATGGATTGCGCGCTCTCGCCGATCCAGCAGCGAAACCTCGAGAAGGCCTGGAACACCAAGGTGCTCGACCGCACCGGCTTGATCCTGGAGATCTTCGGCCGCCGCGCCAAGACGAAGGAGGGTGCGCTGCAGGTCGAGCTCGCGCATCTCAACTATCAGCGCAGCCGTCTGGTGCGGTCCTGGACCCATCTCGAGCGCCAGCGCGGCGGTTTCGGCTTCATGGGCGGTCCCGGCGAGACCCAGATCGAGGCGGACCGCCGGCTGATCGGCGACCGCATCACGCGGCTCGAGAACGAGCTGAAGAAGGTCCAGGCGACGCGGCGGCTGCATCGCGCCGGCCGCCAACGCGTGCCGTATCGCGTCGTGGCGCTGGTCGGCTACACCAATGCCGGCAAGTCGACGCTGTTCAATCGCCTGACGCGCGCCGACGTCCAGGCCGCCGACATGCTGTTCGCGACGCTCGATCCGACCTTGCGCGCGATCACGCTGCCGCATGGCGGCAAGGCGATGCTGTCGGACACCGTGGGCTTCATCTCCAACCTGCCGACGCAGCTCGTCGCCGCCTTCCGCGCCACGCTCGAGGAGGTGCTGGAGGCCGACGTGATCCTGCACGTCCGCGACATGTCGCACGAGGATGCCGAGGCGCAGCAGCACGATGTCGAGCTGGTGCTCAGCCAGCTCGGCATCGATCCCGAGGCCACCGACACCATCATCGAGGTCTGGAACAAGATCGATCGCCTCGACGAGGCGGCGCGCGAGAACCTCGCCAACATCGCCGCACGGCGGCCACCGGAGCGCCCGTGCCTGCTGGTCTCGGCCCAGACCGGGGAGGGCGTCGACGCGCTCCTGCAGACGATCGAGGACCGGCTCGCGGCGGCGCGGACGACGCTCGATCTCACCATCGATGCGGCCGACGGCGCCGGCATCTCCTGGCTGCATCGCAACGCCGAAGTGCTGGCCAAGGAGCTGCACGAGGGCCACTACGACATGACCGTGCGCGTCGATGCCACCAAGCGCGACATCGTGGTCGAGCGCTATCACGGCGTGCCCCGCGTGGCGTGAGCCTCGCGCGACGTCGTTTGCCTCTCGTGCAGGATGACATGCATCGCTGCGCCTATCCATCGGGCTACAAGGGCGTGATGTCGACGTGCAGCACGGCAGCTCGGCCGTCACCGAGGGCGGCGAGGCAGCGCTCGATCGCCGCATCGAGCTTGTCGGGATCGTCGACCCGCTCGCCATGGGCGCCGAATGCGCAGGCGATGTCGGCGAGACGACGCTGCTCGCCCTGGCGCCCGGTGCTGAGCCTAGAGAGGAAGGAGCCCGTGCGCTGTGCGGCGCCGTCCGGATAGACGCGCTGCACCGATGCCTTCACCGCCTGCCATCCGTTGTTGTCGAGGATCACGGTCAGGATCGGGAGCTGGCACTGCTGCGATAAGGCGTAGACGGAGTCCGGCGCGGCGAAATGATAGGCGCCGTCGCCGACGATCTGCACCACGCGCGCTGAGGGATTGGCGAGCTTGAGTCCGAGCGCCATGCCGCCGCTGAAGCCGAGGCCGCCGCCGGCCAGGCCCACATAGGTCATCGGCTTGGTGCGGCGAAGCTGCTGTTGCAGGATTGGCGCGTTGCGGACCGCCTCGTTGAGGACGATGTCGTCCTCCGACAGCAGCGCCTGCAACCGCGCAAACAAATAGGCCGGGTTGATCGCTCCGATCCGGCCCTTCTGTGCAGCCGCGGATATCCGTTTCGCCTGCGCGGCCTCGCGTGCCGGCTGCCAGCTCGCGATCCGGTCGCGCACTCTCGTGAGATAGGCGTCGTCGCCACGGGCAACGATGATCTCCAGCACCTGACGAAGAATGACGGCCGAATCGCCCTGAATACGGAGGTCGGTGGCAAATCCCCACATCGGGATGTCCGCCTTCAGGGCGTCGATATCGATCTGGATCCAGTGCAGCCGATCGGCGGCCTTCAGCATCTGCGGAATGAATGGCACGTCGATGTCGATGAGCAGCCCGAGATCGGCGCCGGCGACCAGCGCGGCCGGGTCGGAGCCGGCAAAGCAAGGGGAGTCCTGGCAGATGTTCATCGTGACGGGGTTGAACTCCGCGACACGGATTCCGCAGACCAGCGCCAGCCGCTCCAGCACAGAGACGGCCTCGGCGCTGCGTCCGAGATAAGCGGTCAGCGCGATCGGATTCTCCGCCTTCATCAGCGCGTCCGCGATGGCACGCGCGCGCTCCGGCTCGATCCCTCCCGCCTTGACGCTGCCATGGCGCGCGGGCGGGCAAGCCGGCATCGCCGCCTCGTCCCAGGTCTCGGCGAGGGTCTCGCGCGGCAGCATCATGTAGACCGGGCCGGGCGGATCGCTGTGCATGAACGCGGCAGCGCGGGCGACCGCCTCCTTGACGACGACGCCCGACGGCAGCGTGTATTCCCATTTGACATAAGGACGCACGATGCTGCCCTGATCGAAACTCTCCTGCACGAAGTGGACGTAGGTGTCACGTCCTCCCGGCAGCTCGCCATGCAGCGCGAACGGAGCCCGCCCTGCAAACAGCAGCACCGGCAGCCGGTAGCGAAAGGCGTTCTGAATCGCCATGCACGCATTCGCCGTGCCGGCATCGACATGGACGAACACGGCCTGGCCGCGGCCGGTCGCGCTCGCATAGCCCATTGCCATGTGCACCGCGACCACCTCGTGGGGACACAGGATCACCTCGGGGTGCCGTCGACCTTCGCTGTCCCAGCGTGCAATCTCCTCGATCAGCGAGACATGATCGGTGCCGAGATTGGCGAAGATGTAATCGATGCCGATCTCGACGAGCGCCTCGAGGAAGTAATGCGCGGTGGTGTGGCGGGTCATGGCGCGATGACGCGGGTCAGGGCGACGACGGCATCGTCACGGCGCATGCTCTGACTTGCCTGTCCACGCAGGCGATCGAACAGGTCGTTGGGCTCGAGCGGTGCGGCCAAGCCGCGCCAGGCAATGTGCGAGTCCGGCCGCAACACGAGCAGGCTGTCCGGGAAGCCATAGCCGGCCTTTGCGCGCTCGACGTCGACGAGCGTCAAGGGAAGGCCCTGGTGGGCCGCGGCGTCGACCAGTGGCATGACATCGACGGCCGGATCGAACCGCACCAGCGTGTAGGCCGGGCCAAGCGCATCCAGCAGCGATCGGCCATCGGCCAGCCAGACGTGCGGCGCGCGTGCGCCGGGCACTGTGGACGCGCTGAAATGGCCCATGCCGTAGGGCGGCGGCGTCTCGCCATCGTATGAGATCGCCGGAGACCGGTCGTAGTAATAGCCGAAATTCAAGCCGGCGCAGCAATATTGCTGCACGTTGAGATCATAGGCGGCCTTGCCGACCTTGCTGCGCGCCGCGTCGCCGACGGGGCCATCGATCTCCACCTCCGCAGGCACGGCGCGTCTCTGGCTCATCACCGCGAGCGCGTGGTTCATCGCGAAGTGCGACACCTGCTCGGTGATCGGCTGCCGCTCCGCTTCGTACGCGTCGAGCAGGGCAGGGGTGGCCCAGCCGTGGAGGACGCCGGCAAGCATCCAGCACAGGTCGACCGCATCGGCGATCCCTGCATTCATGCCGTAGCCGGCATAGGGGATCCACAGATGCGCCGCATCACCGCAGATGAAGGCGCGGCGATCGCGGAAGCGATCCGCCACCAGGCGACGTCCGATCCAGTCCTCCTTGCTGATGATCTCATACTGGAAACGGTCGTCGACACCGAGAATGGTGCGCAGTGCCCAATCGCGATCGACACTGTCGAACTCGAGCTCCTCGGCCGCGAGGTGGTTGTGGATCAGCCAGTTGTCGCGGCCGTCGATGGAGACGGTGGTGCCGCAGCGCCGCGGGTTGAGCGACATCGTCATCCAGGCCGGCTTCTGGGTGATCAGCTCCTTCAGCGCGGGAGCGTGGATGTAGGTCGACTGCACCCGCTGCACGACATCGGTGCCGCTGAGCCGTGAGCCGATGAGCTTGCGCACCGTGGAGCGGCCGCCGTCGCAGCCAATCAGATAGTCGGCTGAGATGGTGATGTCCCGGCCGGCGTCGAGATCGCGCGCCCGCGCGATCACGCCGTTTTCATCCTGGTCGAACCGATCGACCTGGACGCGGTTGAGAATCGTGATGCCGCGCTGCGCCTCTGCGCAAGCGAACAGGATCGGCTCGAGATAGATCTGATTGATGCGATGCGGCGGCTCGGGCGTCGGCCAATCGGTGTCCGGCCCACCGGTTGCCGTGTAGCGGTCCTGGCGGCATGGGATCGGGATGCGCGTCAGCTCGCGGCCGACGACGGCGGTGCGATAGGCGCAGTCGTTTGGAAAATCAGCCGGCAGGCCGCCTTCGCGCACCTCGCGGACGATGCCAAGGCGGCGGAACACCTCCATCGAGCGCGCGGAGACGTGGTTGCATTTCACGTTGGGCGGCTCTCCGGCGCGCCTGATCTCCGCGACCACGACGTCGATGCCGCGCGAGGCGAGATCCATGGCGGCGGTCAGTCCGACCGGGCCGGCGCCCACGATGAGCACCTGGGTTCGTATCGTCTTCATGTCGGTTCTCTTGCTTTGATCTACGCGCGCTCGGGCGTGGAGAGCGCACTGCGTTGCGCATCGTCGGCGCTCGGAAGACTGCCGCGCATGCCGAGGACAGCGAGGCCGAGGATCACCAGCGCCGAGAACAGTTGCGGTACCGCGCTGGCCTGAAACAGCGAGGAGACGTCCCATTTCGCCGCGAGCATCAACCCGCCGATCGTGACGCCGAGGATCGAGCCGAAGCGGCCGATGCCCAGTGCCCAGCCGATGCCGGTGCCGCGGATGTAGGTCGGATAGATGCGCGCCGCATAGGCGTTGCAGCCGATCTGTCCGCCGATCACCGCGACGCCGGCAATGAAGACGGCCGGCACGAGAATCGGCAACGAGGCTCCCGCGATACCGATGGTGATGATCGAGAGGAAGCCGGCAACGTAGGTCGCGAACAGGACGCGATCGAAGCCGAACTTTTCGATCAGCAGGCCGAGCCCGACGGTGCCGAGCATGCCGCCGAGCTGGAAGGCGATGCCGACGGCGATCGCCGCCTGGACGTCGAGCCCGACACCATGTGTGAGCGTCGGCAGCCAGCTGTTGAGGAAATAGATGTCCATCATGTTCATGAAGAACATGACCCACAGCAGCAAGGTCGGCAGCAGACGCCGCTTGGTGAACAGCTGTGGCAGCAGAAAGCCCTTGCCGCTCTCCTCGATGATCGTAAAGCGCGCGTCGGCGGGCAGGCGGTCCGACGGATCGATCCGCGTCAGCAGCGCGCGCACGCGATCATTCTTGCTGTCGTCGAGGGCCAGCAGCGAGAGCGATTCCGGCAGCCAGATAATGAGGACCGGACAGAGGATGAGCGGCAGAATGCCGCCGATGAGAAAGATGATCTGCCAGCCATAGGCGGTGATGAGCTTGGCCGCGACCGCTCCGCCGATCGCCGATCCCAGCGACACCGTCATGAACATCAGCATGATCAACAGGGTCCTGCGACGCTGCGGCGAATATTCGCCGGTCAGAGCGATCGTGTTGGGCAGGACGCCGCCGAGCCCGAGGCCGGTGAGGAACCGAATGATGACGAGGTCGGATACGCTCGTGGCCTGGGTGGTCGCCAGCGATCCAAGCGCGAACACGAGAACGCCGGCGACGACGAGCCATTTGCGCCCGAGATAATCGGCCAGGGCGCCGAACACCAGCGAGCCGATCATCACGCCGAACAGGGACGCGCCAAACACCGGTCCCAGGGCGCCCGGCGCCAGATGCAGGTCCTTGCTGAGGGCAGGGGCGACGAAGCCGAGCGCCTGGGCATCGAAGCCGTCGAGCCCGACGACCAGCGCGCACAGGCAGATCACCCTGATCTGGAATCCCGACAGCGGCCGCTCGTCGACGTAGCGCGTGAGATTGATCGCTTGCGTCAAATGTCCCTCCCCATGTGCTTGTTGTTGCCTGGCCGCTTCACCGCAGCCGCCGGCTGTTTGCAAATATGTTGCATGATCAAACTCTTTCGATTAGCCACAAAATTCTCATTCATTCATGAGGAAAGCTAATGCCCCCGACCTTGCGGCAATTGGAGGCCCTGGTCCTGGTGTATCGGCTCGGCAGCATCACCAAGGCGGCCGCCGAGCTGCGCGTCACGCAGTCGGCGATCAGCCTGCTGATCCGGCAGATCGAGGAGAACTTTCAGCTCAAGCTGTTCGATCGCACGACGCGGGCGCTGCACCCGACGGCGGCCTGCCGCGAGGCGATTACCGCGGCGGAACGCATCCTGGCGGGGACGCAAGGGCTGTCGCAGCGGATGCGCGACCTGGCCGAGATCAAGGCCGGCCGAATTTCCATCGCGGTCTCAGCGGGCGTCGCGTCGGCGCTGCTTCCACGCGTGTTTGCGACGTTTCGATCGCGCCATCCCGAGGTGCGCATCGATCTGCGTGATGTCGCGCCCGACGAGCTGCTCGCGATCGTGATGGCCGGGCATGCGGAGTTCGGCCTCGGCAGCGTGGAGGACGAGGGCGTACCGGAGGTCAGGATCGAGACGCTGATGCAAAGTCCGCTCTCGGCGATCGGCATCAAGGACGGCCGGTTCGAGAAGCACCGCCGTCTGACGTGGGACGGCATCATGAGCTCCGACCTGATCACGATGCGTCACGGCACGCGCATCCGCCGCCAGATCGACGAGGCGCTGGCGGAGACCGGGCGGTCGCTGAAGCCTGCCTGGGAAGTGTCGCTGATCACGACCGCGCTGGCGCTCACGGCGGAGGGCGCCGGCATCAGCATCCTGCCCGCGCACATGCTGCCCAAGGCACAATTTCCGACCTTGGCCGCGATCCCGCTGTCGCAGCCGACGATTCATCGGCACGTCTCGCTGCTGAGCCGCGCCGACTTCGGATTGTCGCCGGCCGCCCAGCGCTTCGTCGAGATCGCAAGGGCCGAGCTGTCGCGCAAGGGCGGCTGATCACGACCTCGGAACCGGGGACGCTACTTCTCCAGCCGCTTCGCCTCGTTCCACAATTCGTCCATCTCGTCGAGCGACGCTTCTTCGAGTGTGCGGCCCTTCGCCGTCAACGCCTGCTCGATGTGCGCGAAACGGCGCTCGAACTTGGCGTTGGTGCCGCGCAATGCGGTCTCCGGATCAACCTCGGCGTGGCGGGCAAGATTGACCAGCGCGAACAGGAGATCGCCGGTCTCTTCGGTCAGCTCGGTCGCATCCTTGTTGTCGAGCGCGGCCTCGATCTCGTCGGCCTCCTCGCGGATCTTCTGCAACACCGCGCGCGGATCGTTCCAATCGAAGCCGACGGTCGCGGCCTTGCGCTGCAGCTCCATGGCGCGGACCAGCGCCGGCTGTCCGGCCTTGATGCCCGATAGCAGCGAGGACTTGCTCGTCTGCGCCTCGGGCGGCCGCCGCGCGGCGCGCTCGGCCTTCTCCTCGGCCTTGATGCGGTCCCAGGTGCCTTTGGTGGGCTGGGTGACGTTGCCGTCCTTGTCCGGGAACACATGCGGATGGCGGCGGACCATCTTCTTCGTGATGCCCTCGACGATGTCGCCGAATGCAAACGCGCCTTGTTCCTCGGCGATGCGGGCGTGATAGACCACCTGCAGCAGGAGATCGCCGAGCTCCTCGCGCAGATCGTCGAGGTCGTCACGCGTGATCGCGTCCGCCACCTCATAGGCTTCCTCGATGGTGTAGGGCGCGATGGTCCGGAACGTCTGCTCGATATCCCACGGGCAGCCGGTGACCGGCGTGCGCAGCGCCGCCATGATCTCGATCAGGCGTGAGATGTCGCGGGAGGGGATCATGGGCAGGTCCTGACAGCATCGTTCGATCGGGTCCTGTATGCCCCAAGCCGCGCGCGGCTCCCAGCGAAAAGGGCGACTGCACGGGATGCGCCCGGCGGGTTGGCCCGACCCGTCGATGATGCTAAGCGGGGGCCATGAGTGAGCAGGACACGACGGCCCTGGTGCTGTTCTCGGGCGGGCAGGATTCCACGACGTGCCTGGCCTGGGCGCTCGACCGCTTCGCGCGCGTCGAGACGATCGGTTTCGCCTACGGGCAGCGCCATGCGATCGAGCTCGCCTGCCGCGACCGGCTGGTCGAGGGCATCGCGCGCCTGCGCCCGGACTGGGCAGCCAAGCTCGGTGACAGCCACACGCTGGACATTCCAACGCTGGCTGCGATCTCCGAGACCGCGCTGACGCGCGACGTCGCGATCGAGATGGGCGCCGACGGCCTGCCCAACACCTTCGTGCCGGGCCGCAACTTGGTGTTCCTGACCTTTGCGGCGGCGCTCGCCTATCGCCGCGGCATCCGCCACATCGTCGGCGGCATGTGCGAGACGGACTATTCGGGCTATCCGGACTGCCGCGACGAGACCATCAAGGCGCTGCAGAATGCGCTGAGCCTGGGCATGGCGCGCGCGTTCGAGCTGCACACGCCGCTGATGTGGCTGTCGAAGGCCGCGACCTGGCAGCTGGCGCATGACCTCGGCGGCGCCGGCCTCGTCGACCTGATCCGCGACCAGTCGCACACCTGCTATCTCGGCGAGCGCGGCGCGCGGCATGACTGGGGTCACGGCTGCGGTCACTGCCCCGCCTGCGAGCTGCGCGCCAAAGGATGGCGCGCGTACATCGCGGCGGGCGGGCCATCCTGAATCGGAAGCGGGGCCCTCGGGCCCCGCGGAGAGCTGCGCGACAGACGAGCGCTCAGGCGGCTTCGTTGTCGGACGGCTCACGCTGGCTGACGATGACGAGATCCGCATCGGCGAGGTGGTGGCCGTCATCGGCCTCATTGGCTGCCGCGGATGCCGCCTGTGCGACGAGGCGCGCGGTGATGTCGTCCTTGGCGTCCTTGCCGCTCTTCTCCCAGGCAGGCGCGTTGAGCACGACGATGTCGTCGTCGTGGTGGGCGGCACCGTCGTGATCGGCGGGCACGATCGACGGCGACTTCACTGGGGTGTCGACGATACGCAGGGTGGGGGCCTCGGCTTCGACCGGCTCCGCTGCGGCTGCGGCCGGTTCGTCCTCGGCCATTTCCGCCTGCTCCGGCTCGGGGGGCGCGGCCTCTTCGGCGGGGGCATCGGTGTCGGCGCTCGCAGCGCGGGCCACAGCCTCGGCGGCTTCGGCGGGCTGTTCGGCGGCCGCGGCAAGGCCCTCCTTGGCCGGCGCATCATCATGCGGCGCGAGGCCGAGATGCTGCGAGATTTCCTTGATCAGCCTGTCGATCGCCACCAGCACGCGATACTCCGGGATCGAGGCCATATGCTGCTCGAACCGGTTGCGCGCATATTGCAGCGAATCGATCACGTCGGTGGCGATGGAGGAGCCCGACGCCTCGGTGCCGTGCAGGGCTCCCGCAGCCTTCTCGGTCGAGCTCTCGATCAGCAGGAAGGCCTCGTATTGCGGAATCGATTTGAGCTTCTCGTGATAATCCTGACGCACGCCGGCGAGCGTGTCGACGATGGTGGCGAACTCTGGCGCGGGCATTTCGACGTCCCCCTCAACTTCAGCAAAGAAGATGCGCGGGACGCTACGGACGCACTGATGAACGTTCAATTTCGAACGAATACCGCTATTCGCGGCATGAATAGCCGGCCGTTAAGACCGGACCATCAAAAGCAGGATCGTCCGCACACCGGGCATTAAGCATCCGCCAGACGCGCGCGCGAAGGGCTCAGCCGACAAAATCCTCGGGCCTGAGCTCGATCGGCTTGCCATGCGGGGTGCGATCGGCAGCGTGATCCCAGGCATTGCGGTAACGCGTCAGCGCGTCGGCGGAGGTGACGCCCTTCTCGGCGACGAGCCGCTCGAGCGTCGCGAGCCAGTGCCGGTAATATGTATCGCCGCAATCGGGATCGCCAGACGCTTGCGCGCGCGAAATCTCGTCGGCGAGCGCAGCCGCCCATTCGGGCCAGGTAAAAAGGCCGCGGGCGTGCAGCGTGACGGCCATCGCGAAGGCGTGGGCTTCCCACGGCTCGCGAAACACGGGCCCGCTGTCGTCGACGGGAATGCCGGGCAGGGCGCGCGTCGCCGCGGCTGCAGCCTCGCGGTCGGGTGTCATCGGGCCGGCTCCAGATAGGGCTCGCAGGCGTCGACCGTGACCTCCAGCAGCGGATCGGGCGCATCGGCCCACAGCTCGGCGCCGCTGAACGACACCGTGTAGAGCCATTGCGGGTCTTCGCCGCCGCCATGGGCGTTGCTGTCCGGAAACACGTGCACGCCTCTGACCGCCTCGACGCGGCCGAGATGGCCGCGCACGTAGCGCGGCAGCCGCGTATGCGTCGTCGGATGGATGTCCTTGGCGCGGACGCGGTCGCCGACCGCGAACAGCGCCGGCTTCGTCGCCGCGCGCTCGGTCGGGCCGCCGCGACGCAAGGTCGGCGCGACGGCATCGGCGGTGAGGATCTTGGCGACGGGCTTGGCCGGATGCAGCACCTTGCCGGCGACGATCTCATCGGCGTCGACCAGATGCCGCTCCTGCATCAGCCGTTCGATGCCCGCGAGCCAGATCTGGTAGTAGCTCATGCCGAGGTAGTCGTCCGGCGGACGGTTCTCGCGCGCGAAGCGCGACATGTCGATGTTCCAGCCGCCGGGCGTCGCCATCGCCAGCGTCATGGCAAAGGCGCGACGCTCCCATTCGGCGTGGAACACCGGCTCGTTCGGCTCGGGGCGGACCGGACCAAAGCCGGCCACGCCGCCCATGTCGTGCGCACCATCCATCAGCGGCCAACCTCGTGCGGTTGTTTCGGCAAGCCGGTGCCGATCATGCTGTCGCGCGTGACGAGCGCGGCGAGCTGATCCTCGCTCCAGCCGTCGGTCCCGGCGGGGCGGATCGGCAGCACGAAGTAGCGGACCTCGGCCGTCGAATCCCACACCCGGATCTTCGTCGTCGGCGGCAGCTCGAAGCCGAAATCCTTCAGGACGCCGCGCGGATCCTTCACCGCCTTGGCGCGATAGGGCGCCGATTTGTACCAGACCGGCGGCAGGCCGAGCACGGGCCACGGATAGCAGGAGCACAGCGTGCACACGACCATGTTGTGCAGATCGGGCGTGTTCTCGACCGCCACGATGTGCTCGCCCTGGCGGCCGGCATAGCCGAGCTCGCCGATCGCCGGCGTGGCGTCGGCAAGAAGGCGCGCTCGATAGGCCGGATCGCTCCAGGCCCGCGCCACGACCTGCGCGCCGTTGCGGGGACCGACCTTGCTCTCATAGGTCTCGATGAGCACGTCGAGCGCGGCGGGATCGATATACCCCTTCTCGGTCAGGATGCTTTCGAGCGCGCGGACGCGCAGATCGGTCTCGGACAGGTCCGAGTGATCGTGCTGATGGTCGTGATGGTGATCGTGATCCGTCATGACTCAACCATAGGCGTAATCGGGCACCGCTGTCGAGCCGGGGCCACTACGAACCCACGGTGCGAGCAGTCGCGTTTCACTGCCGCCGCAGCCGTGCGGCGGTCACAATGCCGAGCGCGGCGTCATCGGTCATTGACGCGCCGATTCCGGACGCAGATGTGATCGGGGCCGCTCCATTGCCGCCACCTCGGGCTGTTCAAGTCGGAGCGCAGATATGGTTCGTAGTGCTTTCGCCGTTCCGATCGGGCACGATAGCAACAGAGGTTTGAGGTTCATCAATGCCGAACGACGTTTCCCGCCGTGATCTTGCGAAGCTGGCCGGGCTGGCCGCCCTCGGGGCGGCCAATGGCCCGGCGCAAGCGGAGGAGGGCGCGGTGAAGGAGGACATCGGGCGGCGGTTTCCCGCCGATTTCGTGTGGGGGACGGCGACGTCGTCGTACCAGATCGAGGGCGGGGCTACGGCCGATGGCCGCGGGCCGTCGATCTGGGACGTGTTCACGCATTTGCAGGGCAACATCGAGGACGGCAGCACCGGCGACGTCGCCTGTGATCACTACAACCGCTACAAGGATGACGTGCGGCTGATCAAGGAGCTCGGCTGCCGGGCCTATCGGTTCTCGATCGCCTGGCCCCGGCTGTTTCCCGACGGCGGGCTGACGCCCAATCCGAAGGGCCTCGACTTCTACAACCGGCTCGTCGACGAGCTCCTGGCGAACGGCATCACGCCGTACGCAACGCTGTATCATTGGGATCTGCCGCAGGCGCTGCAGGACCGTGTCGGCGGCTGGCTCTCGGCCGACACGGCCAAGGCCTTTGCGCATTATGCGGGCTACGTCGCGCAGCATCTCGGCGACCGTGTCAAGACCATCTTCACCATCAACGAATGCGGCCGCTTCGTCCCGTTCGGCTATGGCCTCGGCGTCGACGCGCCCGGGCTGAAGCTGCCGCAGCAGCAGGTCAACCAGGCGCGCCATCACGTGGCGCTGGCGCACGGTCTCGCCGTCCGGGCCATCCGCTCCGGCGGGCGCGCCGGCATGCGCGTCGGCATGGCCGAGAACATCACGGCCTGCCTGCCGGCGATCGACACGCCGGAGAACATCCGCGCCGCCGAGATCGCGACGCGCGAATTGAATGCCGGCTTCCTCAACGTCATCCTCGAGGGGCGCTATACCGAAGGGTTCCTGGCGTGGTCCGGCAAGGATGCGCCGAAATTCACCGCCGACGAACTGAAGATCATTTCGGCGCCGGTCGATTTCGTCGGCCTCAACATCTACGCGCCGCAAGCCTATGTCGTCGCGTCGGACCGCGCGGCCGGATTCGACGTGCTGCCGATGCCGTCCTCGTTCCCGCACATGAGCTCACCCTGGCTGCTGGTCGGTCCGGAGACGGCCTATTGGGTGCCGAAGCTCGCCGCCAAGATCTGGAATCTCCAGACCATCTACATCACCGAGAACGGCACCTCCTCGGACGACAAGCTGACCGCCGATGGCAAGGTCCACGACCTCGACCGCGTGATGTATCTGCGCAACTATCTCGCCCAGCTGCAGCGCGCTACGTCCGAGGGCGTGCCCGTGAAGGGCTACTTCCTGTGGAGCCTGCTGGACAATTTCGAGTGGGTGTTCGGCTACAAGCAGCGCTTCGGCATCTATCACGTCGACTTCGACACCCAGGTGCGCACGCCCAAGCTCAGCGCGTCCTACTACCATCACGTGATCAGCCGCAACGCCGTGAGCGCGTGAAGCGCCGCGACGCCACCCGGGGTCCAGCCGGACGCAGTCCGCGCCATTCAGGCGGCCAATGTGCCGTCGGCATCCGGCGCATTGAGTGTCGGCACGCCGGCCTTCACGCCGCGATTGCAAATTCATGATGCGGAAAGCACACCTTGTGCGACTCTTTTGCGCGCATGCCGTTTTCGTGGCGAAAGGTGGCTGCAGATGACGTAAACCGGCAATCTGCCGGCCCCTCAAGCGAGTTTTCCAGCATGCAAGTTTCCGTTGTTTGTCCGCCAGCCGTCCGCGCCGGCGTTCTGTTCTGCGTCCTCGGAGTGATCGCTGGCTCCAGCGCCTGGGCTCAGGGAGCCGCGAACGATGCGGCCAAGCCCGCCACGGAGCAGTCTGCCGCGCCGACGGCCGACAAGCCCGCAGAGTCCGAGCCGAAACCCGCGGTCGCTGAAACCAGGCCCGCCGAGCAGCCCTCGGATGCCGCCGGCAAGCCTGCGGCCGAGCCTGAGAAGACGGCCGAGAAGCCCGGCGAGCCAGCCGCTGCGGACACCAAGCCCGTTCAGGCCACAGACAGCGCGAGCCAGCCGCCGGCGGACAAGGCATCGACTGAAAAAACCGCGACGGATGCTGCGGCCGAGAGCAAGCCGGCCGAGGCCAAATCCGGGACCAAGGTCGAACCGAACTCCGGCACCGACGTCGGCCAGAAGCCGGCCGTGACTGAGTCGAAACCGGCAGAGCCCACTCTGGCCGTTCAGCCCGCTGCCGTCGCCAAGGACGCGCCCGCATCGGAGAAGGTCGAGGAGAAGGCCGCCGAGAGCAAGCCCGCGGCGGCGCCGGCAGAGCCCAAGAAATCCGAGCCGCCGGCCGCAGCTTCTCCCGCGGCCACGCCGGAGAAGGCGGCTGCGAAGCAGAACACCGCAACCACGTCAGCCAAGCCCGAACGGCACGGCCAAGCGCATCACCATGCCGAGGACGACGCCAAGCCCGCCAAACGCGAGCACCGCGCCCGCAAGCCCAAGAGCCAAACGAAGAGCGAAATGAAGCGGGAGGCGAAGAGGGGTGGTGCCAGCTGCAAGAGCTTCCGCACCTATGACGCGGAGAAGGGCACCTATCGGGGCTACGACGGGCGCGTTCACACCTGCTCGTAAGGAGCGATCGGAAAGTGGTGCATCGGCGGCGGCCAAGACCGCCACCGATCGCCGCTGCCGATCACACCATCAACGCGGCATCGGCGGCTGAATGCCCGAGGTGTTGCGGGTAAAGAGTGTCCCGAACGTCGAGCCCTGCGGCTGCGCCGGCTGCGGCCGGGCCATTCCCGTCGTGGTCCGCTGCTGCGGCGTCACGATGATCTGCTGGGGCGGGCCCGGGGGGACCGCAGTGCCGCGTGCCTGCACCGCCTGGTTCGACATCCGCGACACCAGTCGCATCAGCTGATCCTGGCCGGCCTGCAGTTGCTCGATGGCGCGGGTGTGATCGCGGCTGGCCTGATCCTGCGTTGACTTGATCTGCTCGATGCCCTGCTGCAGCTCGGCGATGTCGCGCGCCATCCTCTGCATCAACGTTCCCGGCTCACGGGCGCCGGTGGTGTCTTCCGCTCCCCTCAGCGAGGCATTCGACATCATGGCATCCTCGCTGCCCTGCTGGACCGACGCCTCATCCTGCGACGCTTCGCTGGCGCCCGGCATCCAGCGGTCCATCAGCGAGGCGCCGGCGTCGCGCTGCGACCAGGCGACGGAGCCACCGACCAGCACGACCAACAGAGCGAGACCAACGGCGTTGCGCCCGCGCAGCTTGCCGAGCGGCGCCTTCATCCGCGCCCAGCGGCCGGCCCCGCTGCCCGTCGCCTCGCTCGTGCTCGCCGCCGCAGCAGCATCCGCCGCCACACCCGGCTTCTCGATCGCCGCGAGCCGCGTATCGATCCGGGTCAGCACCTCGCGCAGCACCCGCCGGTACAGTTGATCGTAGCTTGCCTTCTCGGGCTTCTCCGGGGCGAGGCCGATCTCGCTCTGATCAATCTGTTGCACGTTCTGTGTGGACTGCATTGCTGATCCCCAAACCCCTTAGCCCGCCGCCGACGCCGCTGTTCTCTTTGAATTTTCAAACGTGACTCGACCCGCCGCTTTGGCCGAAAGCAAGACAGCGTCGTGACGAGGAGGGGGCCTTTTCGGACCATCTCTCCCTCGCTGCAGCGCCAGCAGATCGCTTCGAGAGGCTTGAATCCGCCCTTGGTTGCGCACCGCCGAGCCTTCGAGGTACTATCCGACCGATATTTTTGGGGGGATTGGGGCCGGTGCAAAGCTTGATTGTCATTGCGCGCGCAGTGTTGTGCGCAGCGTTCGTAGTCCTTAGCGCTCACGTGCAGGCCGCGCCAGCGGATGAGGCCACGCGCAAGGCTGAATTGATGGCGGCTTGGCAGGCGGCGAGCCAGGCGGGCACCGACGGACCAAGCGACATCGTGCTGATCGATCAGGGCACGCTGAAGCTGCCGGCCGACTACTTCTACGTGCCGAAGAGCGAAGGTCTGCGGGTCCTACGCGCGCTCGGCAACGTCGTCAACGACGCGACCTTCGTCGGGCTGGTCGTCGGCAGACGCCAGAACGACGATTGGATGGTGGTCATCAAGCACATCAAGGACGGCTACATCAAAGACGACGACGCCAAGAACTGGAACGCGGACGATCTCCTGAGCAACCTTCGCGCCGGCGCCGAGGAGGCGAACAAGGACCGTGCGGCGCGCGGATTTCCGGAAATGGCCGTCGTCGGCTGGGTCGAGCCGCCGGCCTACGATGCCACGACGCATCGTCTCGTCTGGTCGCTGCTCGCGAAGGAGAAGGGCCAGCCCGACGATGCGCCGAAGAACGTCAACTACAACACCTACGCGCTCGGGCGTGACGGCTATTTCAGCCTGAACCTCCTGTCCGGCTCGGAGCGGATCGCGGGGGACAAGGCGGTGGCGCACGAACTGCTGTCCGATCTCTCCTACAATGCCGGCAAGCGCTATGAGGATTTCAGCGCGAGCACGGATCGGATCGCCGAATATGGATTGCTTGCGCTGGTCGGCGGCGTTGCCGCGAAGAAGCTCGGGCTGCTGGCGCTGGCCGGTGCGTTCGTCCTGAAGTTCGCCAAGATCATCATCTTCGCCGTCGTCGGCGCCGCGGCTGCGGTCATGAACTTCTTGCGCCGCAAGCGGCGCGGCGACAACGCGGGCGGGCCGGCGTGAAGGCTCTCCTGCTGATCCTGTTCTCCGGCCTGAAATGGGGGAAGCTCGCCATGAGCGGCGGCACGATGCTGCTGTCGCTGGTCGTCTATGCCGGCATCTGGGGCTGGCGCTATGCGGCCGGCTTCATTGCGCTCCTGTTTGCCCATGAGATGGGACACTACATCGCCGCACGCCAGCGCGGCCTCGACGTCGGGGCTCCCGCCTTCATCCCGTTCGTTGGCGCCTGGATCGCGCTCAAGGAGCAGCCGGTCGACGTCGAGACGGAAGCCTATGTGGCACTCGCCGGTCCGCTGGTCGGGACCGCCGCCGCGCTTGCGGTCTATCTGTGGGCGCGATCGGACGACAGCAATCTGCTGCTTGCGATCGCCTATTCCGGTCTGTTCCTCAACCTGTTCAACCTGCTGCCGATCTCGCCGCTGGACGGCGGCCGCGTCACCAGCGTGCTGAGTCCGCGCATCTGGCTGCTTGGCGTTCCCATGCTGCTGACCTTGATGCTCTATCGGCCGAGCCCGATGCTGATCATCATCGCCATCCTCGCAGCCCCGCAACTGATGAAGGCCTGGCGCTACGATCCCGGCGCGCCCGAGAACGTCGCCTATTACGGTACGACGCTGCAGACCAAGCTCGAATATGCCGGGACTTATCTCGCGCTGGCGGCGCTCCTCGCCGTCATGACCTACGACGTGCACGAGATGCTTGGGCACTTGCGTCAGCTTGGCTGAGTGCTGTTGAGGTCGCCGCTTCAGTTGAGAAGCTTCATGTAGGTCAAGGCGCCGCCTCGTCGTGAGGACATGGGCCTTCCTCAGCGTCCGAGGTCGCCGACTTCTCCGACCTCATCCGCGACGTGCTGCTGGTCGATCACAACGTCAAGAGCGTGTCGGCGCTGGTCGATCGCGTGCTCGCGATGTATCTCGGCAAGAGGATCGCCGAGGGCAGGGCGACCGAGGGTGATGCAGGACGAGACCGTGCGCCGCGTCTATCTCGGCGGCGCGCTGGTCGCAGCCTTGCCGGCGGCCCGGCGGTGCAGATCGCGCGATCCGGCATCGTGCTGGATCATGCCAAGATCGTCTGGGAAGGCCCGCCTGAACGCTTCGAGGCGGAGGCTGCGGCGGACTATCTCTGAAGGACAGGAGCAGGGGTCCCAGCTCCCTGCCCGGATCTCATTCGTTCGGAGCTACGGGAAACGGGGCGGGCGCGCCTGGGGCGGCCGGGGCGCGAGGCGCGCCGCTGCGCCGACGGTCGTCGGTTCGGTCTTCGCAGCGCGGAACGCACGCGCGAGCTGGTCCTGGCTCGCCTGCAGCTGTTCGATCGCCCTGGCGTGATCGCGGTTGGCCTGCTCCTGGCTGGCCTTGAGCTCCTGAAACCCGCTCTGCAGTTCGGCGACATCATGCGCGATCTTCTCGATCAGCGGCGCGACGTCCCGGTCGGGAGCGGGCGGCATGTCATGCTCCGGCGTTGCCTCCGCCATCGCGGAGGATGGATCGCTGGAGCGCGTTGATACTGATGTTGATACTGATGCTGATGATGTCTCGGGTGTCGGCGAAACGGATGGTGATGGCGAGGAAGGGGCCGTCTCTGCCGTCTCGGCCGCGCTCGATCCGCTCGCCGCCGTCTCCGGTGACCCGGCCGGATTCGCCGTCTGAGCGTTCTCACGCCGGATGGATTGAACCGCCGCCTCGATCCGGTCGGTGACGGAGGTGATGGTCTCAGTATGGTCCCGCGCCAGGGTGACGGCAGCGCCGACGAGCCCGGCTGACGCTATCAGCGTGATCATCGCCCGCAATACGGGCCGGCGCCGGGCCGGAGGAGGCGTTTCAACGGGCTCGCTGCCTGCAGCGGGGTCAGCAGCCTCGACTGCATCAGCGGCGGCCTGGGCCTCGATGGCGGCGATCCGCTGGTCGATACGTGCGCGCACCTCGGCCAGCACCCGCTGATAGATCTCCTCGCAGATATCGTCGTCGGGCGGCAGCGCGACATCACCCGGATCAACTTCCTTCGGCGTCGACTGAACTGGCATGTCTTCGGGTCCCATTCGCGATACGCCCGTGCCCAATCCTGAAGGATGCGCTTTTGACCTCTGGGCTTTGACCAAACGAAGACTGCGGGGTGACAAGGCGGGGGCGATTTCGCACAGGCGCCGACGTGCGCTGGGCGGGCCGTTGTGCGGCTTCTCACGTCAGGAGCCGCCCATAGCCAATTCGCATAAGGTATATTATGGAATATTTATATGATCAGGGAATTCAGAGACTTGCGGCCAACACCTCAAACTCTGCCGTAGCACCGAGCCTGCAGCCCGCGTCGCGAGCACGACCATCGCCGCTCGCCATTGGCGCCTGAAACCCGCGCCAAGGCGCCCGCAGCGAACGCCGCATATTGCTGCTGCGGCTCATCGCTGCAATAAGCGCTGATGACGCTGCTGACGTCGCGGGATTCGGACCGCGACATCATGCGGCGACTGGATGCAACAAGAAGAAGCTTCTCAGGGAGAAACGAGCATGAGCCTGTCACGACGCGCGCTGCTGAAGGCCTCCGCAGCGTCAGCCGTACTGGGTGGGATCGCGGCGCCGCATGTGGCGCGCGCCCAGAGCGCCGAATTCACCTACAAGTACGCCAACAACCTGCCCGACACCCATCCGCTCAACGTTCGTGCCAAGGAGATGGCGGCGGCGATCAAGGCCGAGACCAACGGCAAGTTCGACTTGCAGATCTTCCCGAACAACCAGCTCGGATCCGACACGGACATGCTGAGCCAGATCCGCTCCGGCGGCGTCGAGTTCTTCACGCTGTCCGGGCTGATCCTGGCGACCCTGGTGCCGGCGGCCTCGATCAACGGCATCGGCTTCGCGTTCCCAGACTACGACACGGTCTGGAAGGCCATGGACGGCGATCTCGGCGCTTACGTGCGCGGCCAGATCAACAAGGCCGGCCTGGTGGTCATGGACAAGATCTGGGACAACGGCTTCCGCCAGACGACGTCGTCGACCAAGCCGATCAATGGGCCCGACGACCTCAAGGGCTTCAAGATCCGCGTGCCGGTGTCGCCGCTGTGGACCTCGATGTTCAAGGCATTCGAGGCGGCGCCCGCCTCGATCAATTTCAGCGAGGTCTATTCGGCGCTGCAGACCAAGGTGGTCGAGGGCCAGGAAAACCCGCTGGCGATCATCTCGACCGCCAAGCTCTACGAGGTGCAGAAATACTGCTCGCTGACCAACCACATGTGGGACGGCTTCTGGTTCCTGGCGAACCGCCGCGCCTGGGAGGCCGTGCCGGCCGACATGCGCGCCATCGTTGCCAAGCACATCAATGCGGCCGCCGTGAAGGAGCGCGAGGACGTCGCCAAGCTCAATGCCGGCCTGCAGCAGGAGCTCGCGTCGAAAGGCTTGACGTTCAATCAGCCCAACGTCGCGCCGTTCCGCGACAAGCTGCGCTCCGCCGGCTTCTATGCCGAGTGGAAGGGCAAATACGGCGATGAAGCCTGGGCGCTCTTGGAAAAGGCCGTCGGCAAGCTGTCCTGACGGGTTGATGGCTGAAGGCGCGTTCGGGTGACGTCATGGCGCATGCCGAGTTCACGGAAATCGCGATCAGCGAGGTGGTCATCGAGACCCCTCGCCGCCGGTCCTGGCTGGATGGACTGGAGGCCCTGCTCGGCCTCCTCGTCGAGATTCCAGCCGCGCTGCTCGTCGTGGCCGAGATCGTCATCCTCTTCGCGGGCGTGGTCGCGCGCTACGTGTTGCACCAGCCGCTGATCTGGTCGGACGAACTGGCCTCGATCCTGTTCCTGTGGCTCGCCATGCTCGGCGCCGTCGTTGCGTTCCGCCGGTCCGAGCACATGCGGATGACGGCGGCCGTTGCCATGGCAGGCCCTCGACTATGGGTCTTTCTGGACATCGCAGCGATCGCCGCGGCACTGGCATTCCTGCTGATGGTGGCTTGGCCGGCCTATGAATACGCCTATGAGGAAAGCTTCATCACCACGCCGGCGCTGCAGATCGCCAATATCTGGCGGGCGGCGGCACTGCCGATCGGCATTGGCCTGATGGCGGTGTTCGCGGTGCTGCGGTTGGCGCGGTGCGGCGAGCACCGGATAGTCGTGGGCGCGATCCTATCGGTTGCCCTCATTATCGGACTGTACTGGTATGCGCTCCCTCACCTGTGGGTGCTCCCGGTTCCGAAGCCGGAGAGCTGGCTCGGGGCGCTGGCTGTTGGTACCTGCTTGGCAGTGCTATTTGCCTTCCTGCTAGTAGCGCGCAGCAGCCAGAACAAGTTGGTCGTAGGCGCGATTATGTGTGTCGTCGCCGTGATCGCGCTGTTCTGGCTGGCGCAACCGCTGCTGAAGCCGCTCGGCAACATCAATCTCGTGATTTTCTTCGTCGGCGTGGTCGGCTTCTGCGTCTTCGCCGGCGTGCCGATCGCGTTCGCGTTCGGGTTGGCGATCTTCGGCTATCTCGCGCTGACCACCCGCACGCCGCTGATGGTGCTGGTCGGGCGCATGGACGAGGGCATGAGCCACTTGATCCTGCTGTCGGTGCCGCTGTTCGTCTTTCTCGGCCTGCTGATCGAGATGACCGGCATGGCGCGCGCCATGGTCGCGTTCCTGGCGAGCCTCTTGGGTCACGTCCGCGGCGGCCTGCACTACGTGCTGGTCGGCGCGATGTACCTGGTGTCCGGCATCTCCGGCGCCAAGGCGGCCGACATGGCCGCGGTCGCGCCGGTGCTGTTCCCGGAGATGAAGGCGCGCGGCGCCCGTCCCGGCGATCTCGTCGCCCTGCTCGCCGCCACCGGCGCACAGACCGAGACCATTCCGCCGAGCCTGGTTCTGATCACGATCGGCTCCGTCACCGGCGTGTCGATTGCGGCGCTGTTCACCGGCGGCCTGCTGCCGGGCGTCGTGCTGGCGATCACGCTGTGCGCGCTGGTGTGGTGGCGTTACCGCAACGAGGATATGAGCGGCGTCCGCCGCGCGACCGGAGCCGAGATCGGCAAGGCCTTCATCGTCTCGCTCCCTGCCCTGGCCCTGCCCTTCGTGATCCGCGCTGCCGTCGTCGAGGGCGTCGCGACGGCGACGGAGGTCTCTACCATCGGCATCGTCTATGGCGTGCTGGCGGGCCTGCTGGTCTATCGCCGCTTCGACTGGCGCCGCCTGATGCCGATGCTGATTGAGACGGCGGCGCTGTCCGGCGCCATCCTGCTGATCATCGGGACTGCGACCGGCATGGCCTGGGGCCTGACGCAGTCCGGCTTCTCACGCGCGCTGGCCTCCGCCATGACCGGGCTACCGGGCGGCCCGGCGACGTTCATCGCGGTCTCGATCGTCGCCTTCACGATCCTGGGCAGCGTGCTCGAGGGCATTCCGGCGATCGTGCTGTTCGGCCCGCTGCTGTTTCCGATCGCGCGTGCCGTCGGCGTGCACGAGGTGCACTATGCCATGGTGATCATCCTGGCGATGGGAATTGGCCTGTTCGCACCGCCGTTCGGAGTTGGATATTACGCCGCCTGCGCGATCGGCCGGGTCGATCCCGCCGAGGGCATCCGTCCGATCTGGGGCTACCTGCTGGCGCTTCTCATCGGCCTCATCATCGTTGCGATTTTTCCGTGGATTTCGATCGGGTTCCTGTAAACTCTTCAGATGACGAGGGAGGGTGGTGATGAGCACGAACCAGTATCAGCTCGGTCTGGACAAGACGCCGGCCAACTACGTGCCGCTGACCCCGCTCAGCTTCCTGGCGCGCAGCGCGGCCGTCTATCCCGACCACGTCAGCACGGTCTATGAAGGCCGCAGCTTCACCTGGCGCCAGACCTATGACCGCTGCCGGCGCTTCGCGTCGTACCTCGCGGGCCGCGGCATCGGCGTTGGCGACACGGTGGCGGCGATGCTGCCGAACATCCCGGCGATGAACGAGGCGCATTTTGCCGTGCCGATGGCCGGCGCCGTGCTCAACACGCTCAACATCCGCCTCGACGCGCCGTCGATCGCGTTCCAGCTCGATCACGGCCAGGCCAGGATCATCCTGGTCGATCCGGAGTTCTCAGGCGTGATCAGCGAAGCGCTGAAGCTGATGAGCGGCGCAAAGCCGTTCGTGATCGACGTCGACGACGCCTCCTATGCCGGCGGCAGCCGCATCGGCGAGATCGAGTACGAAGCCGCCGTCGCCTCGGGCGATCCGCTGTTCGAGCCGCGCCGTCCGGCGGACGAATGGGACGCGATCGCGATGAGCTACACCTCGGGCACCACAGGCAATCCCAAGGGCGTCGTCACCCATCACCGCGGTGCCTATCTGAACGCTGTCAGCAACATTCTCGCGGGCGGGCTCGGCCAGCATCCGGTCTATCTCTGGACCCTGCCGATGTTCCACTGCAACGGCTGGTGCTTCCCCTGGACCATGGCCGCCGCGGCCGGCGTCAATGTCTGCCTGCGCAAGGTGGAGCCGACGAAGATATTCGAGCTGATCGAGACCCACGGCGTCACCCACATGTGCGGCGCGCCGATCGTCTACAACGTGCTGATCAATGCGCCCGACGCGCCCAAGGGCAAGCGGGAGAAGCCCGTCGTCGGCCTGATCGCCGGCGCCGCGCCGCCGGTCGCGGTGCTCGAAGGTGCCGAGAGCATCGGCATCAAGCTGACGCATGTCTACGGCCTGACCGAGGTCTACGGCCCCGCCTCGGTCTGCGCCGAGCAGCCCGGCTGGGACGACCTGCCCGCGCCCGAGCGCGCGCGGCTGAAGCGGCGCCAGGGCGTGCCATATCCGTTGCAGGAAGCCGTCACCGTGCTCAATCCGGAGACGATGCAGGAGGTGCCGCGCGATGGCGAGACCATCGGCGAGGTCATGTTTCGCGGCAACATCGTCATGAAGGGCTATCTCAAGAACGAGAAGGCGACGCAGGAAGCTTTCGCCGGCGGCTGGTTTCACACCGGCGATCTCGGCGTGCTCGACGAGCACGGCTACGTCATCATCAAGGACCGCTCCAAGGACATCATCATCTCCGGCGGCGAGAACATCTCCTCCGTCGAGGTCGAGGACATCCTCTACAAGCACCCCGCCGTGCTGTTCGCCGCCGTCGTCGCCAAGCCCGATCCGAAATGGGGCGAAGTGCCCTGCGCCTTCGTCGAGCTGAAGGATGGCGCCGAGGCGACCGAAGCCGAGATCATCGCCTATTGCCGCAGCCACATGTCCGGCTTCAAGACGCCCAAGGTCGTGGTGTTCGGCCCGATCCCGAAGACGTCGACGGGCAAGATCCAGAAATTTCTGCTGCGCAATCAGATCGACTCGGCCAAGGCGATCTCGGCGTAAGCCAAGGACATGCGCATGAGCGAGGCGCGCGCGTGCGCCTCGCTCATGCGGTCTCCGGCGTGGTGGTGTCTTCGTTGCCTCTGCGATACTCGAGAATGTCACCGGGCTGGCAGCGCAGCACCTCACAGATCAGCGCAAGGGTGTCGAAACGCACGCCCTTCACCCGGCCCGATTTCAAGAGCGAGACGTTCTGCTCGGTGATACCGATGCGTTCGGCGAGCTCCTTGGATCGCATCTTGCGGCGCGCCAGCATGACGTCGAGATTGACGATGATCGGCATCACGTCTCACACGATGCTGGCGTTCTCTTCGGCGATCCGGGTCGCCTCAGCCATGACCCAGGCGACGGCGAGCAGCACGCTGCCAACGATCAGCGCGATGTAGTCGTTGACCGAGAGCGCGATACCGAGTTGCCGGCTGCCAGGCGGATTGCTGATGGTGAAGGCGATCAGCAGGGCCGTCGACGACAGCGGACCAAGCAAGGCCTGCGCCAGGACTGTGACGGCGAAATCGCGCAAGCGGCGCGCTGTCGCCAGCGTGAAAACCATCCCTTCCGCAAAATCCAGGAACAGGGCTCTCACCCGCCACAACCCGTACAGCATCACGCCGACCGGGATCGCAGTCACCGCCGCGCCCAAAAGCACGCGATCCGGCGTGGTTTGCAGCTCCGCGCCAGCCGTGCCGAGGCGCGCCAGGAGCAGACCTCTCGTCCACTCCGGAATCATAAAGACGAGACACGTCGCGGCGGCGATCAAGACGATGCCGAGTCCCGTGATCCAGGCCATTACCCGGGAGAAGTGGCGCAGGCGACGGGATTGATCCGCACGGTCCACCATAACGAGCCTCCTATTGACCAGTGAATAATTTATCGTATTACGATAATTAATGACTGTCAAACGAAGGCTCCTCCTCATGCCCATGCATCCCTTCCAGCGGCTCGTTCTGGCCATCGGACTAACGTTGAGCGCTGTTGGTTGTGGCCATATGCCGGTGACCTCAATGGTCAAGCTGGCCCGGGTCGATTTCCAGACCAGCGACCCCGCACAGCTGCGCGCGGCCGTGAGACTGCCCACGAGTCTGCGGCCGCTGCCAGGTGGCGTGGTGCTGAGGATTGCCGTGAAACGCGGGCGCGGCGCGGAACAGCAGCGGGACTTCGTGCTGCGGGAAATTCCGGATCCCCCGGCTCTGGCGCAGGAGGCCGGAGCCGGCACGCGCATCTACGCCTACCGCCTCGAGGAGACCGACACGGCGCGTCTACAGTCTTTTCGCGCCGAGCTGATGGCGGAAAAGAACTCTGCCGGTGGCGGATCGATCACGATCTCGGTCGCGCCGAAGGCCTGCACCACCGTAGCGCTGCCGGCTGGCCCCATCAACTTCACGACCTATCTGAGGACATCGGAGACCATCGACTATGTTACGCTGGCACGTGACGTCGATCTGCGCTCGATTGCTCCTGATCAGGCCGTGGTCGATGGCATTCCGCGCTGCCCCACCTGAGCTCGCTACGCGTCTCGTGTCTTCTCCGCGTAATATTGCGGCGCCTCGCGGCGGTCGTACATGCCGTAGTCGCGGGTGACCTCGACGATACGGATGTTGTCGGCACCCGGCTCGGTGAGTAATTGTTTGCTCAGCGCAAGGCCGGTGGCCTCGTCCGGCAGCTCGACCAGATGCGCGAAGCGGCCCTCGCGATAGACGCTCGAGAAGCTCGCGACCGGCAGGTCGGTCACGCTGCCCAACTGCGGCCTCGCCGTCTCGACGGCCAGCACATACGTCGGCGCCCGCCGCTTCGGATCATTGTAGGTGCCGCGCCGCTCCGGCTGCCAGGCGGCCTGCCCTGGCCTGATTTCGTGGACCAACTCGGCGATACGCAGGCGATAGTCCGAGAACACCTTGTCGCGGCCGAGGGTCTGGATGTCGTGATGATGGGCGTGGACGCGCCAGGCGGTCATGGCTCCCTCGTCCTGCCAGATCTGGTAGGACAGGATCAGATTGTCACGCGACAGGCTCCGGAAGCGGTCGAGGAACAGGCAGCCGCCGAGCGCATCGAGCTCGGGCCGCAGCGCCGCGGCGAGTTGCAGATATTGGTCGAGCCGACCTGGCTTGACCTCGACCTCGAAGAACAGCGACAGCATGGCAAGGCTGCTCCTTGTTAGTTCGCGAACATGATAGTCGCTGCGTAGGGTGGGCAAAGCGGCGCCGTCAGGCGCCGCGTGCCCACCGTCGGGCGGCGGACTCAAGAAGCAAGATGGTGGGCACGGCGCCATCGCAATCCGCATGGGGAGAGAGCGCGGCCGCGCCTTTGCCCACCCTACGAATCCAGCTCCAGTCGCATGCCGTCATACGCCGGTACCACGCCATCGGGTAGGCTCTGGCGCAGCACCTCGTAGTCGAGATCGGCGGTCATGTTGGTGATGACGGCGCGCTTCGGCTTGAAGCGCTCGATCCAGGCCAGAGCGTCGTTGACCGAGAAATGGCTCGGATGCGAGGCAGGGCGCAGGCCGTCGACGATCCAGAGGTCGAGATCCTCCAGCGCGCCCCAGCTCTCCTCGGGGATGTCGTTGAGGTCCGGCGTGTAGGCGGCATCGCCGATGCGATAGCCGAGCGCGGGGATGTTGCCGTGCTGGACCAGGAACGCCGTCAGCTTCAGCTCGCCGCCCTTGCCTTCCACCGCCTGGGTCTCGCCCGCCTCGATCGCGTGCTGGGTCAGGATCGGCGGATAGTCGCTTCCCGGTGGCGAGATGAAGCAATAGGAGAACCGGTGCATGATGTCCTTGGCGGTCGACTGGTTCAGGTAGACCGGAATCCGCCGCCGCTGATGCATCACCACCGAGCGCAGATCGTCGATGCCATGAGTCTGGTCGGCATGCTCGTGCGTGAGAAACACCGCGTCGATGTGATCGACTTGCGTATCGATCAACTGCTCGCGCAGATCCGGCGAGGTGTCGATGACGACGCGCGTCACGCCATGCGCTCCGCGGCGCTCAGCCAGAAGCGAGCAGCGCCTGCGGCGGTTCTTCGGGTTGTTGGGATCGCAGGCGCCCCACCCCAGCGCCGGGCGCGGCACGCCGGCCGAGGAGCCGCAGCCGAGAATGGTGAGCGTCAGCGTCATGCAGCCTCCTTTGGCCGCGGCACCTTCGAGAACAGCTTGAAGAAGGTCTCGGTGGTTTGGCGCGAGAACTCCTCGAGCGAGACGCCGCGCGCTTCTGCCAGCACCTTCGCGGTCTCGACGACGTAGGCGGGCTCGTTGCGCTTGCCGCGAAACTTGCCGGGCGCCAGATACGGCGCGTCGGTCTCGACCATGATGCGGTCGGCGGGCACCTCGGCGGCGAGCGCGCGCAATGCCTCGGACTTCTTGAACGTCACGATGCCCGTGAACGAGATGTGCAGTCCGAGATCGATCGCCTTCATCGCCAGCTCACGCCCGCCGGTGTAGCAATGCAGCACGGCCTTGAAAGGTCCGCGCGCCATTTCCTCGTCGAGGATGCGGCCGCACTGCTCGTCGGCCTCCCGGGTGTGGATCACCAGCGGCAGGCCGGTGGCGCGCGCCGCCGCGATGTGCGCGCGAAAACCACGCTCCTGGGCGTCCTTAGAGCCGTGGTCGTAGAAATTGTCGAGTCCGGCCTCGCCGAGCGCGACCACCTTGGGATGGCGCGTCAGCGCGATCAGCTCCTCGGCCGGAATGCCGTCCTCCTCGTCCGCGTTGTGCGGATGGGTGCCCACCGAGCAGAAGACGTTGTCGAAACGCTCGGCGATGGCGAGCAGTTCGGGAAGCCGGCGCACCCGCGTCGAGATCGTCACCATGCGGCCGACGCCGGCGGCGGCGGCACGCGTGACGATGCCATCCAGATCCTCGGCGAAATCCGGAAAGTCCAGATGGCAATGGCTGTCGACCAGCATCACGCCGCCGTCGGCTCGATGTAGCGCGGGAACACCGCCTGGGGCGCCGGCAGCTGCGTCCCGGCCGCAATCCTGACCTCGCCGCCGAGCTGCGCGAAATTCCGTTCGTCCTCGGGGATGCCGAGGCTGTCGAGCAGCTTGGCCGACGCGGCCGGCATCACCGGCTGGGTCAGGATCGCGACCTGACGGATCACCTCGGCGGTGACATAGAGCACCGTGTGCTGGCGCGGCGGATCGGTCTTCGCCAGTGCCCAGGGCGCCTCACCCGCGAAATAGCGGTTGGCCTCGGCCACGACCGACCAGACCGCATTGAGCCATTGGTGGATCTGCTGCGTCGCCATGGCTTTCCGTGCGGCGCCGATCATCGCGTCGGCCTCCGCCAGGATCGCCTTGTCGTTGGCCGAGAACTCGCCGGGCTCCGGCAGCTGGCCTCCGAGCTGCTTTGCGATCATCGACAGCGAGCGCTGCGCGAGGTTGCCGAGGTCGTTGGCGAGATCGGCGTTGATGCGCGCGACGATCGCCTCGTGATTGTAGTTGCCGTCCTGGCCGAACGGCACCTCGCGCAGGAAGAAGTAGCGGAGCTGGTCGACGCCGTACTGGTCGGCGAGATTGAACGGGTCGACGACGTTGCCGACCGATTTCGACATCTTCTCGCCCCTGTTGAACAGGAAGCCGTGCGCATAGACCCGCTTCGGCACCGGCACGCCGGCCGACATCAGGAACGCCGGCCAGTACACCGCATGGAAGCGGATGATGTCCTTGCCGATGACGTGCACGTCGGCCGGCCAGTATTTCCAGTTCGCATCGCTCTCGTCGGGAAAGCCGACGCCGGTGATGTAGTTGGCCAGCGCGTCGACCCACACATACATCACGTGCTCGTCGTCATGCGGCACCCGGACGCCCCAATCGAACGTCGTGCGCGAGATCGACAGGTCCTTCAGCCCGCCCTTGACGAAGCTGATGATCTCGTTGCGCCGCGCGTCCGGCCCGATGAAATCGGGCTGGCTGTCATACAGCGCCAGCAGCTTCTCCTGATAGGCCGACAGGCGGAAGAAATAGCTCTTCTCCTCGACCCATTCGACCGGCGTGCCCTGCGGTCCGCGGCGGACGTTGTCCTCGCCGACGACGGTCTCATCCTCGGCGTAATAGGCCTCGTCGCGTACCGAGTACCAACCCGCATAGCTGTCGGCATAGATGTCGCCATTCTCGCGCATGCGGTTCCAGATCGCCTGGACGGAGCGATGATGCGCGGGCTCGGTGGTGCGGATGAAGCGGTCGAACGAGACGTTCAGCCGCTCGTCCATGTCGCGGAAGCGGCCGGCGTTGCGGGTCGCCAGCTCCGATGGCGTCAGCCCCTCGTTCTGCGCGGTCTGCACCATCTTCAGCCCGTGCTCGTCGGTGCCGGTCAGGAAGTACACGTCCTTGCCGTCGAGCCGCGCAAAGCGCGCGATGGCGTCGGTCGCGATCGCCTCATAGGCGTGGCCGATATGAGGGTTGCCGTTGGGATAGGCGATCGCTGTCGTGACGTAGAAGGTGTTCTTGTCGACGGGAGCTGCGGCGACCTGCGCTACGACCTCGTCGATCTCGACGACCACGGCCTCGACCTTCGGCTTGCGCGGTGCCTTCGGCTTCGCGGCGCGTGGCGGCTTCGGTGCTTCAACGATGGCCGGCAAGGTCTTCCTCGGTGCGGCCGGCTGTTTCGTCGTGGCGGGCTTCTTCGCTGCCGATTGCTTGTTCGTTGCTGCCGCGGGCTTGGCGGCCGTCTTCTTGACCGGCGGTGGTGCAGGCCTGGCCGCAGCCTTCTTCGCCGGCACCTTCACGGCCTTCTTGGCGGCGCTCTTGGTTGCTTTCGCTTTCGGCGCCTTGCTCTTGGCTTTCGCAGGCGCCGTCTTGGACGTGGCGGTCTTTTTCTTGGCGTCCTTGTCCTTCTTCGCTTTCGCCGCCTTCGCCTTGGCCGCGCTGGCCTTGCCCTTCGCGGGCGCCTTGGCGGTAGCCTTCTTCGCGGCGCTCTTGCCCGCGGGCTTGCCCTTCTTCACGGTGGTCTTGTTGGCCTTCGCCACGGCAAATTCCTCTTTGACGACGTCGGTCGACGGATTGATCCTGATGATCCCGGGATGATGGTCGGCGCGGTTACCGCGTGGCTTCGGCGAGCATCCCGAACACCGAGAAAACCAGCGGTTTTCGCTCCAGATTATAGGATTCGGTGTCGCGCGCGGCGCGGACGATCTTTTCCCATACCTCCGCCAGCCGTGCAAGGCGCGGCAGTTCCGCGTTGGGATCTGCGGCCCGCAGCCGCTCCGCCACCCAGCGCTCGATGCTGTCGAGGAAGCTCGCCAGCGCGACGCGGTCGCTGGTGCCGAGCGCATCGCCCAGGGCATGCAGCTCGCCCGGGTCGATCCGGGGCAGGCTCGCGAGCAGCGCGGCGGTCCGGGTCTGCAGCTGCAGCCCGTCGCCGCCCAACAGCATCAGGGTCCGCGCGACGCTGCCCTCGGAAGCCCTGGCGGCCTCGCGCAGCGCCGGATCGGCTCCGTCCATTCCGGTGGCCTCGGCCGCGGCGCTGACGACGTCGTCGGTCGACAACGCCCGCAGCGCCAGCCGGCGGCAGCGCGATTTGATGGTGGCGAGCACCCGTGCCGGCGCGTGGCTGACCAGCAGGAACAGCGACTGCTGCGGCGGCTCCTCGAGGATCTTGAGCAGCGCGTTGGCCGCGTTGGGATTGAGTTCGTCGACGGTGTCGACGATGCACACCCGCCAGCCCTCGACCGCCGCCGTCGAGCCGAAGAACGAGATCGTCTCGCGGGTCTCGTCCACGGTGATGACGGTGCGCAGCACGCCCTTGTCGTTGGCCGAGCGCTCCAAGGTGAGCAGCCCGCCATGAGCCTCGGAGGCGATCAGGCGCGCGACGTGGTCCTCCGCATCGACGTACAACGAATCGGCAGCACGCACCTCGGCGGTGGTGGGATCGCGGTGGGCCAGCACGAAGCGCGCCATGCGGTAGGCCAAGGTGGCCTTGCCGATGCCTTGTGGGCCGCCGATCAGCCAGGCATGCGCCATCCGTCCGCTGCGATAGGCGGAAAGCAGCGCCGCCTCGGCGTCGCGATGCCCGAACAAGGCGGTGGTTTCGCGTGGATGGCGGACCGCGATCTCCGGCTCGACCTTGCGCGCGCTCATGACGCCGCCGCCACTTCCGTGAACAGGCGCTCGCGCACGGCGTCCCAAACGAGCTTCGAGACCGTTTCCGCGCTCGCCGTAGCGTCGATCAGCACGCAGCGCCGGGGATCCTCGGCGGCGATCTTGTGAAAGGCCTCGCGCAGCCCCTTGTGGAACTTGATGTCTTCGCCTTCGAACCGGTCCGGGGTTCCGGCGCCGCGCCGCGCCCCGGCACGCTGCAGACCGATCTCGACGGGAACATCGAGGATGAGGGTCAGATCCGGCTTGAGGTCGCCGATCGTCACCCGCTGCATCGCATTGAGCACGTCCGGCGCAACCTTGCCTTGGCTGCCCTGGTAGGCCCGGGTCGAATCGAAGAAGCGATCGCACAGCACCCAGCTGCCCTGGTTCAGGGCCGGCAGAATCACGTTGCGGACATGGTCGTCGCGAGCGGCGGCAAACAGCAGCGTCTCGGCCTCCGGGCCCAGCAGCCTGCCCATGCCCGACAGCACGAGGTGGCGCATGATCTCCGCGCCCGGTGAGCCCCCGGGCTCGCGGGTCAGGACCAGGCGCACACCCTCTTTCTGCAGATGGTCCGCCAGCATCTTGATCTGCGTCGATTTTCCGGCGCCTTCGCCGCCCTCGAAGGTGACGAATCGGCCGCGGCCAGGACCACGTTTCAAAGCTGCTTCCGCCATGTCTCTAGAGCTTCTCGGCCCCGGCGCGGAACATCCCGATCACGAGCTCGCTGACCCCATCGATCGCACGCCGCATCGTGGACCCCTTGCCCACCGCTTCCGCAGCATAGACAGGGGCCTCCATGGCGATATTGGGGCCGCGCCACACCCTGACAACCCCGACCTTCTGCCGGGGCTCGACGGGAGCCCTGACCGGGCCACTGTAGACGATGCGGGCGATCAGCTTGTCGCCGCCGTTCTTCTGCACCATGACCTTGACCGGCACCGGGCTCGACAGCTTGACCGAGCGGCTCTCGCCGCCGAACACCTTGGCGTAGCCGATCGGCTGCTCCGCGGCGAACAGGGTGCGGGTCTCGAAATTGCGGAAGCCCCATTCCAGCATCTTCTTGGCCTCGGTGGCGCGGTCCTCGGAATCCTCCAGGCCATTGACGACCACGATCAGCCGCGTGCCGTTCTGCACGGCCGAGCCGACCATGCCGTAGCCGCCTTCCTTGGTGTAGCCGGTCTTGAGGCCGTCGGCGCCCTCCATCGCGTTCAGCAGCGGGTTGCGGTTCTGCTGCCGGATCTTGTTCCAGGTGAACTCCTTCTCGCCGAAGATCTTATAGAACTCCGGGAAATCCAGGATGATGTGCCGGGCGAGCATGGCAAGCTCACGAACCGTCATCTTGTTGCCGGGATCCGGCAGCCCGTTGGAATTGGCGAAGGTCGATTTGGTGAGGCCGAGCTCGCGCGCCCGCTTGGTCATGTAGTCGGCGGCGAAGATCTTCTCGTTGCCGGCCATGCCCTCGGCGAGCGCGATGCAGGCGTCGTTGCCGCTCTGGATGATGGCGCCGTGCAGGAGGTCGCTCACCGACACCTTGCTGTTGAGCGCGGCGAACATCGTCGAGGTGCCGGAGGGCGCTCCGCCCCGGCGCCAGGCATTCTCGCTGATGCGGTATTCGTCATTGAGCTTGATCGTGCCCTCCTTGACGGCGTTGAACACCACCTCGGCGGTCATCAGCTTCATCATGCTGGAGGGCGCCCGCAGCTCGTCCGCATTCTTCTCGAACAGCACGCTGCCGCTGTTGGCCTCGATCAGGATCGCGGTCGGCGCGTCGCCGTCGAAGCCGCCATCCTCCTTGCGCGCGCCCTGGACGCTCTGGTTGGCAGCGAGAAGCACGCCGCTCCAGCCGACGGCAACCGCCACGGCCAAGGCGATGAGCGCACGCGTCGTCCGTCCGGACGTGAAACCGGCGCGACGCAGCGGTAAGGTCATGAAATCCATCGGCTAAGCTCTGGAGCGCACTGGGAATCTAGCAGCTGCGGGGGGCGCAAACAACTCGGCAATCCCGCGGATCAGACCGCTCTCCCGTGGATTTGCACGGCCTTTCGCGCGGTGCGATACGTCCTGGGCCGGCAATCAAAGGTCGAGCAATCAAGGGGGAAACAGTGTCATCGACGCGGATCATCAAGGCCAACGGAATCGAGCTGTTCGTGCGCGAACAGGGCGAAGGCCCGCTTGTCGTGCTGTGCCACGGCTGGCCCGAACTGTCATATTCGTGGCGGCACCAGATCCCTGCCCTTGCCGCTGCGGGCTATCGGGTCGTGGCGCCCGACATGCGCGGGTTCGGCCGCTCGCAGGCGCCTGACCACATCGGCGCCTACACCATCTTCGACGCGGTCGGAGACGTGGTCGGACTGGTCGGGGCGCTCGGCGAGCGCCAGGCCGTCATCATCGGCCACGACTGGGGCGCGCCGGTCGCCTGGCATGCGGCGCTGTTCCGACCGGACCTGTTCAGGGCCGTTGCCGGACTGAGCGTGCCGCCGCCGTTCCGCGGCCGCAGCCGGCCGCTCGAGACGCTCCGCGCCGGCGGCATCGAGAATTTCTACTGGCAGTATTTTCAAACGCCCGGCGCGGCCGAGGCCGAGCTCGAGCGCGACGTGGCGCTGACGATGCGCACCATGCTGGCGCGCGGCTTCTCCGATCCGCAGTCGCTGTTCGTCGCACCGGACAAAGGCTTTCTCGGCGACGTGACGCCGGATCTCGCTCTGCCGGCGTGGCTCAGCGAGGCCGATCTCGCGGAGTTTATCGCGGCCTATCGCGCTTCCGGCTTTCGCGGCGGCCTGAACTGGTATCGCAACATCGACCGCAACTGGGAGCTCACGGCGCCGTGGCAGGACGCGCAGATCCGCCAGCCGTCGCTGTTCATCGCCGGCAGCGCGGACGCGGTCGTGACCGGGATCATCGGTGCCAAGCGCGTTCAGGAGATAGCGCGCGTGCTGCCGGATCTCCGGCGCAAGCTGATCATCGACGGCGCCGGGCACTGGATCCAGCAGGAATGCGCTGCCGAGGTGAATGCGGCGCTGATTGCGTTCCTGCGCGAGGTGGCTCCTGCTCGCTAGCACGCGAGCGACCGCTCCATCGTGCGATGCGACGCCGTCGCCTCGTCCGCGACGTCGCGGAAGCCAAGCCGGACGTAGAACCTTATCGCGTCCTCATTCGTCGTCGCGACCGCGAGCGAGAGCGCGCCGGCGCCCTGCTCCCGTGCCGCCGTGGCGACCGCCTGCATGATCTCGCGTCCGACACCCGCGTTGCGCGCGCCCGGCAGCAGTGCGAGATCGACCACGTGCCATCTCTGCGCCGCGCGGTCGAGCAGCAGCCGCCCGACCGGCGCGTCGTCTCGGAGGATGATCAGCGATTGCGCCGCAGGACACTGCGCCGCATGGCCCTCGACCTGCGCGCGATATTGCTGCGCCAGCACGAGGTCGAGCATCGCAGGCGGCAAGCCGGCTGCGGCAAGTTGCGCGCCTTTCACGGATTTGAACAGATTGTGCAGGAACGGCTCGTCGGCGGCCTCGGCAAGCCGCAGCCGCAATCGGGCGTCGCGTGAGACTATCTCGGATTCGATCGTCGTCACGCCGACCGAGCTCATCGGTCAGGAGTTGTTGAACGACGGGTAGATGCCGGCATAGGCGATGCACCAGATGAGCGCCTGGGTCGGCTGCGTGTTGTCATGGGGAATGCCCTGCCCGGTCAACGTCATGGCGTTCGGTGCGAGCGTGGTGGTGCTCGGCAGCGGCACGAAACCATTGAAGATGGGATCGATGGCGGCCATGGTCCCGGCCGTTCCCGGACCAGGCGCCGCATTTGCGGCCGTCTTGCTCCCCAACTGCAGACCGTGGGTGTGCGCCGCCATCTCACTGGTGATCAGGCCGACCGTGCTGCTCCCGATCGATTCGCCGATCACGCGTGGCTGAAGGCCCGGACCGTCGCCTTGACTGTTGGTGATGCAGCCGCTGAGGTTGGGCAGTTGAAAATTGCTGGTCCCATTGCCGCCGAAGGCGGTGCCGATCAACGCGAACAGGGGTGTGAATCGCTGGATCGGCACCAACTGGCCGAAGCATGGCAGCCAAGCCTGGTTGAAGCCCTGAGCAGCAAAGGTAAACGGGAAGGCCTGGATTTCGCCGATATACGGGTCCGACACGTGGTCTCTCCTCAAATCCAGTGAAGCGTGAAATCTGCCGACGCGCGTAGGACGAGGCGCGATCAGCCCGATGACGGAAAGATGCCGGCGAAGCAGATGCAGTAGTTGCCCACGACCGTCGGCATGATGTTGTTGTGCGGCAAACTGTTGCCTGCAAGCGCGACGCCGGCCGCCATCGTCTCATACGGCGCGGCGTCTGCTGCCGGCGCGTACAGATTTCCGGCCGACGCCGTCGCCAGGTGAACGGTCGCACCCGGCGTCTGCGTTTCCGCGGTGACGGTCGACGACATCAGCGCGTGGCTATGCGCGGGCATCTCGTTCTCGATCAGGACGTGTCCGTCCTCTCCGGCGATCTCGCCGAGCACATAGAGCGGCAGAGCCGGTCCCTGCCCCTGGCCAATCGGCACCCGGCCGCGCAGATCGGGCGCATTGAAGGTCTGCACGCCATCGCCGCCATAGGTGGTGCCGATGATGGCATAGAGCGTATCGTATTGTGCGATCGCCAGGCTTTGTCCATTGCAGGCCAGCCAGCCATCCGGCACCCGTGGAAACCCGAACAGCCGGATTTCGCCGATAAAGGGGTCTGACATCGCCGAAGTCCCTTTCAAGTATCGATTGCAAATCAATGTCGGGAACGTGTCGCCTCTCACGAAGCGCAGTTCGGGAAAGCTCAATCATGGAAGCGGTTTGCTGGAGCTGAACGCTTCGCGGTCGAAGTCTCAGTCGCGAGACGGAAAGACGCCGTTGAGCGCAATCATGTAGTTGATGACGAGGTACGGCTGCATGTTGTTATGAGCTTGATTGCCGCCTTCATTGAGGACATTCGTGCCCGGCGCCAGCGGCACCTCTCCGCTGCCTGCGGTCACGAAAATAGACTTTGGGCCGGCTGGCGGAATGGTGTTGGTGCCGAACAGATTGTTGGTCGCCGAAGCGCCTCGTCCGGCTCCCTGCGCTGTCGATGCCAAAACGATGTGGTTATGGCTTGGAAGCTGCTGTGCGTTCAGGGTCACCGAAACCGTGCCGCTGGTCATGCCGGCAGGAAAGGTGCCGCTGCCGCCGGTGGACCCGAGAATTGCGCGGCCGCGCAAGTCGGGGAGCCCGAAGGTCCTGACGCCGTCACCACCGTAGTACGTCCCGAGCAATGAAAACAGCGCCTGATTGGTCTGGATTGCCAGGAGCGCGCCGTTGCACAGCGCCCACCCTCTCGGCACCGTCGTGCCGGCAAAGGGCATGATCTGACCCAGGATGGGCTGTAACGGCATGCTCCCCCCTCTTCCATCAGGCGATGGATCGCCTTGTCATTGAAGCGCGGAATATCGACGCGCGATGGGTCAAAAACGCAGTGCGCCACGACGCATATGCTCGCAAAGATTGTTAGTGGGCGGAACCGGCACAGTCAAGCCCGCACGCGCAGTCATCGAGAGCAACAACTTCTGGCGGTGTCGCTTGCGCAGCGAGCGCCGCTCAGTCGGCTGCCACGCAACCGGCGCTGCTGCGGGAGGGCGCGGCGGGCCCAGGCGGTTCCACCACACACTGCCCTGTTGCCGAGCCGCAACTGACGGTCGAAAAGTGCTCGCGATGGCTGGGTTTTGCCGGGAACAATCGTCTGCCTGCTTGCTCGCCGCGCACCGTCACGGCCTAATGCACGCAAACGACCTAATACACACAATAACAGTCGAATTTTTTATCAAAGAATTTGCAGCGGCATCATCCAGCTCGAGGACGGGCCGCGAGGGGGCGTCGTGAATCTCACTGCCGGGATCTGGATGGTGGTCCGTGCCATGGGGTACGCATTCGCCCACGCTTTCGGCTTCTCGCTCGACAGACCGCCGGCACGCCCGTCCTCCCATGCGACAGCCTCTGCCTCACGGCCCGGCAAAGCCGGCGCGCGGCGCTACGCCGTCGTCTCGGCAGTGGTCTCGGCAGTCGTGGGCCTCGTATCCTTTGCTGCAAGTGACGCCTGGGCTGCCAACTGCACGGCAGTGTCCGCATTGACGGTTTCGACGAGCATTCAGCTGAACTCGCAGATCACATTCAGCGTCAATGGCGCCACCGGTCCCGGCGCGACGCTCGTGCCGAAAACGGGCACACAATACAATCGAATCGCCAACAGCGGCCTGTACAATGCGTGCGGAACTGACACAAATACTGGTTTCCCGATTACAGGGGCCGGATCCGACACGTCCGCATCGATCGCTGGTTCGAATGGGGGCGTCTACACGATCACGCCGATAGAGACGATTGATCCCAATAACGGCAATGCCTACTACGTAACTTATAATCTGACGATGACGACGGCGCCGCCGACGACCTCCGACACGATCATTCTGAACTATTCGTCGACGACTGATGTTGGCACTGGCACGTTCGGCACCACCGATAGTGGCCTGACCATCTCGCTCTCGAACGTCACGCCCAGCCTCTCCGTCACCGCATTGTCACCGAGTTCCGGCCCGACCGCGGGCGGCAACTCGGTCGTCATCACCGGCACTGGATTCACGGGGACCACCGGCGCCGGCGGCGTGAAGTTCGGTTCGAACAATGCGACGAGCTACGTGGTCAACTCCAACACCCAGATCACGGCGGTCGCGCCGGCCGGGTCGGCGGGCACCGTCAATGTGACGGTCACCAATGGCGCGCCATCCCAGGCGGCGGCGGCGAATCAATACACCTATGTGGCCGCGCCCACGGTATCGTCGATCGCGCCGACATCGGGCCCCGGCTCCGGCGGTACATCTGTCGTCATCACCGGCACCGGCTTCAGCGGCGCGACCGCGGTGAATTTCGGCGCTACGGCTGCGACCGGATTCACGGTCAACTCTGCCACCCAGATCACCGCGACGTCGCCCTCCGGGACTGGCACCGTCGATGTTACCGTCACCACTGTGGGCGGAACATCGGCCACGTCTGCCGCCGATCAATTCACCTACATTCCCGCACCGACCGTGACCTCGATCTCGCCGACCTCGGGTCCCGGCGCCGGCGGCACCACGGTGACCATCACCGGCACCAACTTCAGCGGCGCCACCGCGGTCAATTTCGGCGCCACGCCGGCGACCGGCTTCACGGTCGACTCGGCGACCTCGATCACCGCGACTTCGCCAGCGGGAACGGGCACAGTCGACGTCCGCATCACGACAGCCGGTGGCACCTCGGCCACCTCGGCTGCCGACCAGTTCACCTACATCCCCGCACCGACCGTCACCTCGATCTCGCCGACCTCGGGGCCGGTGGCCGGCGGCACGACGGTCACCATCACCGGCACCGGCTTCACCGGCGCCACCGCGGTCAATTTCGGCGCCACGCCTGCGACCGGCTTCACGGTCAATTCGGCCACCTCGATCACCGCGACCTCGCCCGCTGGGACCGGTACGGTCGATGTCCGGGTGACGATTCCGATAGGCGGCACCTCGGCGACCTCGGCGGCTGATCAATTCACCTATGCCGCCGTGCCGACCGTGACCTCGATCTCGCCGACCGCAGGTCCGACAACCGGTGGCACGTCAGTCACGATCACCGGCACCGGCTTCAGCGGGGCGACGGCGGTCAATTTCGGCGCGACGCCTGCAACCGGCTTCACGGTCAACTCGGCCACCCAGATCACGGCAACCTCACCGGCCGGCACCGGCACGGTCGACGTGACCGTCACGACCGCCGGTGGAACGTCGGCAACCAGTGCCGCTGACCAGTTCACCTATGTCGCAGCACCGACGGTGACCTCGATCTCGCCGACATCGGGCGCTGGTGCCGGCGGCACCTCGGTGACGATCACCGGCACCGGCTTCAGCGGCGCAACGGCAGTGAATTTCGGCGCCACGCCGGCGACCGGCTTCACGGTCAACTCGGCCACGTCGATCAGCGCAACAGCGCCGGCCGGCACTGGGACCGTTGACATCAGGGTCACGACCGCCGGCGGCACCTCGGCGACCTCGGCAGCCGACCAGTTCACCTACATCCCCGCACCGACAGTCACCTCGATCTCGCCGACGTCAGGTCCGGCGGCTGGCGGCACCACGGTGACCATCACAGGCACGAACTTCACCGGCGCCACCGCTGTCAATTTCGGCGCCACGCCTGCAACCGGCTTCACGGTCAACTCGGCCACCTCGATCACCGCGACCTCGCCGGCCGGCACCGGCACCGCCGACATCAGGGTCACCACTGCAGGCGGGACCTCGGCGACTTCGGCGGCCGACCAGTTCACCTATATCGGCCCGCCGACCGTGACCTCGCTTTCGCCGACATCCGGGCCTGTCGCCGGCGGCACCTCGGTGACCATCACCGGCACCAGTTTCACAGGGGCGACCGCGGTCAATTTCGGCGCCACACCGGCGACCGGCTTCACGGTCAATTCGGCCACCTCGATCACGGCGACCTCACCGGCGGGGACCGGCACCGTCGACGTCCGCGTGACCACCCCGAGCGGCACCTCGGCGACGTCGGCGGCCGACCAGTTTACCTACTCGCCGGTACCGACCGTGACGTCGATCGCGCCGACCGCCGGGCCGTTGGCGGGGGGCACGTCCGTGACCATCACCGGCACCGGCTTCACCGGCGCCACGGCGGTGAATTTCGGTGCGACGCCGGCAACCGGCTTTACGGTCAACTCCGCCACCTCGATCACCGCGACCGCGCCGGCCGGCACCGGCACCGTCGACGTCAGGGTGACCACCGCTGGCGGCACTTCGGCCACCTCTGCGTCGGATCAATTCACCTATACGACAGCTCCGACAGTCACCTCGATCTCCCCAACCTCCGGACCTGGGATCGGCGGCACCTCGGTCACCATCACCGGCACCGGCTTCACGGGGGCGACCGCGGTGAATTTCGGCGCCACCGCCGCGACCGGCTTCACGGTCAACTCGGCCACCTCGATCACCGCGACATCGCCAGCGGGGACCGGTACGGTCGACGTCAGGGTCACCACCGCCGGCGGCACCTCGCCGACCTCGGCGGCTGACCAGTTCACCTATATCGGCGCGCCCACCGTGACATCGATCTCGCCGACGTCAGGCCCCGCGGCCGGCGGCGCCACGGTCACCATCACCGGCACCGGCCTCGCCGGTGCGGGAGGCGTGAAGTTCGGCGCCGTCAATGCGGCGAGCTACACCGTCAATTCCGCGACCTCGATTACGGCCACCTCGCCCCCCGGCACCGGGGCGGTCGATGTGACCGTGACCAACAACGGGCAGACGTCCGCGACCTCAGTCGCGGACCGGTTCACCTATTTGTCGGCGACGACGCAGACAACCCTGAGCTCGTCGCAGAACCCGAGCCAGGGCGGTCAACCCGTGACGTTCACGGCAACGGTCACAGGGTCGGGTGGAACGCCGACGGGCACGGTGACGTTCAGCGACAACGGCACACCGATCGGAACAGCGACGCTGAGCGGCGGCGTTGCGGCCTTCACCACATCCGCGCTGGCGGTCGGCAGCCACACCATCATCGCAAGCTATACCGGCAGCCCAACCTTTGCGGCGAGCACCTCACCCGGCCTTGCGCAGACCGTGAACGTTCCGCTCGACAGCGTCAGGCTTCGCGCGTTGCAGCTCAACGTCACCAAGATGGTGGCGCAGAACTCAGGCCAGGCCATTTCCGGGGCGATCGACGATGCCATCGCTGATGGCTTCAACGATGGCGGCGCGTTCGTGACGCCCAGCAACGGCCGCATGCGCTTCAATTTCTCGGCTGACCCGCGGGACCAGGACGACGCCGCGGCGGTCCCGAGCTCGGCCAATCCGGGCAGCAGCGCCTTTACAGACCGTGGCGGAAACCCCGGCCCGGGCGGCAGATCCGCCCGTGGCCGGTCGCGCATCGACAATGCCTTCGCAGCGATCGACCAGCAGACGCCGGAGAAGGCGTTGCCAAAATGGCACGAGGACAAGCAGTGGCTGCTCTGGGCCGATGTGCGTGGCACCAACATCGACCGTTGGAGCACGACCAGCGCGTTCGGTGTCACTCAGGCAAGCCAAACCTCGCTCTACGGCCGGCAGCTCAACGCGCTGATGGGGTTGACCTACAGGGCGACGCCGAATGTCCTGGTCGGCGTGCTCGGCGGGTATGAGACGTTCAGCTATACCGAGCAGGATATCAACGGGAAGCTGAAGGGAGACGGCTGGACGGTTGGCGCCTATCTCGGCTGGAAGATCTTGCCGACACTCCGCTACGATGCGACGGTAGCCTATTCCGGCATCGGCTATAGCGGCACGGCCGGGACGGCGCAGGGCAATTTCAACGGCGAGCGCTGGATGGCGTCGACGGGACTGACGGGCATGTACAAGGCCTATGGCTTCCTGCTCGAGCCCTCGGCCAAGGTCTACGGGCTGTGGGAGCACCAGAATGCGTATACCGATTCGCTCGGCACCCGGCAGGGCACCAATGACTTCGCCAGCGGCCGCGCCTCCGGTGGCCTGAGAGCCGCCTACCCGGTGGCCTGGTTCGACAGCGGCATCGTGCTGACGCCGTTCGTCGGTATGTATGGCGACTATTACTTCAACAAGGAGGATGCCAACACGCTCGCCAACGGCGGCACCGGTCTGGCCTCGACCCCGCTGCTGCAGGGCTGGTCGGCGCGCGCCACGGGCGGTCTCGGCATCAGGACTCAGGGCGGCGCCAGCGTCGGGCTCGGCGCCGAGTTGGGCGGCATCGGCAGCACCACCCGCGTCTGGACCTACTCGGCGAGAGCGCGCGTGCCGTTCTCGGCCCAATAAAGCTTTGCTGATCGCCGGAATCAAAACCGCCCCGGCATGGGGCGGTTCACGTGAACAAGCCGTGCTTGGCGGAGTTCAGTACAGCCCGCGGCCGCTCATGATGTCGCGCGCCTCGTTGGCGCCGTCGTTCGGCTCTGCCCTGCCCTGCGAGACGTAGCGGCCGTCCTGGTCGTAGGACACAGCGCGCGGGTTCTCGAGGTTGCGGCCCCGCGTCCTGCTGGACGCCGACATTTCCGAGGTCGCGCCGATCGAGGCGAGATCAGCCGAGCCGTTGCCGAGCGTATAGGGGCGCCCTTCGGGAAGCGGGATCTCGCCGCGAATCGGACGGCCTGTGCCCATCTCGGGCACGAACGGCCTGGCCGAGGCGACGCGCACCAGGGACGGTGCCGGCGCCGGGATGCCCGTGCGCAAGGTCGCCATCAACTGGACGTCGTCGGAGCCCTCCAGCGGGGCGCGGCCGACATACTCCACCCGCACCTTGGCGATACCGTTGCCCTTGAACTCGAGCAGATCGGCCGCCTTGTTGGAGACGTCGATCAGCCGGTTGCCGTGGTATGGCCCGCGATCATTGATGCGGACGATGAGCGATTTGCCGTTGGCGAGATTGGTGACGCGGGCGTAGCTCGGCAGCGGCAATGTCGGATGGGCGGCCGTCAGCGACGTCATGTCGAAGACCTCGCCATTGGCAGTCAGGCGGCCGTGAAAATCATCGCCATACCAGGACGCCATGCCCTCGGCGCGGTAGTTGGCGTCCTCCTCCGGGACGTAGGTCTTGCCGGCCACGGTGTAGGGCTTGCCGATGCGGTAGACGCCGCCGCCCTTCGGCACCGGCTCGCCGAATCCGACGACGCGCGGGCTCGACGACACGCCGTATTTCGGATCGACCTTGCTGGCGAACTTGTTGGACGAGGCGCAGTTCGCGACCATCAGGCAGGCGAGGACGGCGACGGCACTGCGCACCGCTCTCTCGACCGGATCTGTTTGACCAATCCCCATCGACCCCAATTACCAATGTGCCGGTCGCAGCCGGGCCATCCCATCAGCCCCGCGCGCCGCGCGCTTGTCCCCGCGAGTCGCGTCCCCCGCAACTCAACGCACAAGGATAACGCAACCCGAACACGGCGGAAATGGGGTAGGCCCCGCCGTGGTTAACCGGAGCTTTCCGGAGGACGATAGCCGCCTAAGCGTGCGCTCCGCTCCGTCTCCTCGTTGCGAGTGCACCTTTTTGGACACATATGTTGCGTGAAATCCTCACTTGAGAGTGTTCTCATTTCCCGGGACCTGAATCATTTTGACTGTGCAGGGCTGCACGTCGTTTGCTTCACGTGGGGCGCAACAGGGTGTGTTCGCTATGATCGAAGCAATGACGGCAGTGATGGGCTTGGTTGGCGCCGGGATCTTCCTTGCTCATGCGTTTGAAGGGGTCCGCTCGCGGGCCTGATTCCGGACGGATCGGACAGCCGACGTCATGGTCGGCTCTCGTCCGCTTCAAAGATTTCGTCCGCTTCAATAACGACACTTCAGGAACATCCCTGAAGCCGGCAGTTTCGACCAACAGATCTTTCAGACCGCTCTTCGTCCGGTCCTCCGCTTCTTCCGATCAACGTGAGGTCGGACCGGCAGCCCAGCTGTAGAAGGTGGCCCATGCGATACCCATACCTACGACGTCAAGACGTTGGACGTCCGGACTTGCTTTCGAGTAGCTTTCTCGCCCTGGCAGCGCTGAGCACGGCAGTGTTGTGCTCGAGTCTGATGGTTTTCGCACTCCGCTAAGCCGCGGGCTTTGAGCTGATGCCGTTCGGGCAGGCGTGAATGCGCCGTTGACGAGCCGCAAGCCAGCACCCTAAACAAGGATCGCGTCGCTACCGCGCCGTCATGGCGCGGGTATCGCCGTTCCGGAGACGATGCCGGATGGAAGGGTGGCCGAGTGGTTTAAGGCACCGGTCTTGAAAACCGGCGTGCCCGCAAGGGTACCGTGGGTTCGAATCCCACCCCTTCCGCCAAGTCTCCTTCCACGTCCCCGAACTTGCCGCTGATCCGGGACCCGATGGATCGGCTGGCCGCGCACAACGCTGGCGAGCGCGCCCGCAGCCCCCCTGCTCAGAGCCGCGCGCCCGGTCAACGACCAGGGTGCGCGCCAGGGCTTGCCTGCGGCGCGCGGTGGCCGTTCACGGCGCCGGCGGTCTCGGAGGGCACGCCGACCCGCTCCATCAGTTCGCGAACGTCGCGGATGCGGTTGTCGAGAAGGCCGTGCATCTCGCTGAGCGTCCAACGCAGCTCATCCAGCGCGCCCGGCGCCGCGTCGGGAAAATGCGAGAGATGATAGACCATCTCGTTGAGGACCTGCCGCAGCCCGTACAGGTCGTCATGGGCGAGCTTCTGGACATCGAGCTGGCCGAGCAACCGCTGCACGAAGCTGCGCCGATCGGGCGGCACATGGCGCAGATCGACGAACCGGTTGACGTGGAAGGCTCGCGGCGCCTCGGCACTGCCGGCCGCTTGGGCCAGCGCGAGGCGCACGTTGTCCGCGTTGAGATCCTCGGTATCGACGGAGAGCGTGTTCGGGAACAGGCTCTTGTAGCGTTCGATCAAGGCGTGGGTCTTGTCGTAGTACCAGCCGAACTTGTCGGCCAGCGACAGATCCATCCATTGCTGCCTCGACATCTCTCCGAAGTGGAAAGCGGTCGGACGCTTGCGACGCGCGGCCGGCGAATCGGCGTAGTAGAGGTGGTTCTGCGGCGACATCTCGGCATTCTCCACCAGGCTTGCGATGCACGCCGCCCGGTCGCGCCGGCGCAGATGCACCAGCGTGACCTGATCGCCGAGGAGCTCGGCGATGATCGGCAGCACGGCCGCGTAGCCGTTGCCGACGACGCAAGCATGGGGGCAATCGAGGATCGTCTGACGAATCTGATCCGCGAAGCTGGGATCGTTGGTTTCCTTGAGCTGGCAGAACAGCTCATTGAGCTCGCTCGACGCCCATTCGTGCACGGCCCTGTCGCCGTTGCCCTGGTTGTCGAACACCTCCTGCATCATCCGCGTCAGCGACGTCGTGCCGTCCCGGCCGGTGCCGACGCACAGCACCCGCAGCGTGGAAGGTGGAGAATTCCTCAGGGCCGCGTCGCGGCCATTGCCGGAGGGGCGCGTCGCTCCATTGTCCGAGACCACGGCCGGGCGCTTACGCGCCAGCCGGCGAAGCTCCGCGGACGCCGCCTCCCACTCCAGCCTGTAGCCGTCCCGCTCGTCGCGCAGGCGGCCCATGATCACGCCCCTCTCTTCGGTGATGCGCCTGTACCGCTCGGACTCATCCTTCGCAGCGACCAACTCCGCTTGCAGCGCATCGACGAAGCGTTTCACGTCCGCATCGAGGCGGCTTTCGGTGCTGGCGGTGCCAATCCCCAATCGGTTCTCGATCCACCGGCGCAGTCGCACTCTCGACAACAATAATCCTCCAAGACATCGAGCCGAACGGCCTGCTGATCGTCTGCCGCCCGATCGCTGCTGCGATTCAGCACGCCTGCGAAGGCCGCCCTGCCGGCTCCGGCTCTCCATGTAATACAATTGCAATGTACATCAAACCTGCATCGCAATTCGGTTGCAGAGGCAGCGATGGTGGCCGGCACGTTGCGCGAGCCGCGCCCGCTCGTGCCCGATAAATGTGCATGCCGCGGAGCCTGCTTTCTCCCGACCATGCCGTCAACGCGACCAACTGCCATTCTTAGGGTATTAATGTACCGTGACGCGGCGCGACCGCGATGGGTTATGCGTCACGGCATGCCGCAGGCGCCGCTGCTGCCAACGGCGCAGCCCCGACGACGCCAGCTCCGTTGAGCTAGTCCAGTCCGCGCTCGCGACTCAGGCGCACCATCTCGTCGATGAAGATCTGCTTCTGCTTGTCGTCGAGGCTGGTGAACAGCGGTTCGGACGTGTCGGCCACCGCGCGCTGGTCGGCGGCACGATCGACCAGGAACTGAGCCTCGTTGCGCATCTGCTCGACGATGTCATCCGGCGGATCGCGCTTCGACCGCGCGATGCGCAGCTCGAGTCGATCCGCGCCGTTGCGGCCGAGCGCGTGCATCGCGTCGGCGAACGGACCCCAGTTCTTCGCCTGCTCTTCCGTCAGGCTCAGCCCGGTCTTCAGGCGCTCGATATTGCTGTCGCTGTTGGCGACGATCTGTTCGGCCGTGAGTTGCGGGACGCCCGGCTGCGTCAACATCGGCGTCGCCTTGGCGACCTTGCTCGTCTTCGTCGCCTTGGAAGGCTTCGTCTTCCTGCCCTCGGCCGGCGGTGCCTCGGGCTGCGTACTCTGCTGGCCGCTGTTGCCGGTGAACGCCCCGGTCACGCCGGTGACCACGCCGACGACACCGCCGATCGCGCCGCCGAGCACACCGCCGACCGGCCCCGCCGCCTTGTTGCCTTCGCGCGCGCCCTGCTCGACGCCCTTGAACAGGCCCTGCGCGCCAAGCTGACGCGGCAGGCCCGCGAGGCCGATGAGGCCTATTGACACTCCTATTGCGATGCACCGGAGAGACCGGCGCCAAATGCCGGCGGGGCTCGTCATCATCAGTTCAGGCTCCGTGCAACACGTCCGACCGTCGCGCGCAGTCGCTGGTCGTGACGGCCATGATTCCAACGAATTCTATCGTTGCCGCAACGCGCAAGTCCATCGGCCGCATGCAGTGCGATGCATCGAACGCGTTCGGCTAGACTGATTCCTGCTCTGCTTCCTGCTCTGCCGGGGACGCGCCTTGCACTGCAGCGCTCAGCGCTGCGATGCAATCAGTTACGGACCTGCGACGAATTGTGCCCGCCATTAGTTCAAGGATTCGCCTCACCTGCTTTCTCGACAGCCGCTCGCAATTCTGCTCTGATTGCACCCAAGCGAAATCCATGCGCGCATGACGCGACGCAACAACTAACAAATCGGATTCGCATTGACAGAATGCTTGGCTCACCAGGGAGGGAACGCCATGTCACGGAGGAAGCTGAACCGTCGACAATTCGTTGCTGCGACCGCTGCCACCTCGGCGGTCATGATTGCCGCGCCCTATGTGCGCGGTGCCTACGCCGCCGGCAAGCTCTCGATAGGCTTCTGGGACCATTGGGTTCCGGGCGCCAACCAGGCCTCGACCGATCTCGTCAACGAGTGGGCCGCCAAGGAGAAGGTCGAGGTCCAGATCGACTACATCACCAGCCAGGGCAAGAAGATCGAGCTGACGATCGCCGCCGAGGGCGCCGCGAAGTCCGGCCACGATCTGATCGCTATGCCGACCTGGTGGCCGCATGCGCATGCCGAACTGCTGGAGCCGGTCAACGACATCATGGGGCCGATCATCCAGGAGAATGGCGAGGTCAACGGCACCGTCAAATATCTCGGACAGTCCGGCGGCAAATGGCTCGCCGTGCCGGCCTGCGTCGGCAGTCAGATCAAGGGCCCCTGCACCCGCATCGATCTCATGAAGAAGCATGCGGGCATCGACGTGCAGGAGCTGTATCCGGCCGGCTCTCCACCGAAGGCCGACAGCTGGACCACAGAGACCTTCCTGAAAGCGGCGGAGGCCTGCCAGAAGGCTGGCGTGCCGTTCGGCATCGGGCTCGGCGAAACCACCGATAGCGTGGACTCCGCCGGCGCGTTCTTCCAGGCGTATGGCGCCGAGCTGGTGAATGCCAAGGGCGATGTCACGGTGAAGACGGATGCCGTGCGCCAGGCGCTCGAGTTCTACAAGCGGCTGATCGCGGCACTGCCGCCGGATGTCGCCTCATGGGACGACGCATCGAACAACAAATGGCTGGTCTCGGGCAAGGGCGCGATGATCATGAATCCGCCGAGCGCCTGGGCGGTGGCCAAGCGCGACGCGCCGCAGATTGCCGAGCAGTGCTGGACCCACGGCTTCCCGGTCGGCCCCAAGGGCCGCTTCGCGCCGTTCCTGCCCTACTTCTGGAGCATCTGGTCGTTCTCCAAGAACAAGGAGGCGGCCAAGAGCCTGATCGTGCACTTGTCGAAGCCGTCATCGATCGAGAAGATGGTGGTGGCGAGCGGCGGCTACGATCTGCCGGCCTATCAGAAGCTGACGACGCTCAAGGTGTGGCAGGAGGAGGGCCCGCCGAAGGGGACGCTCTATCACTATCCCAACCCCTATAATCACCAGACGCTGTCGATCGCAGCCTCCCCTGCTCCGCCCAAGATCGCGCAGCAGATCTATGCGCAGGCAACGATGACCAAGATGTGCCTGCGCTACGCCCAGGGCGAGAAGATGGAATCGACCCTCGCCTGGGCCGAAGGCGAGTGCGAAGGCTTCATGCGCAGCTGAGGCATGTTGAAGCAACGCCGGCGGTCCGCTTCAGCAGGCGGGCCGCCTCCTTTCACCTTGTCAGTGTTCCCCATCCAGTGAGGACCCCGCCGTCGCGGGGGACATCACGAGGAGCCTTTTTTCATGGTTGATGCCGCCATCGGTGAAAACGCCGTCGCCCGCCCTCGCGCGGCCCGTCGCAATGGTCTGCACAGGGCGTTGAAGCGGAAATCGACCGCCGCTTTCCTGATGACGCTGCCGCTGATCCTGCTGATCGTGCTCCTCGTCGTTTATCCCGCCCTGTATTCGGTGCATCTGGCGACGCTGAACAAGTCGATGCAGCGCTTCGTCGGTTTCGGCAATTTCGAGTTCCTGTTCAAGCGCGACACGTTCTGGCTGGTCGTCAAGCAGTCCTGCATCTTCGCGATCACCGCCGTCGTGTTCAAGGCGCTGATCGGCTTCATCGTCGCGCATTTCGTGCACAACATCCCCGCCAAGGGGCAGCGCAAATGGCGCGGCATGCTGCTGGTACCCTGGGTGATCCCGCCGGCGATGAGCACGCTGGCGTGGCTGTGGCTGTTCGACCCGTCCTACAGCGCCTTCAACTACACGCTCGCCTTCTTCGGCATCGGCCCGATCCCCTGGACCGGCGACGCCGCCTGGGCGCGGTTCTCGGTGATCCTGGTCAACATCTGGTACGGCGCGCCGTTCTTCATGATCATGTACCTGGCATCGCTGAAATCTGTCCCGGAGCAGCTCTACGAAGCCGCAGCGATCGACGGCGCCAATTGGTGGCAGCGCATCTGGTACGTGACGCTGCCGATGATGCGCAACATCATCGCCATCACGACGCTGTTCTCGCTGATCGTGACGTTCGCCAATTTCGACATCGTCCGCATCCTCACCGCCGGCGGCCCGCTCGACAAGACGCACATCTTCGCGACCTGGGCGTTCCGCGTCGGCATCGAGGGCAGCGACATTCCGCTCGGCGCCAGCGTCTCGCTGTTCATGGTGCCGATCCTGGCGGTGGCCGCCATCTTCATCCTGCGCGACGTCAACAAGCGGGGGAACGAATCCTGATGAGCACCGTCACGATCGACAAGGCCGGCCCGACCCGCAATGTTAAATACGGCTCGATGAGCCGCGACCGCGCCTGGGCGTTGCGCTGGTCGTATTTCTTCCTGACGCTGTTCGCGATCTTCTCGCTGGTGCCGCCGCTCTACATGCTGATCACCTCGCTGAAGGGCAGCGCGGAGATCTCCGCGGCGACCAATCCGTGGTGGGTGTTCCACCCGACGCTGGAGAACTATCTCGAGCTGCTGACCTCGAACCAGTTCATGCGCTTCTTCTTCAACTCGGCCATGGTCTCGATCGTCGTCGTGGTCATCACCATGCTGATCAGCATCCCCGCGGCGTTCGCGCTGTCGCGGATGAAATTCTGGGGCTCGGCCACGCTCGCGACCGGCGTGTTCCTGACTTACCTGATTCCGGACAGCCTGCTGTTCATCCCGCTGTTCAAGATGTTCGCACTGATCGGCGACGTCACGGGCATCCAATTGATCAACCGCTGGTACGTGCTGCTGTTCATCTATCCGACGCTGACGGTGCCGTTCTGCACCTGGATCATGATCGGCTATTTCGCGTCGATCCCGAAGGAGCTCGACGAAGCCGCCATCATCGACGGCGCCTCCTGGCTACAGACGCTGACGCGGATCTTCATTCCCGTCGCCCTGCCCGGCCTGATCGCCGCGACGATCTTTGCCTTCACCGTCTCCTGGGCGCAGTTCCTGTATCCGCTGGTGTTCACGACCTCGACCGACCAACTGGTGCTGCCGGTCGGCATCGTCACGAGCCTGATCAAGGGCGACGTCTTCAACTGGGGACAGATCATGACCGGCGCGCTGCTTGGCGCGGCGCCGCCGCTGATCATCTACGCGTTCCTGATGGACTATTACATTGCCGGACTCACGGCCGGCGCGACCAAGGGCTGATGACGGGGGTTGACCACACATGGCTGAAGTGAGCTTGCGCAAGGTCGTGAAGCGTTATGACGACGTCGAGGCGGTCAGGGGCATCGATCTCGATATCGCCGACCACGAGTTCGTCGTGCTGGTCGGCCCGTCCGGCTGCGGCAAGTCGACGACATTGCGGATGATCGCAGGGCTCGAGGACATCTCCGACGGAGACATCACCATCGGCGGCGACGTCGTCAACGACGTCCCCCCGAAGGACCGCGACATCGCGATGGTGTTCCAGAACTACGCGCTCTACCCGCACATGACGGTGGCCGAGAACATGTCGTTCGGGCTGCGTCTGAAGCACTATCCGAAGGCCGAGATCAAGAGCCGCGTGGCGGAGGCCGCGCGCATGCTGGATATCGCCGACCTCGTCGACCGCAAGCCCAAGCAGCTCTCCGGCGGCCAGCGCCAGCGCGTGGCGATGGGCCGCGCGATCGTGCGCAATCCCAAGGTCTTCCTGTTCGACGAGCCGCTGTCAAACCTCGACGCCAAGCTGCGCGTGCAGATGCGCATCGAGATCAAGAAGGTGCACCAGAAGGTCCGCACCACGACGGTCTACGTCACCCACGACCAGGTCGAGGCGATGACCCTGGCCGACCGTGTCGTGGTCATGAACAAGGGCCGCATCGAGCAGATCGGCACGCCGAACGAGCTGTACCACAATCCAGCGACACGCTTCGTCGCCGGCTTCATCGGCTCGCCCGCGATGAACTTCGTGCCGTGCCGGCTCGAGGAGGCCAATGGCCGGCTCCACATCCGCCTCACCGACCGCATCGCCTTTCCGCTGCCGCCGGCGCGCGCCGCGCGCTATCAATCCGTGTCACGAAATGAGCCGCTGCTGCTCGGCATCAGGCCGGAGCACATCACCGAGACCAAGCCGCATGCAGAGCCTGGGATTGAGCCGTTCGAGGCGCTGCTCGACGTCACCGAGCCGATGGGCATGGAGACGCTGGTCTACTTCACCCTCAACGAGACGCCGGTCTGCGGGCGGGTGAACCCCAACGCCGGCGCGCGGGATGGCAGCCCTCTGCGCATGGCAATGGACCTCAACAACATGCACCTGCTAAACGAGGCGACCGGGCTCGTGATCTGACGAGCACAAGAAGCTTCAAGGGCAGGATATGACCACCAGGACGGCAACCAACAAGAACAAGATCCTCGTCACGGAATCCTTCTCGGCCAAGGGACGCGCGCTACTCGCGGCGCGCGACGACGTCGAGATGATCGAGTTCCCCAACATGATCTCGGCGGCGGACTTTTCTGCGCTACTCACCTCCCATGCCCCGGTGCATGGCGTCGCCCTCGGTGCGACCCGGTTCGGCGAGCCGGAGCTCGTCGCTGCCGGCGACATGAAGGTCGTGACCCGGATCGGCGTCGGCTTCGACGCGGTCGACGTGCCGGCGCTGAGCCGCCACAAGGTGCCCTTGATGGTCGCGGGCACCGCGAATTCGCCGTCGGTCGCCGAGCAAGCGCTGTTCATGATGCTGACGCTGGCCAAGCGCGCCAACGAGATGCATGCGATGGTCAGGGACGGCACCTGGGGCGCGCGGCTCGGCGTGCTGCCGTTCGATCTCTACGGCAAGACCGTGCTGATCATTGGCTTCGGCCGCATCGGCACCCGCACCGCCAAGCGCTGCCTGGCGATGGAGATGCAGGTGCTGGTCTACGACCCCTACAAGCCGGCCGCCGACATCACCGCCGCCGGCTGCGAGCCGGTGACCGACCTCGACGCCGCGCTGCCGCGCGCCGATTTCGTCAGCATCCACTGCCCGAAGACGCCGGAGACCATCGGCCTGTTCAATGCCGCGCGTCTGCGGCTGATGAAGCCTTCCGCCTATCTGATCAACACCGCGCGCGGTGGCCTGATCGACGAGGCCGCGCTGTACGACGCGCTGGTGTCCGGCCGCCTCGCCGGCGCCGGCCTCGACGTGTTCGAGCAGGAGCCGCCGCCGGTCGGCCACGCGCTGCATGCGCTGCCCAACGTGATCATGGCGCCGCACGTCGCCGGCGTCACCCGCGAGGCCGTCGACCGCATGAGCGAGCAGACCGCGCGCAACATCCTGAGTGTGCTCGACGGCGATCCGATCCGGCAGAACGTGATCAATCAGGACGTGCTCTGAGTCGCGAGCTGGTACCGTCCTCGGACTGACCCATGCTCAATTCTCACGAATAATCATGGCCGGGCTCCGTCCCGGCCATCCATTTTTGGAGAACGGGCCGGCTGAGTCGAGCGTCCTCCTGCACTCCTCGAGATCCTCATCCACCGCTTTGTCGCCCAATTTTGAACGCATTGTTGCATCTCGCCCAGATTTCGCTACAACTATAACTATTGGCGTCGGCGTTTGCGCGCGTCAGTAGGAACAGAGGCGATCATGAGTGTTGCGACGGAGCACGCGCTCGCAACGATAGCGAGCATCCTCGACAAGCCGGAGTCTGCGAAGCGTGACGACCGGGCGGCCGCGCCTGCTCCCAACTCTCCCGCCAAGAAGGCCGCAGGCACAGTGGTGTCGTTCGATCAGGCCGACGGCTACACCAAGATCGGGCCCGGCCCGATCTCTGCAATCCGCTTCCGCTGGACCGCGCGGCGCGGCGAAGACGGTTACTACGTCGACGAGACCGTCGGGCCGACCTCGATCGCCGTCAGCAGCGGCCCGATGACGGCCGAAGCCGCCATCGACATGGTCGACACCCGCGCGCACGAGGCGGCAGAGCGCTTCGAGGCGCTGAAGAACGAGATGACCGGCAAGGGTGCGTTTGCTCCGGTGGAACCCAGCCGAACCTAGCGCTCGGTCGCCTCGCATCGTTGAATGATGCGCGGCATTGCCTGGTGGACCTGCAGGCTCGACCGCCGGCGGCGGCCGTAAGCCGCTCCGAACGGTACGACAGCCGCCCCCTGCCCCTCGTCCCGCGACACCGCTTCGTATAAGAAGAACCTCGTCCCACTCAAGCCGAGGTGTCGCATCATGGGGTTCTTCGATCGTCCGCTGTCCGTTCTGACTGGGCTCGTCCTCGTCTGCAGCCTTGCCGTCCCGGCGGCCGCCGAGCAGGCCTCGCGCCTCGACGAGATCATGCAGCGCGGTAGCTTGCGGGTCGGCATGACCGGCGACTACAAGCCGTTCACCTATCTCGACAAGGCGACCGGCAAATTCTCCGGCTTCGACGTCGACATGGCCGAGTCGCTCGGCAAGGCGCTCGGCGTCAAGGTCGAGTTCGTGCCGACCAGCTGGCCGCAACTGATGAAGGATTTCGAGGCCGACAAGTTCGACGTCGCCATGGGCGGCGTGTCGATCACGCTCGACCGCCAGAAGAAGGGCTACTTCTCGACCGCGATCATGCGCGAGGGCAAGACGCCGATCGCTCGCTGCTCGGACACGTCGAAATACCAGACGCTGGCCGACATCGACAGACCCGGCACCCGCGTCGTCGTCAACCCCGGCGGCACCAACGAGCGTTTCGCCCGCGCCAACGTCAAGGCCGCCGACATCCGCGTCCACAACGACAACGTCACGATCTTCGAGGAGATCGCCAAGGGCGACGCCGACCTGATGATGACGGACGCGTCGGAGACGCGCTATCAGCAGAAGCTGCATCCCGGCGTGCTCTGCGCCGTCCACCCGGAGAAGCCGTTCGACTTCTCCGAGAAGGCCTACTGGCTGCAGCGCGACATGGCGCTGAAGGCATTCGTGGACCAGTGGCTCCACATCTCGACCGAGAACGGCAGCTATCAGGCCGTCTACAAGAATTGGTTTGATTGACGTCGGCATTTGCCCCGCGCGACTCCTGCCGGAACCATCGCTTCAAACCCGGCGCGCGCCGGAGTGGCAGGAATTCACGAGACCTTCGGTCGTCATGCCCGGCTCGCCCGGGCATTCACCCCGGCTTGCGGAATCTACCCCATGGGGGTATATCGTGGTCGATGACGTCGACCCTGGCAGCCATCGCGTCCGCGATGGCGCAGTTTGACCCGTCTCAAGGACTGCCTCCAGAAGCGCAGTAGGGTATGCTGCGGCCAAGGCAAACTCGGATCCTGATGCGGCTTGTTCGGACCATCCTGGCGTTCGCGATCGCCCTCTCGCTGGCGATGCTGCCGATTGGCGCATCGACGGTGGCGGTCGCAATGTCGTCGAACGACATGCAGGCAAGCATGGCCATGGGCGATGGCGCCGACATGTCGATGGACGAGTGCTGTCCTGACGACATGAAGGGGACGAGTTCCCCGTCACACGGCGACAAATGCGGGATGGGTTTCTGCTGCGCCGGCGGAACGGTTGCCCTCGGCGATATCAGGACCATCGTCGTCGCTCCACTCGCCATCGCGGCGACCACGCTGGCACTTCCCGCCGACCAGGTGGCCTCCCTCGGTAGCGGCAGTCCTCCTTTCCGACCTCCTCGAGTCTGATCTCGTTACCGACGCGCGCGTGCCTGCGCGCCGACCGCAGACGTGCGCGCCATCGGCGCCACGGCCGAGATCCATTCATGAGGACAGAACCATGCTTTCCAGATTCAACATCGCGGCGTTCGCCGCCACCCTTTCGCTTGCCACATCAGCTGCCTTGGCAGGCGTGACTGACTACACGTTCGAGCCGGTCACTCCGGAGATGAAGAAGGGCGACGATGTCACGGTCGCCATTCGTCTCACCAACAAGCAGACCGGCAAGCCGGTCGCCGACGCGGTCATCTTCAAGACGCGCGTCGACATGGCTCCCGACGGGATGGCCGACATGGTGTCGGACGTGGCGCCGCTGCCGTCGAAGGAACCGGGCGTCTACGCCTTCAAGACCGACCTGCCGATGGCCGGGCGCTACCAGGTCACGCTCTCCGCCAAGGTGCAGGGCGAGCCTGAGACGGTCACCGGCAAGGTCATCGTCAAGGCGACGAAGTGAGCTCGCGGGGCGCTCCCGACGAGCGCCCCAGTCTCCCAACGGATAGCGCGCGCCCAGCGCGCCTCACGGTGATGCCATGAACACGTTGCGTCTGCTCGCGACCATTGCGGTCGGTGCTGGCCTCGGCTTGGGTGGGCTCGTATCCATCCAGACCACGCCTCCGTCGTTTCGCGCCCCTCTTGCCGCCGCCGCGGCGGATCGGATGCCGCTGTACTATCGCGACCCAAGCGGTGCCCCCGCTTGGTCGGCGACCCCCAGGAAGGACGATCGCGGGCGCGACTATCTGCCCGTCTATGACGACGATCAAGCGGGGCCGGAGCCGGCCAAGCCGAAGCAGCAGGCGGACTCCTCACGCAAGATTCTCTACTACCGCAATCCGATGGGCCTGCCGGACACGTCTCCCACTCCGAAGAAGGACCCGATGGGAATGGATTACGTTCCCGTCTACGACGGCGACGAGGCCGACGACGGCGTGGTGAAGCTGTCGCCCGGCAAGATCCAGCGCAGCGGCGTGAAGTCAACGCCAGTCGAGCGGCGCACGCTCCACGTCGCGGTGAAGGCGCCGGGCACCGTCCAGCTCGACGAGCGGCGCATCTCCGTGATCGCGATGCGCGCCGAAAGCTTCGTGCAGAAGGTCGCCGACGTGACGACCGGCACGCGCGTCAGAGCGGGCCAGCCGCTGATGGAGATCTATAGCTCGGCGATCGCGGCGGCCGCCGCCGAATATCTCTCCACCATCAATTCCAACATCGTCGGCGGCAATGCCGCCTATGGCCGCGGCTCGCGCCAGCGGCTGACCAATCTGGACGTGCCGGAGCCGGTCATCGCGGCTATGGAGAAGTCGCACGTCGCCCCCGTGACGGTGCAATGGTCGGCGCCGCGCGACGGCATCGTGCTCGAGCGCAATGCGATCGAAGGCATGCGGGCCAATCCGGGCGACGTACTGTTCCGCATCGCCGACATCTCGCTGGTCTGGGCCCTGGTCGACGTCGCCGAACGCGACCTCGGCAGCATCGCGGTGGGTCAGCCCGTGATGATCCGCGCGCGCAGCTTCCCGGGGCGAACTTTCGCTGGCGCGATCGCGGTGATCTATCCCCAGGTGAACAAGGACACGCGGACGGCGCGGGTGCGGATCGAGCTCGCGAATCCGGACCTCGCGCTGCTGCCTGACATGTATGTCGATGCCGAGATCGAGACCGCAGCCCCGGCGCCGGTGCTGGCTGTGCCGGCGGATGCCGTGCTCGACACCGGCAGTCGCCAGGCGGTCCTGATCGACAAGGGCGACGGCCGCTACGAGCCGCGCGCCGTCAAGCTCGGCCGCCACGGCGCCGGCTATGTCGAGGTGCGGGACGGTCTGTCGGAGGGCGAGGCGGTCGTCACGTCAGCCAACTTCCTGATCGATGCCGAGAGCAACCTCAAGGCCGCGTTGAAGAGCTTTGCCGAAGCAGCTGAGCAGCAGCCCGCCAACGCCGATCACGCCGGGATGGGAGCGCACAAATGATCGCCCGCATCATCGCCTGGTCCGCGCGCAATCTCCTGCTGGTCCTGTTCGGCACCGGCTTCGCCGCAGCCGCCGGCTTCTACGCGCTCATTCATCTGCCGCTCGACGCGATCCCCGATCTGTCGGATACACAGGTCATCGTCTACACCGAATATCCCGGTCAGGCACCGCAGGTGATCGAGGATCAGGTCACCTATCCGCTGACCACGGCCATGCTCACGGTGCCGAAGTCGAAGGTCGTGCGCGGCTTCTCGTTCTTCGGTGTGTCGTTCGTCTACGTCATCTTCGAGGACGGCACCGACATCTATTGGGCACGCTCGCGCGTGATGGAATTCCTGAACAGCGCAGCGTCGCGGCTACCGGCGGGAATTGCACCCACGATCGGCCCCGACGCCACCGGCGTCGGCTGGGTCTATCAATACGCCGTCATGTCGAAGGAGCTGAACCTCGCCGACGCCCGCACGATCCAGGACTGGACCCTCAAATTCGCATTGGCCAAGGCCGAAGGTGTCGCCGAGGTCGCGAGCATCGGCGGCTTCGTCAAGCAGTACAACGTCGTTCTCGATCCGCAGCGGATGCGCGATCGCGGCGTCAGCATGCAGAAGATTCGCGACGCGATCCGTGCCAGCAATGCCGATGTCGGCGGCCGCACCGTCGAGCTCTCGGAGTTCGAATACGTCATCCGCGGCAAGGGCTACATCAAGAATATAAACGACCTCGGCAACATCGTGCTGAAGACGTCCGGCGGCACGCCGGTGCTGCTGCGCGACGTCGCAACCGTCGAGCTCGGTCCGGACGAGCGGCGCGGCATTGCCGAGCTCAACGGCGAGGGCGAAGTCGCCAGCGGTATCGTGCTGCAGCGCTTCGGCGTCAACGCGCTCGATGTCATCGAGAACGTCAAGAAGCGCTTGCATGAGATCGCGAGCAGTCTGCCAAAATCGGTCGAGATCGTTCCGGTCTACGACCGCTCGAACCTGATCTATGCCGCCATAGCCACGCTCAAGCACACCCTGCTCGAGGAGAGCATCGTCGTCGCCCTCGTTTGCGTCGTCTTCCTGCTGCACGTCCGCAGCGCCCTGGTCGCGATCCTGATGCTCCCGGTCGGCGTGCTCATGGCGTTCGGCGCGATGAAACTGCTCGGGCTCGGCTCGAACATCATGAGCCTGGGCGGCATCGCGATTGCGATCGGCGCCATGGTCGATGCCGCGATCGTCATGATCGAGAACGCCCACAAGCACCTCGAGCGGGCCAAGCCCGACCAATCGCGTGTTCAAATCCTGATCGACGCGGCCGCGGAGGTCGGCCCTGCCCTGTTCTTCAGCCTCCTGATCATCACCGTGTCGTTCATGCCGATCTTCACGCTGGAGTCGCAGGAAGGCCGGCTGTTCAGCCCGCTCGCCTTCACCAAGACGTTCTCGATGGCGGCGGCCGCGCTGCTGTCGGTCACGCTGGTGCCGGCGCTGATGGTGATCTTCGTGCGCGGCAGAATCATTCCCGAGCGCCGCAACGTCATCAACCGCTTGCTGATCTGGATCTACCGGCCCGTCATCAAGGGCGTGCTGCGGGCCAAGACGATCGTGATCCTCGCCGCGGTCGCGGTGCTCGCGATCTCCATCTGGCCGGCGCGCCAGCTCGGCACCGAGTTCATGCCCAGCTTGAACGAGGGCACGCTGCTCTATATGCCCACGACCCTGCCCGGCATCTCCGTGACCAAGGCCGCGGAGCTGATGCAGATGCAGGACCGCATCATCAAATCGTTCCCGGAGGTCGCTTCGGTCTACGGCAAGGCCGGGCGGGCGGCGACCGCAACCGATCCCGCGCCGATCGAGATGTTCGAGACGGTCGTCAACCTCACGCCGAGGGATCAATGGCGCCCTGGCGTCACGATCGACAGCCTGATCGCCGAGATGGACAAGGCGCTGCAATTCCCCGGCGTTTCCAACGCCTGGACGATGCCGATCAAGGCCCGCATCGACATGCTCTCGACCGGCATCCGCACGCCGATCGGCGTGAAGGTGATGGGCACTGATTTGACCGAGATCGATCGTCTGGCAAAGCAGATCGAACGGGTCATCAAGACCGTCCCCGGAACGTCCTCGGCCTATGCCGAGCGCGGCATCGGCGGCTACTACCTCGAGATCACACCCGACCGCGAGGCGCTCGCCCGTTACGGCCTGCTGGTCCAGGACGTCCAGGATACGATCGCGGCTGCGCTCGGCGGCCAGACGGTCACCACCACGGTGGAGGGCCGCCAGCGCTTCACGGTCAACATGAGGTATCCGCGCGATCTCCGCGACAATCCGAAGGCCATCGCCGACGATGTCCTGGTGCCGATGCCGGCCGGCGGCGCCGTGCCGCTCGGCGAGGTCGCCAGGATCGAGCCGGTCCGGGGACCCACCTCGATCCGGACCGAGAACGGACAGCTTGCAACTTACATCTATGTCGACATCCGCGATCGCGACATCGGCAGCTACGTCGCCGACGCGCAGCACGCCGTCACCGAGAACATCCAGTTTCCAGCCGGCACCTACGTGGTCTGGAGCGGCCAGTACGAATATCTCCAGCGGGCCGCTGCCCGCCTCAAGATCGTCGTCCCCGTGACGCTCTCCATCATCTTCCTGCTGCTCTATCTGAACTTCAGGGCCATGACGGAGACCCTGATCGTGATGCTGTCGCTGCCGTTCGCGCTGGTGGGCGGCATCTGGATGATGTGGTGGCTCGGCTTCAATCTATCGGTCGCCGTCGCGGTCGGCTTCATTGCACTCGCCGGCGTGGCCGCTGAGACCGGCGTCGTGATGCTGATCTATCTCGACCACGCGCTCGCCGAGATGAAAGCCAGGCGGGCCGCTGAGGGCGCGCCCTTGACCCGGCGCGATCTCCAGGACGCGATCATGGAGGGCGCCGTCGAGCGCGTCCGGCCGAAGATGATGACCGTGGTCGCCATCATGGCGGGTCTGCTTCCGATCATGTGGAGCAATGGTACGGGCTCCGAGATCATGCAGCGCATCGCCGTCCCCATGATCGGCGGCATGATCTCATCGACTCTGCTCACTCTGATCGTGATCCCCGCCATCTTCGGTCTGGTGAAAGGACGTGGCCTGTCATCCGGCAGCACAGCGGCGCGCGGCGCCTCTGGCGATGGATCGGAACCGGTGGCAGAGGCGGCTTGAGCCGAAGCTTCGAGACGGAGGTTAGGTCATCGCCCTGCCGCCAGGCTCGCTTGGACACGTCGACGGGACTTGCGGATCGCGCGCTCGCGGTGGCACGCGAGAACAGCCGTCTTCCAATATGCTGCCTTGGGGGAGCTGCGCGACCTGCGTTGCGCCGACAGCGCCATTGCCTCCCCTCGTCTGGCGCAGGACACGTGCTTGCCGAGTGATTACGCCCATTGCGGCACCCTCGGCATAGGTCTGCTGCCAGCTCATCGCGGCCGCGGAATTGGTCGTGCTCTCATTCGACGGACGATGGACGCCGCGCTTGCCTTCGGCCTCACGCGCATCGAGCTGACCGTGCGCGAGTAGAACATGAATGCGATCGCCTTAAGGACGTCGGCTTCCGAGCCGAAGGGCTGCAACGCAACGCCGTCCGCATCGACGGCCGCTATGAGAACGTGATCTCGACGGCGTTCGTGGTAGCGTGAGTGTAGCATAGTACGATGATTTCGCTGCTGTGGATGTCTCCGGAGAGCATAATCGCGGGGCTTATACAAGACGGCGGTCAGGGTCTCCATTGGGATACTGCGGATTCCGAGATGAGGCCGCAGCCGGAACCTGACATGGAATGTCCAGCAGGACGCAAAACGCAAAGTCCTGCAGTCATTTCAACGCGAAGACCCCTGTCCAGTCCTTGCGCTAAAAATATTCACCTTTCGTTTTTCCGGAAACTATGATTGACTGCCGCCATCCCACCTCAACGAGAGGGGCGTTGCGCGCGATCGTCACGACACGCGAGGTGGGGAGGCGATGGCCGCGTTTTGCCGCAGCGTGCTTGCACGCGGACGAACGGCACGGCGCGGACGTGAAATCGCAGCGTCCTGACACCCCGATGCTGGTGTCCAGCGCAATGCGCGCAAGCGCATTGTCGCCATGGTGGCCAACAAGCCCGGCGCACCAGGGAGACTGCGTATAAGCGTTAAGACCGTCGCGCAGGGAATGCCGGATGTTCGGCTGATCCTGTGGTAACTGCCGCCTGCTTTTCTTGTTGCAGGCGGGCCATGGGTGAGGCCCTCACCCGGCATTCCCTGCACCCTCTTCATTCAGAGGGGCGAACTGATGGATCCCTCGGACGCTGGCGCGTCGCGAGAAGGCGACGTCATGTGTGGATCGCTCGCGCGACACATTCGGTGTCGTCCCGGCCTTGAGCCGGGACCCATACTCACAGGCCGTAGTTTGAGGCACAGCCGGAGATGCAGAGGACGACAACAGCACCGCCGGCGGCTATGGGTCCCGGCTCGAAGGCCGGGACGACAGCGGAATGTGGTGTTGGACCTCGGACCACCGCTACGCGGCGGCGGAAGACGAAACCGCCCTCACCCGTTCCGGTACGTGTAGCTGTAGCCGTTGATCGCCGGAGCACCGCCGAGATGGGCGTAGAGCACCTTCGATCCTTCCGGGAAGTAGCCCTTCTTGACCAGGTCGATCATGCCCTGCATCGACTTGCCCTCATAGACCGGGTCGGTGATCATCGCCTCGGTGCGGGCGGCGAGGCGGATGGCCTCGTTGGTCTCGGCGCTCGGCACGCCATAGGCCGGATAGGCGTAGTCATTCAGGATCACGATCTCGTCGTCGCGGACCTTGCGGCCGAGCTCGACGAGCTCGGCGGTGTTGTCGACGATCTGGCGCACCTGGGTGCGGGTCTGCTCCGGCGTGCCGGAGGCGTCGATGCCGATGACGCGGTCGGCGCGGCCGTCGGCGGCGAAGCCGACGATCATGCCGGCCTGGGTCGAGCCGGTCACGACGCAGACGATGATGTAGTCGAACTTGATGCCCATCTCGGCTTCCTGCGCCCTCACCTCCTCGGCGAAGCCGACATAGCCAAGGCCGCCGAACTTGTGCACGGAGGCGCCGGCCGGAATGCCGTAGGGCTTGCCGCCGGCATCCTTCACCGACTGGATCGCATCCTCCCAGCTCTTGCGGATGCCGATGTCGAATCCATCCGGCACGATTCGGCTGTCGGCGCCCATCAGGCGCGTCATCAGGATGTTGCCGACGCGGTCATAGACGGCGTCCTCGTGCGGCACCCAGCTCTCCTGGACGACGACGCACTTCATGCCGATCTTGGCCGCGGTCGCCGCCACCATGCGGGTGTGGTTCGACTGCACGCCGCCGATCGAGACCAGCGTGTCGGCATTCGACTCGATCGCGTCCGGCACGATGTATTCGAGCTTGCGCAGCTTGTTGCCGCCCATCGCGAGGCCGGAATTGCAGTCGTCGCGCTTGGCGTAGATCTGCACCTTGCCGCCGAGCGCCGCCGTGAGGCGCGGCAGATGCTCGATGGGCGTGGCGCCGAAGGTGAGCGGATACTTCTTGAACTTGTCGAGCCGAAGCACGGGATCTCTCCGTGGGTGGATGAAAAGGGTCGCCTCACCATACGAAAATCCCTCAGAAAGGTGCTCTCTTTATCGCCCCATGTTTTCGTGCTTACCTCCGCATTATCGCGATTTGACGATAGATACATCCGCAAATGACACGAAAATCGAAAGAAGCTTCCACCCCTGACCTGGACCGTGTCGACCGGCGCATTCTGCAATGGCTGCAGAAGGACGGCCGGATGACCAATGCCGAGCTCGCCGCCGCCGTCCACGTCAGCCCCGCCACCTGCCATCGCCGCACGCAGCGGCTATTCGACGACGGCTACATCACCGGTGTGCGCGCCCAGATCGCGCCCGAGAAGGTCGAGCGCAGCGCGCTGGTCCTGGTCGGGGTCGTGCTCGACCGTTCAACGCCGGAGAGCTTTCGCACCTTCGAGGCCGCGATCCGAAAGCTGAAATTCGTGCTCGACTGTCATCTCGTGGCCGGCGATTTCGACTTCTTCCTGAAGATCCGCGTCCGCGACATGCACGACTTCAATCGGATGCATGGCGACCAACTGATCTCGCTGCCCGGCGTGCGCCAGACGCGCACGTTCTTCGTGATGAAGGAGGTCGTCGACAATGCGCCGCTCGATTTCTGAGCAGGTGGCGCATTGAACCGGGGACGCCGCATCAGCGACTTAATTGCGCGTGAGCTCGCTCACATCAGCAACCGACATCGCGGAGACACGGATGAAGAGGCTGTTGGCTGTTGTGGCTTTGGTTCTGGCCAGCAGTGCCGCCGAGGCGCAGTACGTCATCGAATACGGCGGCAAGACGATCCGCATCGATCCCGACCGCGGCACCGTGCAGATCCCCGGGGTCTACGACAATACCGAGCAGAAGAAGACCAAGCGCACCAAGCGCGATCCGGATCCGGCGGCCAGGCCGCAGCCCGGCGCGGACAAGCCGGCCCAGGCGCCAGCCGAGGCGGCCGTTACGCCGGCCCCGCAGCCGCAGGTTCCGGCCGCCGCGGCCCCAGCCCCTGTTCCTCCCGCACCAGCTCCGACGGCAGCCGTACCGGCGACCCCGCCGGTTGCGCCTGCTCCCGTCCAATCAGCCGCGCCACCAGCGCCGCTGCCGCCTACGGCGGCCCCTGTCGCCAACGCCGCGGCACCGGTTGCGCCGCCACCCGCTGCGACGGCCGTTGTGGCACCTGCTGCGGCTCCGGCTCCTGCCGCCGCGCCGCCGCCACCGCGCCCAGCCCAGACGCCTGCCGTGACCACCGCAGCCGCGCCGCCCGCTGCGGCGCAGACCGCCGGTCGCGATCCCAACTCGCCGGTCGGCATCTGGTTGACCGAGGAGAAGGAGGGCCAGATCCGCATCGAGCCCTGCGGCACCAATCTCTGCGGCTACGCCGTGGATACGAAGACCAACCAGAACGGCGAGCAGATCCTGATCAACATGCGTCCGAGCGACAAGACGCAGGAAAAGAAGTGGACCGGCCGCATCTTCGATCCGAACAGCGGCAGCACCTACGACTCGACCATTGCGCTGAAGGGAATGGACAGTCTGCGCGTGCAGGGCTGCGCCTTCGGCGGCATGTTCTGCGGTGGCCAGACCTGGACGCGGGTGAACTGAGCGCCGCGCCTGCGGTCCACGCTCTTTCAAATGAAAAGCGCGCGGCCTTGCGACCGCGCGCTCGAACTGATCTCGGGTGCTGCTCAGCCTCAGCCGACCGGGGTGGCATATTCCTCGTCGGTGACGTGCTCCATCCACGTCACGTGCTCGCCATTGAGCGATTCATGCATCGCGACGTGGACCATGCCGGTGGTCGGCGCGGCGCCATGCCAATGCTTCTCGCCCGGCGGAATCCAGACGACGTCGCCGGCCTTGATCTCGCGCACCGGCCCGCCCTTGGCCTGCACGCGGCCGACGCCCTGGATGACATAGAGCGTCTGCCCGAGGGGATGGGTGTGCCAGGCCGTGCGAGCACCCGGCTCGAACGCGACACGCGCCGAGGCGACGCGAGCCGGAGCCTGTGGCGTGATGATCGGATCCTGCCAGACCGTGCCCGTAAAGCTTTCCGCCGCCGCGCGGCGGGTGGGGCGAGAGCCCGCGAGATAGACTTCGACCATTGTTCTACCTTTCCTGAATCTGTGCCGTCGATTGATCGGGGCCGTGAACTACTTCTTCGACGCGGAGTAACGCGCCTTGGTCTCTGCGTTCATCGGATAGAGACCCGGCAGCACCGCGCCCTTGTTCACCTCGTCGACGATCCAGGCCTCCATGCGTTCCTGCTCGGGGCCCTCGGCGAGCACGTGATCGAGCATCGCCTGCGGGATCAGCACCGCACCGTCCTGGTCGGCCACGACGACGTCGTTCGGGAACACGGCCACACCGCCGCAGCCGATCGCCTCGCCCCAACCGACGAAGGTCAGGCCGGCGACCGAGGGCGGAGCAGCGTAGCCGTCGCACCATACCGGAAGCCCGGTGCCGAGCACGCCTTCGAGGTCACGCACCACGCCGTCGGTGATCAGCGCGGTGACGCCGCGCTTGACCATGCGGGCACAGAGGATGTCGCCGAAGATGCCGGCGTCCTTGACGCCCATCGCATCGACCACGGCGATGCAGCCTTCGGGCATGGCCTCGATCGCGGTGCGGGTGGAGATCGGCGACGACCAGGATTCCGGCGTCGCCAGATCCTCGCGCGCCGGCACGAAGCGGAGCGTGAAGGCGGGACCGACCAGCCGCTTCTGTCCCGGGCGCAGCGGCTTGGCGCCGCGCAGCCAGACATTGCGCAACCCCTTCTTCAGCAAGACCGTCGTGATGGTCGCGGTTGTGACTTGAGACAGGGTGGCGATGGCTTCGGGGGTGAGGGACATCTTGAGACTGGCGCTCCAAACAGGCTGGCGGAAAAAGCAGGCGCATCTTGCGAGCGACGAAGGCGGCGTCAAGGGCATGCTCGGTGCGTCCAGCGCATGCGGGGCTTGCGCCCATCCGATAAAGTCTTCTTATCGCCGAGCATCCGATTAATTTATTGAATTTTCGAGACTTTTTGCCTTTGACCCAATTCCACTTGCGATCGAAACGAGCTAGATCAGGGACCATCAACGCGGATCACTTCGGACTCATGGCCGATCCCTTTCCACCTCCCCGCCTGCTGCCCAGCGGCGACAGCGCCGTCACCGTCGAGTTCAGCCGGACCATCGACGAGATCGCCAACCGCCGCGTCCTGGCGCTCGACCATGCAGTGGCAGCGGCCGGGATCGAGGGCATCACGGAGGCGGTGCCGACCTATCGTTCGCTGCTCGTGCATTATGATGCTGACGTCATCGACCACGACACGCTCGGGGCAAGGCTGTTGGCGCTGTCGGCCGGGTCGCTCGCGCCGGACAGCGAGGTCAGGCGCTGGCGGGTTCCTGTCTGCTATGGCGGAGAGAATGGCATCGACCTCGAGGATGTCGCGAAGGCGTTGAGTCTCACGCCGGACGAAGTCGTCGCGCGCCATATCGCCAGAACTTATCGCGTCGCAATGATCGGCTTTACCCCCGGCTGGTCCTATTTGTCCGGTCTCGATCCCACGCTGCAGATGTCGCGCCGCCAGAATCCGCGGCTCTCGACGCCGGCAGGCATCATCGCCATCGGCGGCATCCAGACCGGCATCCAATGCCTTGCGGGCCCCTGCGGCTGGCACCTGCTCGGCCGCACCGCGATGCGGACGTTTCAACTGCATCGCGACCCGACCTTCCTGCTCGAGCCCGGCGACGAGGTCAGCTTCTACGCAGTTGACGTGAAGACCTTCACCGAGCAGGAGCGCGCCGCCGAGGGCGGCGAGCTCATCGCCGAGCGGATCGCCGCATGAGCACGCTCGTCGTCTCACAGATCGGCCCGGCAAGCTCGGTCCAGGACGGCGGGCGTTTCGGCGCGCAGCGCTACGGGCTGACACCGTCCGGTGCAATGGACAAGCTGGCGCTGGCGGCAGCCAACAGCCTCGTCGGCAATGAGCCGATGGCGGCTGCGATCGAGATCGGCCCGTTCGGCGCGACCTTCACGGCGAAGGGCGGCGCGGTGCGCGTGGCGCTCGCGGGCGCGCAACGACCGGCGGATGTTGCCAAGCGGCAGGTCGAGATCAACACGTCGGTGACGCTGAACGACGGAGAGGAGCTCACGCTCGGCTTTGCTCGCGGCGGCTCCTTCACCTATCTCGCCGTCGAAGGCGGCATCGCCGGCGAACCGATGTTCAACAGTCTCTCGGTGAATGCACGCGCTGGACTTGGCAGTCCCTACCCGCGGCCGCTCCAGGCCGGCGACGTGTTCGGGGTCGCACCCGCTGGCGACGCGCCGGAACTGCGGATCGATCTGCCGAAAATTAGCGGCGCGATTCGAGTCGTCATGGGGCCGCAGGACGACGAGTTCAGCGACGAGATGAAAGCGCTGTTCCTCGGCAGCGACTGGATGGTCTCGGCGACCAGCGACCGCATGGGCTATCGGCTCGAGGGGCCGCAGATCCGCCACCTGCACGGTCACAACATCGTCTCGGACGGCACCGTGGACGGCAGCATCCAGGTGCCCGGCAATGGTTCGCCGATCGTGCTGATGTCGGACCGCGGCACCAGCGGCGGCTATCCGAAGATCGCGACCGTCATCACAGCCGATTTCGGCCGCCTGGCGCAGACGCCCGCCGGCACGCCGTTCCGCTTCAAGGCGGTGAGCATGGTCGAGGCACAGACCGAGCTGCGCCGCTATAAGGGCCTGTTGCGCAGCCTGCCCGGCCGCGTCACCGCGATCGCGAGCAGCGACTTCAACGTCGATGCGCTGCTCACGGCCAATGTGGCCGGTCATGCCGTCAGCGCAACCGACGCCACCACCTGGCCCGGAGTGACTCTCGATTAACCTGATCGCATCTCACGCTGCTTCGAACCCATCAACGAGCGGACCCTGACATGACCAGCACCGTCGATCTGAACTGCGACCTCGGAGAAGGCTTCGGCCCGTGGGAAATGGGCAATGACGTCGCGATGATCGAGCTGGCGACGTCTGTGAACGTCGCCTGCGGCTTTCATGCCGGTGACGCCGACATCATGCGGCGGACGGTCGAGATGGCGAAGGCCAAAGGCGTCAGCGTCGGCGCGCATCCCGGCTATCGCGATTTGCACGGTTTCGGCCGGCGTCCGGTGCCGGGGCTGAAATCCTCGGAGATCGAGAACCTCGTCGCCTATCAGATCGGCGCCCTGCAGGCGATCGCCACCGCGGCCGGTCACAAGGTCACGCACGTGAAGGCACACGGCGCGCTGTCCAATGTCGCCTGCGAGGACGACATGACGGCGAATGCGATCGCCAGAGCGATCAAGGCCGTCGATCCCAGCCTGATCTTCGTCGTGCTCGCCAACTCCAAGCTGGTGACCGCTGGCGAGAAGGCCAATCTGAGGATGGCTCACGAGGTGTTCGCCGACCGCGCCTATGGCGACGATGGACTGTTGGTGTCGCGCAGCAAGCCCGGCGCCGTGCTGCACGATCCCAAGGTCATCGCCGATCGCGTCGTGCGCATGGTTCTGGACGGCGCGGTGATTTCGGTGACTGGCAAGGTGATGAAGATGCGGACCGACACCGTTTGCATCCACGGCGATACAGCCGGCGCCGTCGAGATCGCACGCGAGGTCCGCAAGGCACTCGACGCGGCCGCCATCACGGTCGCGCCGTTCAAGAGGTGATGAGAATCAGAACGGATGCGTGAAAGACGTGCCTAGGGTGATCGCGGCAATCAGCGCCATCGCGCTGTAGAAGGCAACCAGCGCGACGGTTGCGCCGCGCTCGCGAATGGCGCGGGCCTGGGGCATCTGTCGCAGGGGCGTCGATATCGTCCGCATGGCCGGTCTCCTGAAGTTCCGGCCATGAGAAAAGCGTTCCCGCGGCCGGGTGCAAGGCAACCGGCGAAATAACGACAAGCCCCCTGTTTCGGGTCCGCTTGGAACCAAAAAATTCTCGATCGGTGTTCCGACCGAGAAATATTCTCCATCTGGTTCCGGCTCAGTAGACGTCGAGTTGGAACCGGCCCTTCTTCTTGAGGTCCGCAACGAAGCTGACAGCCTCATCCGTGGAGCGGGCACCAAACTGGGCGACGATGTCGACCAGGGCGCGCTCGACATCCTTGGCCATGCGCTTGGCGTCGCCGCAGATGTAGAGGTGGGCGCCGTCGGCGAGCCAGGTCCACACCTCACGGCCGACCTCGCGCATGCGGTCCTGGACGTAGAACTTCTTGTCGCCGTCGCGCGACCACGCCAGCGACAGCCGCGTCAAGAGGCCCGCGGTCTTCATGGCGTTGAGCTCGTCGGCGTAGAAGAAGTCGCAGTCGCTGCGCTGATGGCCGAAGAACAGCCAGTTCTTGCCCGGCGCGCCGGTCGCCCTGCGATCGAGCAGGAAGGCGCGGAACGGCGCAACGCCGGTGCCGGGGCCGACCATGATGATCGGCGTCTTGGGATCGGCCGGCAGCGCGAAGCCATGCGCCTTCTGCACATAGACGCGCAGCTTGTCGCCGGGATTGATCCTCTCGGCCAGGAACGTCGAGGCGAGGCCCAGCCGCTTGCGCTTCCCGATGACGTAGCGGACGCAGTCGACCGTCAGCGACAACTTGCCGGGCGTGGCATTGTGCGACGACGAGATCGAGTAGAGCCGCGGCTGCAGCGGCTCCAGCGCCTCGACGAAGGCCTCGGGATGCGGCCGGACGCCGGAGAACTTCTGCAGCACTGCCATCACATCGAGCGTCGCCGCGTCGCCATCGGGATCCTCGCCCTGCGCCAGCTGCCGCGCCTTCTCGCGGGTCGCGCCGCCGGTGATGAAGGAGATCAGCTCGAACAGCGAATCCGGTGCCGGCGACAGCGAGACATCCTCCAAGAGGCACTGCCGCAGCGGCTTTCCCTTCACCTCGGTCATGTGCGAGGCGCCGAGCAGCGCGATGATCTGGTCGACCAGGCCGAGATCGTTCTTGGCGAAGATGCCGAAGGAATCGCCGACGACGTAGTCGAGCCCGCTCTCTCCGAGATCGAACTCAATGTGCCAGGTCTCTTTCTCCGAGCCCGGCTTGTTGAGCAGGCGCCGCGACAGGAACGTCGCCTCGACCGGATTGTCGCGCGAGCGGCCGGGCTCGCTGACGACGACGGAGACGGTGGCTGGCGCAGCAGCAGCGGGCTTGGCGGCCGCCGGAGCCGTGTCGATCTCCTCGTAGAGAGCCTTCAGCATCCGCGCGGTTTCTTTGCCACCGGGGACGCACAGATTCAGCCGCGCCTCGCTGCGACCGGCGATCGCATCCGAATAGTCGTTGCAATTGTAGCCACATTGGCCGCAGTCCTGCTGCGCCATGGCCGCCATCATGCGCCGGCGCAGCGGGCGACCCTCGGCCAGCTTCATGCGTTCGGCGATCGGCATGGTCTGATCGTGCCATGGCGCCTCGCCGTCATCACCGTCGCCTGCGGGCGCGAGCACAGCGCCGTTCTGCGTCGGCGACAATGCTGTCGAGCCGTCTAGACCGAGCGCTCCGGCCAGGAAGCCGTTGAGCCACGAGCGCTGCGCCTCGGAAAATGGCGCCGTCGGAGGAATGATATCGATGTTGGGCATGGGCGTGATCTGGTTCATGCTGACACCTGCGACGAGGTCTGGGCTTCGGCGAGATTGCGCAGCGCTTCGCCGTCGTGACGGCGTGCGAACGACAGGAAGGTCTCTTCGGGCGAGGCGCGATGGGCGAGATAGGCCTTGAGCAGCTTCTCGACGGTTACAGGCGCATCCGCCGCCTTGAGGTCGCGATAGACCTCGCGGCCGATATCGGCCTGAGGGCCGAAACCTCCCCCGGCGAACAGATGATAGCCTTCGACCGTGTCGTCGCCGTCACCAACCGGCACCTTTGCCGCGATCAAGCCGATGTCGCTGATGTAGTGCTGGGCGCAGGAGTGATGACAACCGGTGAGATGAATGTTCAGCGGCGTGTCGACGTCCACCCTGCTCTCGCACCAGTCGCCGATCTCGGCCGCATGTTTCTTGGTGTTGGATGCTGCGAACTTGCAGCCGGCGTTGCCTGTGCAGGCGATCAGTCCGGCGCGGATGTGCGAGGCCTTGACCGACAGTCCGATCTGCTCGACCGCGGCGCAGGCCAGCGCGACCTTGTCGTCGCGGACGCCCGATAACAGCAGGTTCTGCCACACCGTGAGCCGGATCTCGCCGTCGCCGAGATCCGCAGCGATCTTGGCGAGCGCGCGCATCTGATCCGTGGTCAGCTTGCCCAGCGGCAGCACGACGCCGATCCAGTTCAACCCTTGCTGCTTCTGCTGGTGCACGCCGACATGGGCCATGCGGTCGGAGTCGGGCCGCGGCTCGAGCGCCTCGTCCGGCACGCGCGCAAGCTTGCGGCCGAGCCTCGTCTCGACGGCTTCCATGAACTTGTCGTGGCCCATGCTGTCGAGCACATATTTGAGCCGCGCCTTGAGACGATTGGTGCGGTCGCCGGTCTCGATAAAGAGCCGCACGATGGCGTCAGCCACCTCGGTCGCCCGCTCCGGCTCGACGATGATGCCGGTCGGCTTGGCAAAATCCTTGTGTCCCGTAATGCCGCCGAGGCCGAGTCTGAACCACACGCCGGGCGCAACCCCAAATCCGTCCTTCACCTCGACCGCCGAGAACGCAATGTCGTTGGTGTCCTCGAGCGCCGCGATCTGCCCGGCACCATCGAAAGCGACGTTGAACTTGCGAGGCAGGCCGTACAGCGAACGGTCGTTGAGGATGTGGAAATGCCATTCGCGCGCATAGGGCCGCGTATCCAGCAATTCCTGCGGATCGATCCCCGCGGTTGGCGTTCCCGTTACGTTGCGGATGTTGTCGGCGCCGGAGCCGCGCGCGGTCAGACCGAGATCCGAGAGTCCCTCCAGCAGCATGACCGCGTGCCTGGGTGGGATTTCGCGCAGTTGCAGGTTTGCCCGCGTGGTGACGTGGCTGTAGGGACCGCAAAGCTCGTCGGCGAGATCGGCGAGGCCGGTCAACTGCCAATGCTTCAGGATGCCGTTGGGGATGCGCAGACGGCACATGTAGGAGTCCTGCGCCGGAGCGACGTGAAACAGGCCGTAGTAGCGCCAACGGAAATTGTCGGCCGTGGATGGCGCGGCATCGTTGCGCGCCTGCTCCTTCAGCCGTTCGTAGGCATCGAACGGATGTCCTTCCCGTTTGACCTTTTCCTGGTCGGCGAGCTTCCGTCCCGACGCGATCACCTTGTCCTGCGCCTTGATGTGGATGGCATCCGGACCGGTCGGCTCGCTTGCTGTCGGCGCGCCACCCTGGCCGCGTCCTGCGAGCGTGACCTTGAGGCCCGCGGCCAACCCTTCGAGGTAGCGCTTCTGCTCGTCGTTGAAGTCGACTGGCAACGATTCGATTTTCATGATGGCGAACGAAGCTCCAGCGGCCAGGGCGATTGGCGTTCGGGAATGGGATGAGGATCGCATCGTCCGACCGGCCGATATGGCCTGCTTCAGGTGAGCGATCCGACCAGCTTCGTTGCTGCGGAAATCCGACATGGATTGCAGTCAGCGGCGTCTGCGGCGGCCGACTGCACCGCAACATTCAAGTTGCGTGCCAGCGGGACAAATCAAGGAAAAGCGCGAAGAATCAGGTCGCTGCCCGAATCGATGAAGGCGCGTTGTCAGGCTCAAGCCCCGAAATACGGGCACGCCGCCCAAAAATTGGTCGGCGGCGCCCGGTGCCCAGACCCTGATCGGAGCGGTGGATCAGGCCGTCCAGCGGCCGATCTTGAATGCCTTGAGATGGCCGATCACGTCGTCCACCGCAAAAGGCGGACCAGCGAACGCGCCGATGGCGGCATCCGTGCCGACCGCGGCCGTGCCCATCGCCGCGTCGTAGATATCCGGCCGGAACACGCCCATGGCGGTGCCCAGGGCTTCATTGCTGAGGGGAGTCTGGCCCCACCGCACCATCTGGGCATACAGCCATGCCGCCTGGATCTTCTCGGGCCGTCCCGCTTCTTCCCGGCCCACCAGCAGATAGCGCGAGCTTTCGCGGAAGGTGCCATCCGGCGAGATCTTGAGGCGGCCGTCCAGCGTACGCTGGAGCACCTCCGCATCGACGCCGATCCGCTCCGGCTGGGCCAGTATACGCGCGGCCTCCCCATGGTTCTGCTCGATGAAATCGGCGGCCTTGGCGCAGGCGCGGACCAGGCCGGCGAGGGCGCCGGGATTATTGTCAGCCCAGCTCTGCCTGACCGCCAGCACCTTTTCGGCCGCGCGCACCAGCACGTCAGACACGAAGTGGAGAATATGGCCGATGCCGAGATCGACCGCGATCGAGTTCCACGGTGCTCCGACGCAGAACGCATCGACGTGACCGTTGGCGATGCTCTCCACCATGTAGGGCGGCGGCAGCACCACGAGGCGGACGTCCTCATCGGGGTCAACGCCGCCTGCGGCCATCCAGAACCGCAACTGATAGTTGTGGGTCGAGAACGGAAACGTCATGCCGAAAGTCAGCGGCTCGGCGCCGGCCTTGCGCCGTTCAGCGACGACGCGCGCCAGGGCCAGCGCCGTCGCCATCGGGTCGAAACGATCACCCTCGAGGTGGGCCATGATTGCCGCATGCAGCGTCGGCGTCACGGTGATCGCGTTGCCGTTCACGCCGAGATTGAACGGCGCGACGATCGGAACCTTGACGTGGCCGATACCAAGACTGGACGCAATGGCCACCGGTGCCAGCAGATGCGCGGCATCGAACAGGCCAATGTTGAGCTTGTCGCGGACGTTCGACCAGGAGACCTCGCGGACGAGGGTGACGTCGAGCCCCTCCGCGGCCGTGAAGCCCTTATCGACGGCGACGATCAGCGCCGCGGCATCGACCAGCGGAATGAAGCCAATGCGAAGCGGGCCGGTCATTTCAACATCTCCGAGGCGGTCAGGATCGACTGTGCGATCTCGCCGATCTTCTTCTTTTCGCGCATGGCTGTGGAGCGCAACAGCACGTAGGCCTCCTCTTCGGTGAAGCCCTTCATCTTCATCAGAATGCCCTTGGCGCGGTCGATCACCTTGCGGTCCTCGAGCGCGGACTTCGCGCGCTCCAGCTCGTCCTGAAGCTTGGAGAACGCATTGAAGCGGGAGATGCAGAGGTCGAGGATCGGCTTGATCCGCTCCTTCTTCAGGCCATCGACGATGTAGGCGGAGACGCCCGCCTCCACCGAGGCCTGGATCGAGGCGGCGTCGCTCTGGTCCACGAACATCGCGATCGGCCGGCGGACGGCGCGGCTGACCTGGAACATCTGCTCCAGCACGTCGCGGCTCGGGTTCTCCAGGTCGATGACGATGACGTCCGGATCCAGGGCATAGATGCGCGCCAGAAGACCCTGCATCTCGCTGACATGCACGACGCCGGTAAAGCCCGCTTCCCGCAAGCCCTCCTCCAGGATGGCCGCGCGGATCGGGCTTTCGTCGACGATCACGATTTTAGGCGATTGCTCGGCGCTCATCGATCACCAGGTTGTCCGGGCCCTCACCCATAGCATGGACGTGGCCGCCTCAAAGCCTTGTCTTTCTGGACAATTCGGACTAGCTGACGCCTATCTCATCAGGCAGTTCCAAGATGCAGCAGGGTTCGGCGCCCAAGATCAGCTTTGTTTCGCTCGGATGTCCCAAGGCCTTGGTCGATTCCGAGCGCATCATCACGCGTCTCCGCGCCGAGGGCTATGAGCTTGCCCGGAAGCATGACGGCGCCGACGTCGTCATCGTCAACACCTGCGGGTTCCTGGACAGTGCCAAGCAGGAATCGCTGTCGGCGATCGGCTCCGCCATGGCCGAGAACGGCAAGGTCATCGTGACCGGCTGCATGGGCGCCGAGCCGGAGCAGATCGAGCAGGCCTATCCCGGCGTGCTGTCGATCACCGGCCCGCAGCAGTACGAGAGTGTGCTGGACGCGGTCCACCGCGCATCGCCGCCTGCGCACAACCCTCATCTCGACCTGGTTCCTCCGCAGGGCATCAAGCTTACGCCCCGGCACTACGCCTATCTGAAGATCTCCGAAGGTTGCAACAACCGCTGCACCTTCTGCATCATCCCGAAGCTGCGTGGCGATCTGGTGTCGCGCCCCGCGGCCGACGTGCTGCGCGAGGCCGAGCGGCTGGTCGCAGCCGGGGTCAAGGAGCTCCTGGTCATTTCGCAGGACACCTCGGCCTATGGGCTGGACCTGAAATATGCCGAAAGCGCCTGGAAGGACCGCAGCGTCCGGGCGCGCTTCCTCGATCTGGCGCGCGAGCTCGGTGAGCTCGGAGCCTGGGTCCGGCTGCATTACGTCTACCCCTACCCGCATGTCGACGAGGTGATTGGCCTCATGACAGACGGTAAGATATTGCCTTATCTCGACATCCCATTCCAGCATGCCAGCCCGAACGTTCTGAAGGCGATGCGCCGCCCGGCGGCGCAGGACAAGACGCTGGACCGGATCAAGGCCTGGCGGGCAGCCTGCCCCGACCTTGCGCTGCGCTCGACCTTCATCGTCGGATTCCCCGGCGAGACGGACGCGGATTTCGCCTATCTGCTGGACTGGCTGGATGAGGCCGAGATCGATCGGCTCGGATGCTTCAAATACGAGCCGGTGGCCGGCGCGACATCCGACGCCCTGCCCGACCAAGTCCCGGACGCGGTCAAGCAGGAGCGCTGGGACGCCCTGATGGCCCGCCAGCAGAAGATCTCGGCACGCCGGCTCAAGCGCAAGGTTGGAACGCGTCAGCAGGTGATCATCGACGAGGTCGGGCCGAGCGTCGCCAAGGGCCGCACCAAGGCTGATGCCCCTGACATCGATGGCGCCGTCTATCTGTCCAGCCGCCGGCCGCTGCGTGTCGGCGAGATCGTCACGGTCAAGATCGAGCGTGCCGACGAATACGACCTGCACGGCACGGTCGCGGGATTCTAGCGCGGCTCTGTCGCGTCTCGGGCCAGCCGCCGGGAACTCGGGGGAATTGCAGACGGGCGTGTCAACGCGTCCTGGACCTGCGGACCGCCCCTCAGTGCGAGGAGCCCGTGGTGCGAACCGACCAGAGCTTCAGCAGGCGAAGCGCCTCGTCCTGCTTCAGTTCGAGATATTTGTTCTTGAGCTTGGTCAGCTCGTCGGGGGGCGTTGCACCTGAAACGAACCGGCTATCGAGGATCGCGGCAACCGTGATCCAGCTCAGCCCGGCGGCCTTGCACGGCACGAGAATGCCGTCGCTGCGCAGGCTCTGCATCAGCGGCCGCACCAGCTCGATGCTGCATTTCGCGAGCTCCGCGATGGCCGCGATCGTCTCGCCGTAGCGCCGCTGACGGGCAAATTCCAGCAGCGCGGCCTCGGTCAGCTTTCCGCCCTGCTTCAGCTGGCCAACCGCCACCTTGGAGCTGCCACCATCGCGGTTTCGCGACATGTCGCGCTCGGCGTCGAGCGTGGCCGCTGAAATGGCGCTGCGGATTTCCTCGTAGAGATGCGGCGGCGCCGACGCGAGCAGCCGCGCCCTCACCGCCTCCGTCGCGCGCTGCAACAGGGTCCTGCGCAAGGCTGCCGGCAGATCGGCGCGGATGCCGGCCGCGACCGTGAGCTCTGCATCTCCAGCCGCCTGCGCCACGATGGCGGCGAATCCGGCGGGAGACACCCGCGCCCCGGGATTCCTCATCAGTTGGCGGCTCACGCTCGGATAGCGTCGCGCGAGCAGCGCATCGGTGACGATCTCCTGCAGCCACCAGCGCCCGGCGATCGCAATCAGGTGCTTCTCGCCGCGCGTCTGCGCGATCTCGACGAGATCCTCGCTGCTCAGCCGCGGCGATTCCGAAAGCACCGGCCCCGCGACGGCGATGTCGTCATGATAGGCCAGCCGCCGGATCACGCCGGCCGGCGCCTGCGGGATCGGGGCAAGCTGGGCGCTGAGTTCGGCGAGTGCGATCCGGGCACCGACGTCGGCCAGCGCGCGCAGCTCGATGGTGTTGACGAGACGCTCGAAGACGTCGGCAAACAGCGCGTGCTGCTCGATATCCAGGCTGCCGGCCGAGGCGGCGAACAGGGCGGCGACCCGCTCGGCCACGCCGGAGCAGCGGTCGGCTGAACCGGTGGCTATGGCCGCCTGCACTTCTTCGGCGATCGTGAGATGGGGGTTCGACATCGCTCGTCCTGAGCGCTCGCATTTTCAAGCTGGCCGGCAAAGTAAACGCAGCCGCTAAATGTTTGGTAAAGTTGTCACTAAAGCGCGAGACCCGAGATTGGATCGTGCGGCCTTCGCACCGGCCGGCGCTTCCCTCGCCGCTTCCCGGAGCAGCGGCCCGTATTGCAGCCTGCAGGCCGGCATCTTGACACCGGTTGCGATTTGCCTGTATGGCCGCCGCATGATCTTCAACCGGACCAACCGCCGCGCCGCCGTTTGCCGTCGTCACCGCCGTGACGATGCCGGGGCGCGCCATGTCCGAAGACGTTGCTGATCAGCTAGCTCATCAGCTCCAGGTTTTCGAGAAGGCCGCTCCCGCAAAGGAGCGGCCTTCTCGCTTTTTGGCCCACCGTTTCCCCCTGAGCACAGGAGATTGCACATGCTGACCGCCTCCCATCCCTACGACGCTCTGATGGAGATCACGGCGCGTCCGCGCACCGTCTTCGTTCAGGGCAAGGGCTCCTGGCTATGGGACGACGATGGCAAGCGCTATCTGGACTTCATCCAGGGCTGGGCCGTGAACGCGCTCGGCCATGCGCCGCCGGAGCTTGCCAGCGCGCTCACCAACCAGGCGGCGCGCCTGATCACGCCGAGCCCAGCCTATTTCAACGATACCAGCCTGCAACTCGCCAAAGCACTGGTCGACCGCTCGTGCTTCGACCAGGTATTCTTCACAAATTCGGGCGCCGAAGCCAATGAAGGCGCCATCAAGCTCGCGCGCAAATACGGCGCTCTGCGCAAGAACGGCGCGTATGAGATCATCACCTTCGAGGGCGGCTTCCACGGCCGCACCCTGGCGACGATGTCGGCTTCTGGCAAGAAGGCGTTCGAGCCGCTGTTCGAGCCGAAGGTGCCTGGCTTTCCCAAGGCGCGCCTGAACGACATCGGCTCGGTCGAGGCGCTGATCTCCGACCAGACGGTCGCGATCATGCTGGAGCCGATCCAGGGTGAGGCCGGCGTGTGGCCCGCGACGGACAAGTTCCTGCAGCATTTGCGGGCGCTGACCGCCGAGCACGGGCTGCTGCTGATCGTCGACGAGATCCAGACCGGAATGGGCCGCACCGGAAAACTGTTCGGCTATGAGCACGCCGACGTCCTCCCGGACATCATGACCTTGGGCAAGGGCATCGGCGGTGGTGTCCCGCTCGCCGCCCTGCTGGCGACCGACGCGGCGTCTTGTTTCGAGCATGGCGATCAGGGCGGCACCTTCAACGGCAATCCGCTCATGTGCGCGGCGGGACTCGCCGTGCTCGACGTCATCGAGAAGCCGGAGTTTCTGAAGGCTGTCGCGGACAACGGGATATATCTGGAGAGCGAGTTGCAGCGCATCTCGGCAAGGCACGGCCTGGGCGAAGTGCGCGGCCGTGGTCTATTGCTCGCGCTCGACGTGATCAGGCCGATCGCGCCGGCGATCGTCGCGCATGCCTTCGAGCTCGGCCTGCTGCTGAACGCGCCGCGTCCGGATGCGTTGCGCTTCATGCCGGCGCTCAACGTGACCCGGGACGAAATCGCGGCGATGATCGACACGCTGGATGGCATCCTGACCAAGGTCGGCGCTGCCCGGTGCGTGGCGTAGCGGCTCAGGTCGCTAGGACCGGCGCGGCATTCATCAGTCGAGCCGACCTTGCGGGATGCGCGTCCGGAGGGGCGCGCGATCGCCGAGAACATGATTGTCGGAGGAGCGGAAGCATGCCGGCGCGAAGACGAGGAGCCACAGCGTCAGGTCTATCGTGTCGCGCCGGAGGCTCCAGAACCGGACGTCGATTGACCTAGATCAAAGACAGCGCGCCGCCTGACCAACGATCTTTGCGAAGCCAAACACCTGCGGTCCGATGACATACGCTATATCCTTGTGGATATAGCGTTGTACGGGATGTGATCAGCTCGGAGGGACGAGGCTTGCCGGACCAAGCTGATGATCATTCCGCCGACAACGACGTCGGTACGACACAAGGAGATACGAGAATGGCGAGAGACAATCTGGCTCGAGCACTACCCGTCACGGACGCCGCGAGCCACATCGCCCCCGCTGCCGCCACCGAAGAGGTTTTGATTCACGTCCGCTTCTTTCCGAACTCGGACATCAACTCGATCGGCGAGAAGCCGGCCGGGCTCACCGCGAACGAATGGTACGAGCGCCTGCTCGAGATGGCACGTCCGCACTATCGGACGTTCGCCGGCGGCCGCGGCTTCTTCCGCATCCCCCGCCCCTGCTTCGACGCGATCCTGAAAGGCGTTGCTGCCTGACGTCGGCTCTCTCCGGATGAGGCAGCGGGCGTCCTCTCTGCCTCATCCTTGTCGACCGCGGTGCGCCGGGTGCGCCGCGGTCGCTGACGTTTTGGTTCGTGCGGGCGTCGGAGGAAAACATTGAGCGAAGCAGCTTTCAGCGAACTGCGACGTGTCTTCAACGCGCTGCTGGCGTCCGGGCGGGCCTCGCAGAAACTGGCGGACATGCTCGCCGACCGCGCCTTCGTTCTGTTCGAAGCCAACATCGACGCCCAGACGGCGCATCTGCCCGCCCTCGCCTGCGCCAAAGGCTGCCCCTCCTGTTGCGCGCTGCGCGTGACGGCGACGGCACCGGAGATCTTCCTGCTCGCGCGCTACGCCCGGCAGATCGATCAGCGCATGCCGGCAACCGCGCTCGGCTCGCTGTCACGCCGGATCAAGCTCGCCAACCGCGCGACGCGCGGCTTGGGCGAGACCGAGCGAATGAAGCTGCGCCAGCCTTGCCCATTCGTCGTGCGCGGCGGCTGCATCATCCATCCCGCGCGTCCGCTCGCCTGCCGCGGCCATGCCTCGTTCGACCGGCGCGCCTGCGCGCAGGCCATGGCCGGCCGCGAGGTGGACGTGCCGGTCTCGGCGCCACACGTCGCGCTGCGCGCCCTGGTGCAGGATTCGCTCAGGGAGGCGCTCGACAGCGCAGGACTCGCCGCTGGCCTCTATGAGCTCAATCAGGGTCTCGTTCTGGCGCTCCACGACCCCGAGCGCGAGCGCGCCTGGCGCGACGGACAAGACAGCCTCGCGCCGGCGCGGATCGAGGCGTCGACGACGGCAGCGCAGACGGACGCGGTGCTCTGGAGCCGGGCTTCGGCTGGTGGCGCTTCGATCCGGGACGAATTCTAGCGGCAGATCCCGATCGCCAAGCGCCTATGGCTTGAGGATCGAGGCCCCGGTCGTGGCGCGGCTTTCGAGATCGGCGTGCGCCCGGCCCGCATCCTTCAGCGCATAGGCGTGATTGATCTGCACGTGCAGCTTGCCGCTGATCACCGCTGAGAACAGCGTGTCGGCGCCCTCCAGCAACTCGGACCGTTTGCCGATGTAGTCGTTGAGCTTCGGCCGGGTCGCGAACAAAGAGCCATGGCTGTTGAGCTCGGCGATCGAGAATGGCGGCACCGGACCCGAGGCATTGCCGAAGCTGACGAACAGACCGCGCGGCTTCAAGCAGGACAACGAGCCGGGGAAGGTCGACTTGCCGACCCCGTCATAGACCACGTCGCACAATTCACCGCGGCTGATCTGCTTGACCCGTGCGACGAAGTCCTCCTCGTTGTAGAGGATGACGTGGTCGCAGCCATTGGCCAGGGCGAGATCGGCCTTCGCCTTGGAGCCGACGGTGCCGATGACGTGCGCACCAAGCGCGCGCGCCCACTGGCAGGCCAGCAGGCCGATGCCGCCGGCGGCAGCGTGGATCAGCACGCGATGGTGCGGCTCGACCTTGAACGTCTTGTGCAGCAGATACCAGACCGTCAGCCCCTTGAGCATCAGCACCGCGCCCTGCTCATAGGTGATGTGGTCGGGCAGCTTGACCAGGCGCTGCCAAGCGATATTGCGCTCGGTCGCGTAGCCGCCCAGATTTTCGTAGTAGGCGACGCGGTCACCGGGATGAAAATTCGTGACGCCCGGCCCTACGGCGATCACCTCGCCTGCCGCCTCGTTGCCGGTGATGAACGGCAGGCCGGGCGCCTTGTACAGTCCGGTGCGGTAGTACACGTCGATGAAGTTCAGGCCGATCGCGTGCTGGCGGATGCGGACCTCGCCGGGGCCAGGCGCGGCGACGTCGACCGGCTCATAGACGAGCACCTCGGGGCCTCCCACCTTGTGCACGCGCACCGCCTTGGTCATCCCGCCATCTCCCTTCGGACTCTCCATCGCCGCGTCCGAGAATCCGGCGAAAGAACTTCCGACACTTACCTGATTCTCATCGGACATCCGGCTCCGTTGAAGGAGCCGGACTCCGGCCGCGCATCGGGCGCTGCCGGAGGCAAAAGCGAAGGCGATCACGACGGCCTTGTCAACTCGGCAGCTGTCAGGCGTTGCGCTTCCTGCGGTTGCGCGAGGCCATCACGTTGAAGGCTTCGACCGCCAGCGCAAAGACAATCGCGAAGTAGATGTAGCCGCGCGGGATGTGGAACTTGAAGCCGTCGGCGACCAGCGCGACGCCGATCAGGACCAGGAAGGCGAGCGCCAGCATCTTGGTGGTCGGATGGTTCGCCACGAAGCGAGCGACCGGTCCGGAGGACACGTACATGATGACCATGGCGATGATGACGGCGGCGATCATGATCTCGAGATCCTGGGCCATGCCGATCGCCGTGATGATCGAGTCCAGCGAGAACACGAGATCGATGACGATGATCTGCACGATCACCCAGAAGAACTTGTTGGTGCCGCCGCCCTGCGACCCGCCGTCCTCACGCGCCTCGACCTCGGCATGGATCTCATGCGTGGCCTTGGCGATCAGGAACAAGCCGCCGGCGATCAGGATGATGTCGCGCCAGGAGAAGCCGACGCCGCCGATCGTGAGCACCGGCTGCGTCAGCCCGATCAGCCAGACCAGCACGCTGAGTAGCACGATGCGGAAGATCAAGGCCAGCGCCAGCCCGACCTGCCGGGCGCGTGTCGCCTGCGGCTGCGGGATGCGCGAGGTGATCACCGACAGGAAGATGACGTTGTCGATGCCGAGAACGATCTCGAGGGCGGTCAGGGTGAGCAGCGCCGCCCACGCTTCGGGACTGGTCAGAAGGTCGATCATGCTTTCAAGGATCTCAACAGGCGGATCGCGGAGTCGCTCGCGACGATGTAGAGGGCGATCGCGCACAACAGCGTCGTCACGATCGGGTCCACGGCGAAGTTATTTCCCAGCACATCGATGACCAGGACACCCCAGAGCGCGACCAGCGGCAGCGTCAGCCAGCGCAGCCGTTCGACGCGCACCGGGTGGATGACATGGAATGGGACGAAGGTCAGCGCGATCAGGACCGCGAGACCCAAGGTCGCCAACGATGGCGAGGGATGCAGCAGGAACAGGTAGAATGCCGCGATGTTCCAGAGTCCCGGAAACCCGCGAAAATGATTGTCGTCGCTCTTCATGCGGCGATCGGCGAAATACAGTGCGCCGGTGACGGCGATTGCGACGCCGATCACCGGCGCGGCGAGCGGCAGCAGCATCCCGCTGGCGGTGATGGCGTAGGCCGGCACGAACACATAGGTCGTGAAATCCACCACGAGATCGAGCACGTCGCCCGACCAGTCCGGCTGCACATGAACGACGTCGAGCCGACGCGCCAGCGGCCCGTCGATGCCGTCGATGACGAGCGCGACGCCGAGCCACCAGAACATCGCTGTCCAATGCTCGCGCACGGCCTCGAGCAGCGCGAGGAGCGCGACGCCCGCACCGAGCGCGGTGAAGACGTGCACCGAGAACGCCGCGGCGCGATGGGCGGGCGTTGCGGCCACCCTGCTCTCTGGTCTCAACTGATCCATGCGGCGCCAGTGCTATCAGGAATCGGAGCCAATTGCATATCCGCCGTTGCGGCGATGCGCCGCGCAGGCTCACGCAATACTCTTGAAAAAGCCCCGCAGGAACGTCAAATGTTCCCGCATGAGCAACACAGACGCCAGCTTTGATGTCATCGTCGTCGGCGGCGGGCCCGCCGGGCTCGCCGCCGCCGTTGCCTTGTCGCAGACCGGGGCGCGGACGGCGCTCGTGGCCCGCAAGGCCCCGTATGCAGACAACCGCACCACCGCCCTGCTCGGCGGCTCGGTCGATTTCCTCGACGAGATCGGCGTCTGGTCATCGTGCCGTGACCGCGCCGCCGGCCTGAAGGCGATGCGGCTGGTCGACGATACCGGCCGGCTGATCCGGGCCCCGGAGGTGCGCTTCGTCGCCGACGAGATCGGTCTCGACGTGTTCGGCTACAACGTCGCCAATGCCGTCCTGGTCGAGGCGCTGGAACAACGCGCCGGCGAGATCGACGGCCTGATGCGGATCGCCGAGGATGCGGAAAGCGTCCGCAGCGATGCCGATGCGGTGACCGTCACCAGCGCATCGGGCCGCGTGCTGACGGCGCGGCTCGTGATCGGCGCCGATGGCCGGCATTCGCTGTGCCGCGAGGCCGCCGGCATCGGCGTGAGCCGGCGCACGCTGCAGCAGTCGGCGCTGACCTTCAACATCACCCATGCACGGCCGCATCACAACGTGTCGACGGAATTCCACACGCCGCAGGGACCTTGCGTGTTCGTGCCGCTGCCGGGCGATCGCTCCAGCGTCGTCTGGGTCGCAGCCCCGAAGGAGGCCGACCGGCTGTTCGCGCTCGACGACGATGCCCTGTCGGCAGCGGCCGAGCGGCAGTCGCATTCGATCTTCGGCCGCGTTCGCGTCGAGCCGGGCCGCCATGTGTTTCCGCTCGCGATCGAGCGGCCCCTGCGCTACGCGCAAAACCGCATCGTCCTGGTCGGCGAGGCCGCGCATGTGGTGCCGCCGATCGGTGCCCAGGGACTGAACCTCGGCCTGCGCGACGGCATCGACATCGCCGATGTCGTGCGCAAGGCCAATGCGGCCGGCGAGGATATCGGTGCGCCGCAGGTGCTCGCGCGCTATGGTGCGGCGCGCCGCGCCGACATCCTGAGCCGCACCTTCGCCATCGATGTCGCCAACCGCTCGCTGCTCAGCGATCTCCTGCCGATGCAGTCGCTGCGCGCCGTCGGCATGCACCTGATCGGCGGCATCGGCCCGCTGCGGCGGCTCGCGATGCGCGAGGGCCTGGCGCCGTCATGGAGAGCCACGCGCAGGGCCGGTTGAGCACCGTCAGGGAAACACCAGCCGACCAGTCTGGATCAGCCACATCACGCTGGTCAGGGTGATCACCGAGGCGAAGGTGCCGATCAGCACCGCCGATGAGGCCGGCTCGATCCAGCTGTCATTCTGGCGCGCGATCACGAACACATTGAGCGCCGGCGGCAGCGCCGCCATCAGCACCGCGGTCGCCGCCCAGGGCTGCGCGAACGGCCCGAACAGCAGCATCAGCCCGAACGACAGCAGCGGGTGGACGACGAGCTTCACCACGGTCAGGACCGGCACCTCCCAGGGCAGCCGCTCGAACGGGCGCAGCGCCACGGTCACGCCGAGCGCGAACAGCGCCGTCGGCGCAGCGGCGTTCTGCAGGAACTGCAGGGTGCGATCGAGCACCGTCGGCGGATGCAGCTGAAACGCGGCCGCCAGGATGCCGGCTGCCGTCGCCATGATCAGCGGGTTCTGCAGAATCTGGCGCAGCACGGTGCGCAGCGCGTGCGCCACCGAGGCGTGGTCGCGCTCGGTCAGTTCGACGAGCAGCGGCACGATCGAGAACAGGAAGATGCTGTCGCAGCAGAAGATCAGCGCGGTCGGCGCCGCCGCCTTGGTCCCGAGCACGGCCAGCGCCAGCCCCGGCCCCATATAGCCGATATTGCCGTAGCCACCCGCGAGCCCGGCCATGGTCGCCTCGCGCAGCGACAGCCGCCCGATGGCCTTGCCGAGCACGAGCGCCAGGGCGAAGGTGAGCATGGTGGCGAGCGTCGTTGCAACCAGGAAGGGAGGGTTGCTCAACTCCGTGAACGGTGTGCGCGCGATGAGGTTGAACATCAAGGCGGGCAGCGAGACGTAGAGCAGGAAGAAGTTCATCCAGGCGAGCCCGGCTTCGGGCAGCCTCCTCCACTTACCGCAGGCGAAGCCTATGAAAACGACGCCGAAATAAGGCAGGGCCAGGTTGAGAATGTCGAACATGGGCTCGGAGGATGACCCCTGGGGGGCCTGGGAAGGGCCTGGAATGCGGGGGCGTCGCGGCTTGACGCGAATCGGATTGGTCTAGATCAAATCCGCCCGCGGGGCACTAGCATCGCTCCCCATCCTGGTCTATTCGACTGGGATGATCAAAGCGCGAACTGCCAAGTTTCAGATCGGCCAGATCGTCCGGCATCGGGTGTTCTCGTTCCGGGGCGTGATTTTTGACATCGATCCGGAGTTCAACAACACCGAGGAATGGTGGTTGTCGATTCCCGAGGAGGTCCGTCCGCACAAGGACCAGCCATTTTATCACCTGCTGGCCGAGAACGCGGAATCCGAATACGTCGCCTATGTCTCCGAGCAGAACCTGGTTCCCGACGAGTCCGGCGAGCCGATCCGCCATTCCCAGGTTGCGGAGATCTTCATCAAGGACAAGTCGGGCGGCTATCGTCCGCGCAATCCGCTGATGAACTGACCTGTCGACCGGAGGGTTTCAACCCAGCGCCGTCGGCGCAGGCTTGATCTTTGGTCCCGGCGCGCAAGTTCCCCTCACATCCGTTCGCAGAACGAAAAAGGCGCTCCGAATGGAGCGCCCTTGATTTTGCGGAATGGACCCGACCGGCGTTACTGCTTCGCCTGCGGCTGGCCTGGCTGGGTCTGCTCGAGCTTCTTGCGCTGCTCCTCGGCGCGCTTCTGCAGCTCTTCCTGCAGCTTCTTCTGGGTCTCCTCGAACTGCTTCGGGTCGGTCGGCGGGCCATCATAGGCCTTGGCGAAGCTGCTGTTGCCTTCCTGCAGCGGCAGCGGCAGCGTCAGCGCGGTGCCGTTCGAGTTGATCGCCTGGACAAACAGGGTCTGGCCCTTCTTCAGGTTGTTCACGAACTCAGGCGTGGCTTCGTAGTCCGACATGCAGCCGTTCTGGAAGCAGATGACGTATTTGCCTTCCATGAACTGGTTGTTGTCGATGACGATGCGGGTTCCGGGCTGGAGCTGCATGCCGAGCGGCAGCGTCACGCGCAGGATCTTCTTCGGCTCGCCTTCAGGCTCGATGATGACGGCTGCAACCACAGGCTGACCGGATTCGATGCGGCCGTCCTTGCCGATGAAGCAGACCTGCTTGGCGTTGGCATCCTGCCCCTTCAGGCAGAACTTGGTCCACGGCGCGTAGATCAGCTGCGGCATCTCCTGCTGAGCCTGGGCCTGAGGCTGGCCGCCGGCGGGAGGAGTTGCAGGGGCCTGAGCGGCCGGAGCGGGAGCCTTGGGAGCGGCAGCCGGAGCCTTCGCCTTCGGCGCTTGAGCCTGCGCAACCGAAGGAGCGAAGGAAACGGCCAGCGCGGTGACCGCGAGCAGCGCGACGAGCCGCCCACGCGGCCCAACCGACGAGGCCAAGTCACGGAAATTCATTGCGGAAAACCCTTTCTGAACGGCAGCGCCCGAGACCGCCAAAGGCGCCACACCAAGCCGTTGAAGCGGCTGTCTCCTCAGGAAATGAGGCGGTTAAGTGACAGGCGTTGCCGCCCTCACTCAATCGCCCGCCTTCTTAACGCGGTGCGCGGAAGAATCAATGCCGCGAGACCATGTCGAAGCCGCGGTCTAGCGCTGGCGAGCCTGTGGTAAAAGCCCCTTGTGACCTGTTCCGAATCAAATGCTTGCGCCCCGATCCTGATGCTGCAGCGCATGTTCAGCGCGGCCGCGAGATGGGCCGCCGTGATTCTGGCATTGTTGCCCGCGGTCTACACTCCCACGGCGAACGCGGCAGAAACTGCGGCGATCGCCATGCATGGTCACCCAGCCTTGCCCGCCGACTTCGACCACATGGCGTACGCGAATCCCGACGCGCCCAAGGGCGGTCGTCTGGTCTGGGGACTGCTCGGCACCTTCGATAGCCTCAACCCGTTCATCGTCCGCGGCATCGCGGTGCAGCAAATCCGCAGCTATGTGGTCGAGAGCCTGCTCACTCGCGGCAATGACGAGCCGTTCACGCTGTATGGCCTGCTGGCGAAAACCGTCGAGACCGACGAGAACAGGACCTATGTCACCTTCCGACTCGACCCGCGTGCCCGCTTCTCCGACGGCAGCCCGGTGCTCGCCGAGGACGTGGCGTTCTCCTTTGCGCTGCTGCGCGATCACGGCCGCCCCAACCACCGGCAGTTCTACGGCAAGGTCGCCAGGACCAACGTGCTCGACCCGCTGACCATCCGGTTCGATTTCGGCGGCGCCGAGGACCGCGAGCTGCCGCTGATCCTCGGCCTGATGCCCATTCTGGCGAAGCACGCGACGGACGTGGCGAGCTTCGAGGACACGACGATGACCGCGCCGCTCGGGTCAGGCCCGTATCGTGTCACCGCGGTGCAGCCGGGATCCAGCGTCACCCTCACCCGCAATCCGGACTATTGGGGACGCGACCTGCCGGTCAACCGCGGATTGTGGAACTTCGACGAGATCAGGCTCGATTACTACCGCGAGTCCAATGGACAGTTCGAAGCCTTCAAACGCGGGCTGTACGACTTCCGCGTCGAGACCGAGCCGCTGCGCTGGCACGACGGGTACGATTTCCCGGCCGCGCGCAATGGCGAGGTCATCCGCGACAGCTTCACCTCGGGGATGCCGCAGCCCTCGCAGTTCCTGGTGTTCAACACGCGGCGGCCGGTGTTCGCCGACGTGAAGGTGCGCCGTGCGCTGACGCTGCTGTTCGATTTCGAATGGATCAACCGCAACTACTTCTTCGGGCTGTACCGCCGCAGCGGCGGCTATTTCGCTGGATCCGAGCTTTCGGCCTATGGACGTCCAGCCGATGCGGCCGAGCTCGAGCTGTTGAAGCCGTACGCCGCGCAGATCCCCGCCGACATCCTGGACGGCAGCTACCGCCTGCCGATCACCGACGGGTCCGGCCGCGACCGCGCAACGCTGAAGGCGGCGCTCGATCTGCTGAACGAGGCTGGCTACGGCTTCGACGGGACCGTCTTGCGGCATCGGACGACGCGGGCCCCCCTCGCCTTCGAGATCCTGGTCACGACGCGCGATCAGGAGCGTATTGCACTGGCTTACGCCGGCAGTCTCAAGCGGGCCGGCATCAATGCTTCGATCAGGGTCGTCGATCCCGTGCAGTTCGACCAGCGCCGCCTGAGCTTCGAGTTCGACATGATCCAGAACCGCTGGGACCAGTCGCTGTCTCCCGGCAACGAGCAGGCGTTCTATTGGGGCAGCGAGGCCGCCGACCGCACCGGAACCCGCAACTACATGGGCGCCAAGGATCCTGCGATCGACGCCATGATCGCGGCGCTGTTGCGCGCCCGCGACAGGCCGGAATTTATCTCGACGGTTCGCGCATTGGACCGTACCCTGATGGCGGGGTTCTACGCTATTCCAGTGCTCAATGCCGCCGAGGAATGGATTGCTCGGTGGAATCGTATAGAACGGCCAAAGAGGACGGCTTTGACGGGAGCGCTCCCGGAGAGCTGGTGGCAGCGGCCGGAGCCGGCACAGAAGTGACCAATCGGGGCAATTGGTCGTGGCCGGGTCCGTGAAAGTACGGGGCAACAGGTGAATCAGGCCAATACGTCGCCGACGCTCGACGCGTTGTTTCAACGCATCCTGGCGCGCAAGCCGGATGCGGTTGCGCTGGTCGATCCGATCAACAAGCAGCGCGTCGCCGGGCGGCCGCCGATGCGCCTGACCTATGCCGAAGCCGATCGCGTGATCTCTGCGCTGGCGGCGCATTTCATCGACGCCGGCCTGCCCGCTCATTCGGTGATCGCGGTCCAACTGCCCAACACCATCGAGTTCGTGCTGACGGTGCTGGCCGCGCATCGCGCCGGCCTCGTGGTCGCCGTGTTCCCGCTGCTGTGGCGTCAGTCGGAGCTCGTGGCGGCGCTGAACCGCACCAGCGCGCGCGCCATCGTCACGATGTCGAAGATCGACGGCGTGATCCACTCCGATCTCGCGATGAACGCGGCGGCGGAGGCGTTCTCGATCCGCCACGTCTGCGGCTTCGGCTCCGACCTGCCGGAGGGGATGTATTCGCTGGACCAGTCGATCGCAAAACCCTCGCGCTCGACGCGCGGGCTGATGCCGGACGGCCGCAAGGCCGCGATCGTCTCGTTCGACGTGACCGCCGACGGCTTCCGCGCCGTCCCGCGCACCCATTTGAGCCTGATCGCCGGCGGGCTCGCCGTCTCGCTCGAGAGCGATCTGCCGCAGGGCGTGAACATGATGTCGGCCTTCCTGCCGTCGTCATTCGCCGGTCTCGCCGCTTCGGTCGTGACATGGCTGTTGTCCGGAGGCACCCTTGCACTACATCACCCGTTCGACGCCGATGCGCTGGAACAGCAGCTCGCGGAGCTGGCCTGCGATACGCTGATCGCCCCGGCCCAACTCGCCTTGCGTCTCGACGAGGGCGACCTCGCCGCGCGGCTGCCGAACCTGCGCTATGTGCTCGGCCTGTGGCGCGCGCCCGAGCAGGTCGCGTCGAGCGCATCGTGGAAGACGCGCGACATCGAGCTCACCGATGTCTATCTGTTCGGCGAAGCCGGCCTGTTCGCGGTGCGCCGCACCGCGGCCGACGGCAGCCCGGGCCCGGTCAAACCGGGACGCCAGGGCGCGCCGCGCGAACAGCCGGGCTCGTCGATCGCCGGCGAGATCCTGGTGACGCCGAAGGGCACGCTCGGACTGCGTGGGCCCATGGTCGTGCTGGCCGCCTACGCGCCACCGCCGCCGCCAAGCGACTCGCTGCTGCCGGCAGCGCCGCGCGACTACGTCGACACCGAATACGCCGTGCGTTTCGACCGCGCCCAGGACACGATCTCGATCACGGCGCCGCCGGCAGGCGTGATGGCCGTGGGCGGCTACCGCTTCCTCGCGCAAGATCTGCACGAATGGTCACGGCGGCTCGGCCAAGGCGCGCTGCTCACCGCTCTGCCCGACCGTCTCAGCGGTCACCGCCTCGCGGGCCGCGCGATGGACAATGCGCGCGCACGGGAAGCGCTCGCCGAACTCGGACTCAATCCGCTGATGGTCGAGGCCTTCCGCGATCGCGCCAGCTCGGGCGGCTGATATTGCCGCGTTGGCTAGATCGTCGATCCGGTGCGCCCGCGAGAAAGGCGCGCACTCTGACAGCGGAACCGGTGCGCTCGGAACAGTGTTGACGCCGCGTTAACGGGAGCGACCTAGGATCGCGACGTATCGTCAGCGTATCCTGAGTTTCCTGGATGTCCCAACAAGGCCCGCTTCTCATCGTCTCTCCTTCCACGCGGCCTTCGCTGACGGCTGCCCTCGCGGCGGCGCAGATTCTCCCCTCCGTCGAAACGCGCTGGACCGATGCGCTGAGCGCGATGTCCAAGGTGCAGCCGGCCGCAGTGGTGGCCGTGATGGAGGGCGCTGATGCGGCCGAGCTTGCGGCGCTCTCGCGTCATATAGGCGCGCGAAAGCCCTACGTGCCGCTGATCGCAATCACGCCGGGTGACGCAACCCTGCCCGATCACGCTCTTCCCCTGCAGGACAGCGACAACCACGAACGGCTGCTGGCGCGACTGCGCGCCGCCCTGCGTGTCCGCACTCTGCACACCACCGTATTGCGCCGTCTCGACGAGAAGAAGACGCCCGACGCCGCGCTGCCGGAAACAGATCCGCTCGATGATGCGACCGTGCTACTGCTCGGCCGCGGCACCTCTCTGCCCGGCCTCTCGGTTGCGCTCGGCGAGCGCATGGCCGTGGTCGGCGCGCTGAGCATCGAAGCCGCCGCGAAGCATCTGTCGAGCCGCGACATCGACGGGATCGTGCTCGGCGAAGGTTTTTCGCCGCGCGTGGTCGATGCGTTCCTCGCCGTCCTTGCCGAGGACACTCGCTTCCGCAACCTCGCCGTGGTCGTCACCGCCAACCAGCCGGCACCGCTGCAGGAACTCGCCAATCTCGAGATCATCGCCGGCGCTCCCGCGCACATCGCGGCCAGCGCGCTGCCCTTGATCCGCCAGCACGCCTTCGAGGCCCGCCTCAACCGCACGCTGCGCGCCATCGAAGCCGGCGGCATGCTCGATCCGCAGACCGGCCTGCTCACCCGCAACGCGTTCGCCCGCGACTTCGCCAGCGCCGTCAGCCAGACCCAGAAGAACGGCGGCAGCCTTGCCGTCGCCCGCTTCGCGTTCGATCCGGTCAATCCGCGCGCGCAGTATGACGGCGCGCGCATCATCAGCCGCCTGATGCGGCGGATGGATTTCGGCACCCACGAGGACAACGGCTCGGTCGTCGTCGTGTTCGCCGAGACCGATCTGCGCTCGGCTCACGCCATCGCGCGCCGCCTCTCCAGCGTGATGCGCCACACCTCCCACGGCAAGCGCGATACGCGCACGGAGCCTTCGGTCACCGTCGCCGCGCTGCAGGCCGGCGATACCGCCCGAAGCCTGCTGGCCCGCGTCTACGGCGAGGCGCAACGCGCGGCTTCATAGAACGATGTTGCCTGCGTCACGGGCGTCATTGCGAGTGACCTGCCACCGAAGTTTCATCCAGTAGCATTTAGAGTCCTGTTGAATTTTACGCCGAGTGGCGCGGGTGCAGCAACGGGCGATTGGCGGAGCTGGTCGGGGTTGCGCAGCCGATCGCCCGTTGCGGTGAGGTTGGCGGCATAGGCCGCAAATTCTTAGGGGCAGGTCACTACATCAAAGCATATAACGTCAGATCTGAGCCCTTCGTCTGGACCAAGAAAAAGGCCCGGCAACGCCGCTTCAAAGACCGCCGTATCACCGAGCTATGATTCCGGGTACCAGGTCCGCTTGCGCACGCCAGTTGAAACGGTCTCGTGTGCACGCACATGGGTGCAGGTCGTGATAACGAGCGCAAGCCGGCTGCACTGCCAGTCAGCGCCGAGCGCGGCGCTAGTGGGTGACGTCAGGTTGACCGACAATAATGCCGCTACGCAGGCAAACATCACACACGCCGCGATCAGCACCGCTCCCTTGTGGGTCCTTGGGTGGAAAATCATGGCCTTGGCTCCTCTGTACGATGGCCGGAAGAATAAAGGGCAGGCTCCACGATCCTTGTGATCTAATTCACGACCTGACCCATAGTTTTCGCTGGTGGCCCGAAGGCGTGCTCATTGCTGGCACTGGACCAGCGCCGCAGCCGGACTCGCGCACCGGAGCAAACAGCATCTTTATTCGGCCACCTCGTCGGCCCGAGGCGGGCGACGTGGGCGGAATGTCAACGCCGAGCGCCTTGGCTGGCTTGAGATTGACGACCAGCTCAGACCTGGTTGTCTGCTCGACGGGCTTCGCGTCCGGCTGCTGCCTCGGCTTGATCTTGATCAAGTTCAGCAGCGTCGCCGCCACGATCATCACCAGGACGCCACCAACACTGAGCGCGATCTGCATCGTCAGCCCCTCCGAGATGCCGAGCAGCGCCAGGCGGCTGGCGAACGTCAGCAGAACGCCGAGGCAGTAGATTGGCAGCGAATTCTGGCCACAGAGAATGGCGCCGCGCATCATCGCCGTCGTCAGCCCCCGCCAATTGCGAGGCACTAACCATACCACCAAAACCGCAAGGGCCAAGAAATGCAGCAGTCGCAATGGATCGAGATTCGATTTGTCCATCGGGTAAAGCAGCGTCAGCAGCGCCTGCGGGACCAGCGCTTCCAGCGGTTTGATGCTCCAGCTCAATGCGATGATGAGGCTGAACACCAGATAGAGAGCGGCAGCCACAAGCGCGGTGCGTGAGGTCACCCATGGCCGGGCTCTCTTGTCTTCGATCATCCACCACACGCCAAGCACGACCAGCAGCTGCCACGCCAGCGGATTGAAGGCCCAGTGGCCGTTCGGCCATGCCGGGATGCTCCAGCCGAAGACGTGCACCAGTGCGTAAAGCAACAGCGACGCGCCGAGCGTTGCGTTCGGCGCTCGCAGCAGCAGCCACAGCAGCGGCGCGAACAAAAGGTGATAAAGCACGAAGAGCGGCAAGACGTCGGTGTTGACGGGGCAGTATTGCAGGATCGCCGCGTGCGCGAGCGTCACGCCCGGCTGTTCCAACAGAATGCGCGTATTGCTCTCGTCGGCAAGATGGCCGCCGCCTGCGAGGTGAACCATGATGGCGCAGGCGAGCGTGAGCAGCAGAAATGCGACATAAATATCCCAGCTTCGCCACAGCGTCCGGCCGATCACGCCGGTCCAGCCCCCGCAGCGCCATGCCTTGCCGTAGGCCAACGTGCAGGTTACGCCCGACACGAACATGAACACTTCCGCGGCATCGCTGAAGCCGTAGTTCCGCAGCGTCAGCCAGCTCCCGATGTTGTTGGGGACATGATCAAGAAAGATGCACCAGAGCGCGATGCCGCGGCAGGCATCAATGCGCAAATCGCGGCCGTAGCCTTTCAGCTCCGGCAACGCGCCTACCGATGGCTTCAGGTCGGCAGTTCGATCATGCATCTGATTGCCCCGTCCGGCGTACGAGCACGCCTCAAGAGGGACCGAATTTGACAAAAAATCACCGCCGCGCTGCCGGATCGTGACAACGCCGCAATCTAGATCTGCTTCACGCCGACCCCGCCACGAAAGCTACTACGATAACGATCATATGGCGGCGCTTGGTAGAACCTGCTGGCGCGTGAGTTTGACGATCATCGTTCAAACGGCACAGCGCGTAAATCAGCCGGAGGTCCACAGAGAGAGGTTCCTAGGTCCTATGATCAAGGTACCGTACAGATCTCGGCATCAATCACCTTTGCCTACAGGCGAGGGAGACTCTGAGTCCCACGACTTTCGTGGTCCGTACTCACGCTCCTACCGTGAGGTGACTACAATTACACCACACAACGGCATTCGGCTCCTACCTTGAGTGCCCGGCGGCGGACCGCTGGTTGGGCCAAGGATGATGGTGGATGGACGGTATCGGGAGCCAGTCTTCCGCCAGCTTCTTCCTCGCCAAAGACCCGAAGGTGGGTGTATGTTTTTTAAGTTGGATCTCCGTGCAATGAGATGACGGAGAGCTTTTATGAAAGTTCTTATTGTCGACGATCATGCATTAATCCGCGAGGCGTTGCACGCTGTCGTGAAACAACTGAAGCGAGACTCCGTCATTTTTGAAGCTTCGAACGGCCGTGAGGCAGTGCACATAGTCGAGGAACATCCTGACATCAGCCTCATTTTGCTTGATATCAATTTGCCTGATCGAGATGGCTTCTCTGTCCTCCGCGAACTGCGTGACCGCTATGCGACCATTGCTATCGTCATGCTCTCGTCCTCGGATGATCAAGATACAGTCAAGCGCGCTTTCAGACTTGGCGCTCTGGGTTTCATCCCGAAAACTACCGAACGTGAGGTCATGCTCAACGCCATCAAGTTAGTGTTCTCTGGCGGCATTTACATTCCCTCGGAGATTCTTGAGGAACCAACGTCTCCGCGGCTTACAAATAAGCTAGCGGCGCGCGACTCTCCCAAGGGTCTCGGGTTGACCGATCGGCAGATTGAAGTGCTTGCGCTCCTGATGAAGGGAAAAAGCAACAAGATCATTGCCAAGACCCTCGATATGGCCGTGCCGACAGTAAAGAACCACATCACGGTCGTTCTCAAGGCACTCAATGTAACGAGTCGCACCGAGGCAGTAATAAAAGTCGGAAAAATGGGCTGGGAATTGTCGCCGAAATCTGATTCATAACGCCGCCCCGGTGTGACCGACCGGGTTGATCCCTGACATTTTGGACCGGGCTGATCCCTGACACTATTCGATCACTGCTGTGTTGTCTCC